>NZ_BCUU01000005.1 GCF_001591385.1 Variovorax soli NBRC 106424
AAGGCCGCCGCAGCCGCCGCCGCGGCTGCTGAACGCAGCAAGGTCGCCGCCGGGAAGGTCTCGCAGGCCCTGGCCGAAGCCATCCGGCGTGCGGCGAAACAGGCGGCCGACGCAGCCAGGCGCGTCGAGGCATGGGCCACCCTGTCGGCCGCCAAGGCGCTCGACGCCGGGCGGGACACGGCCAATGCCGCCCTGGCAGAAGCAAGGACGGCCTCCGAGGCCAGCCAGGAGGCCTTGCAGCGCGCCAACGAAGCCGTCGAGCAGGCCGCCAAGGCAAGCCGGGAAGACGCCCAGGCGGCCGCCCGCGCCGCGCAGGACGCGCTGGAGAAGGCCGCCGAAGCGGCGCACAAGGCCGCACGAGCGGCACGCGATGCCGTTTCGCAGGCACCGGCAGGCGCCGCCGGGCAGAACAGATGACGACGGCTTGGGCCAAGCACCCGCCGCTTGCTTGATTTGCATCAAGCCCCATCGGCATCCGATGCGATGGAATGGCCTTTTCGAATCGCCGGGGGGCAAGGAATATGAACGACAAGCTCGAAAGCCTGAAGACGTGGACGCATCAGATCGACGACGTGATGCTCGAGATCGTGCGCGAGGCCGCGATCTGCGACGTGAAGCTGCTCGATGCGGGTGTCATCGAAGCCGTGCTGAACAACAACGATTCCGTCTGCGGCCATCAGAACCCCAGGGCGTTCAAGAAGCTGCGGGACCTGCTGATGCTGGGCTTCATCATGCGCGGCAAGGCGTACGAGAAGCTTGGCGTCATCGAGGCGGAAGAACTGATCGCCTGCATACGCGAGAAGCTGCGCACGCGCGTTGGAGGAAAGCTGGGCGGAACCGCCAGCTGAGCAAGGATGAACGAGGAGCAACAGACATGAAATCCAGCCGCAAGAGCGACATCCCCGACGACACCGCCGCCCTGCCCGCCGAAGCGGACACGGCGCCCGCCTTGCACGACGGCAAGCCCGCGCCGTTTTCCAACAAGGACTATGAAAAGGCCCTGCGCAAGCTCCATGTCGAGCTGGTCAAGATGCAGGAATGGGTCGTGCACAAGGGACTGAAGGTCTGCATCGTTTTCGAAGGACGCGACGGGGCCGGCAAGGGGGGCACGATCAAGGCCCTGACCGAACGCGTGAGCCCGCGGATCTTTCGCGTGGTGGCACTGCCCGCCCCCACGGAGCGCGAGAAGACCCAGATGTACCTGCAGCGCTATGTGCCCCACCTGCCCGCGGCCGGCGAAGTCGTCATCTTCGACCGCAGCTGGTACAACCGCGCCGGCGTGGAGCGGGTGATGGGCTTTTGCACCGATGAGCAGGCCGAGAAGTTCCTGGATGCCGTGCCGCTGGTGGAGCAGGCCATCGTGAACTCGGGCGTCATCCTCCTCAAATACTGGCTGGAGGTGAGCCCGGACGAGCAGACAAGCCGCCTGAAGTCGCGCATCCACGATGGCCGCAAGATCTGGAAGCTCTCGCCGATGGACCTGAAGTCCTACGCACGCTGGTACGACTACTCGCGCGCCCGCGATGCCATGTTCGCCGCCACCGACACGAGCTTTGCGCCCTGGTACGTCGCGCCCTCCGACACCAAGAAGAAGGTGCGGCTCAACATCATCAGCCACATCCTCGCCCAGGTGCCCTACAAGGAAGTGCCGCGCGACAGGATCGTTCTTCCCAAGCGCCAGAAGCGCGGCGGCTACCGCGAATCGGCCCATCCCTTCAAGGTCATTCCCCAGAGGTACTGAAGTTTCCAACCAACCAACAACCAATCAACCAAGGAGAAGTGTCATGAGAAAGCGTGAGTTCCTCGCCACCGGTCTTGCCACCGTGTTCGCCGTGGCCTGCACCACCACCGGCTCTTCCGCCAGCGGCGACAGCAGCGCAAAGCGCAGCAGCGTCGACGCGTCCGTCGACAGCGCCCTGTCCAAGCTCTACGGGCAGGTGCCCGGTTCGCGCGAGCTGGCGGCACGGGCCAAGGGCGTGCTGGTGTTTCCCAGTGTGGTGTCGGCCGGGCTGGGCATCGGGGGCTCCTACGGGCAAGGCGCGCTTCGCGTGGGCGGGCGCACCGACGGCTACTACAGCACCACCGCGGCATCCGTCGGCCTGCTGGCCGGCGCGGACTCAAAGGCGGTCTACATCCTGTTCCTGACGCAGGACGCCCTGGACAAGTTCCGCGCAAGCCGCGGATGGACGGCCGGCGCGGACGCATCGGTGACCATGCTCAAGAGCGGCGCATCGGCGGCCATGGACACGCAGACGGCGCAACAGGCGGTCGTCGGCTATGCCCTCAGCAATGCGGGGCTGATGGCCAACCTGAGCCTGGACGGCACCAAGGTCAGCAAGCTCGATCTCTGATTGGCGGCGAAGTACCACTCTTGGCGGGCGCAAGGAAGGCCGCCGGCAGGCTCAACGCGAAGCCGTGGATGACCGGCGCTGGGCCTGCGGCGCCATCACCGGCGTCACGGTCACTTCGGTCGGGGGCCAGAAGTCGTAGTACCGCGTATTCAGATAGCGGGTGACGTTCAGGATGTCCTCCTCGCTCCAGTTCAGGTTGGCCACGGCCTGCCAGCGCCGCACCTGGACGTTCAGGCTCTTCCAGTCGCTGGCCAGCCGCCCGTCGCGCCAATGGACCTGCGCGGTGTGGCATTCGATGCAGTACTGGTTGTAGAGCATGTAGCCGCGCGCCTGTGCACCGGCCACGCCGCTGGCCAACGCGCAGGCCACGAACGCGCACAGCGGCGCCAGGCGGTTGGCAGACCCGATGCCAGCGCGCCGGCGGGACTTGTTGAAGGGGAACATGTGCGACTCCCGTATGGGCTGTAAAGCGATCAAGGAGCCTGCATCCTGCGCCGCTGCGCCTCCTGAACGCTTGCGCTGCATCAAAGCTCGCGTCGCACTGGCAGCCGCCATGCAACGGCACAGGCCGCTTCCTTGATCCAGCGCAACGCCGGGCCGGCGCCGGCTTCCTACAGTGGTGCCACGGTCAACCAACGCGAGGTACATCATGAAGACGGACGCTCAACTTCAGAACGACGTCGAGGCCGAACTGGCCTGGGATCCGCAGGTCACCCACACGAACGTGGGCGTGCTGGTCAAGGACGGCGTGGTCACGCTCACCGGCTATCCGGCGAGCCACTCGGAGAAATACGCCATTGAGCGCGCGACCCAGCGGGTGGCCGGCGTGCGGGCCATTGCGGTGGAGCTGGAGGTCAGGCTGCCGCAGGATGACGTGCGCCCCGATGGCGACATTGCATTGGCAGCCAAGCGGGCTCTCACCTGGAACGCCCTGCTGGCCGACCAGAACATCGGCGTCATGGTGGAGAAAGGCGACGTCATCCTGTCCGGCGAAGTCGAATGGCAGTTCCAGCGGCGCGCCGCCGAAGCCGCCGTGCGTCCCCTGCTGGGCGTGACGGCGGTCACCAACCAGATCGTGGTCAACCCCAGGATCAGCGCGGACAACATCGCCGCGAAGATCGACCACGCCCTCGCCCGCCAGGCGCATCGCGAGGCGCACAACATCCAGGTCATCGTGGACGGCGCATCGGTCACGCTGCGCGGCCAGGTGCATTCGTGGGCGGAGTGGCGGGCGGCACAAGGGGTGGCCTGGTCCGCGCCGGGCATCGCCACCGTCAACAACGACCTGCTGGTGGTGGTCTGACCTGCTGCGCCCACGCATGCAAGGCGGCGAGCGGCATTCGAAGGGGCGGACATGTACCAACGAATTCTCGTTCCGGTCGACGGAAGCGAAACATCCTTCCTGGGCGTGGACGAGGCCATCCGGCTGGCCGGCGTAACCGGCGGCCGCGTGCGCTTCGTGCATGCCATCGACGAGTTGTCCGTGGGGCTCGCCATGGACGCCTATGCCGGCTACATGGGCGACTTGCGCGCCTGCCTTCATGAAAACGCCACCGAGATGCTGGCGGGCGCCAAGGCCGCTGCCGGTGCCGCGGGCGCCGAGGCCGATGCGGTGCTGCACGACAGTTACAACGACAGGATCGCCGACGTCGTTGGGGCGCAGGCACGCCAATGGCCCGCCGACCTCATCGTGGTGGGCACGCACGGACGGCGCGGCGTGCGCCGGCTGGTGCTGGGCAGCGGCGCAGAGAGCATCCTGCGCACGGCGCCCGTGCCGGTCCTGCTGGTGCGGGCGCGACCGCAGCCCGGCACGGACGCATCCGCGCAGGAGCCTGCGCATGTGAGCCTTCCTTCGGCGGCGCTTTCCATGGAATAGGCGCGCACGATCATGCAGATTCAGTTTCTCGGCGCATCGGGCACGGTCACCGGCTCGCGCTACCTGCTCACGCACGACGGACACCGGCTGCTCGTCGACTGCGGCCTCTTCCAGGGCCTGAAGGAGCTGCGGCTTCGCAACTGGCAGCCGCTGCCCGTGGATGCCGCCGATATCGATGCCGTGCTCCTGACTCATGCGCACCTGGACCACAGCGGCTTCGTGCCGCGCCTGGTGTCGCTGGGGTTCAAGGGCCCCGTCTACTGCACGGAAGGCACGCGCCAGCTGTGCGGGCTGCTGCTGCCCGATTCGGGCCATCTGCTCGAGGAGGAGGCGGACTTTGCCAACCGGCATGGGTTCAGCAAGCACAACCCGGCCCTGCCGCTGTACACCGAGGAGGATGCGAAGGCCGCGCTGCGCTCCTTCGAGACCTGCGCTTTCGACGAGCCCTTTTCTCCCTGGACCGGATGGCGCATCCGGCTCACCCGCGCCGGCCACATCATCGGCGCCGCCAGTGCGCGCATCGAATGGGCGGGCGGCAGCATCCTGTTCTCGGGCGACATCGGTCGAAGCGACGACCTGGTGATGCGCCCGCCCCAGGCCTGCGAGCCTGCCAGCCACGTGGTGGTCGAGTCGACCTACGGCGACCGGCTCCACCCCCGGTCCGACGTGCTCGACGAGGTGGCCCAGATCGTCAGCCGCACCGCGGCGCGCGGGGGCATCGTGGTCATACCGTCGTTCGCCGTGGGGCGTGCTCAAACCCTCCTGCACTGCCTGCGCCTGCTCAAGGAGGGCGGCCGCATTCCCGACGTTCGCATCTACCTCAACAGCCCAATGGCGGCAGACACCACCGCCCTGTACCGCCGCCACCTCGACGAGCACCGGCTTGCCGCCCAGGACTGCGCGGCCCTGGGCAAGACGGCGACCATCGTCAACACGGTGGACGAGTCCAAGCGCCTGAACGAGCTGCGCTTCCCGTCCATCATCGTCTCGGCCAGCGGCATGGCCACCGGCGGGCGGGTGCTGCATCACCTGAAGGCCTACGCGCCCGACGAGCGCAACACCATCCTCTTCACGGGCTTCCAGGCGGCGGGCACGCGCGGCGCGGCACTGGTGGCCGGCGCGGCAAGCGTCAAGATCCACGGCAGCTACATCCCCGTGCGGGCCGAGGTCGTGCAGCTGCAGAGCCTGTCGGCGCACGCCGACCGGGAGCAGCTGCTGGCCTGGCTGGCCCCGCTTGCAGGCGCGCGGCGCATCTTCGTGACGCATGGCGAGCCGGTGGCATCCGACGCGCTGCGCCTGGCCATCCAGGAGCGTTACGCAACGCCGGTGACCGTGCCCGGGTACCGGGACACCTACGAGCTATGAGGTGGCGCACCATGAAGCACTCGTACCTGGTCGCATCGATCGTCCTTCTTGTCGCGGCCGTGGCCTGGATCGCCTTCAAGGTCATCCTGGCCATCGTGACCCGCGACTGACTGCTTCAGCGCCCCAGGATCTCCCGCAGCAGCAGCGCCTGGATCAGGCAGGTGCGGTTGTTCAGCCGCAGGGCCTCGCCCACGGGTGTCGAGCCCTTGCGCAGGGTCCAGCGGCAGGGGTCGCTCGCGTCCACGGTGAAGGGCACGGCCGGGGCCTGGGCGCCCTGCCCGTCCGCCTCGATGCCAAAGCCCAGGCGGTCGGCCGCGGCCACGAAAGTGCGGGCCGGCTCGGCCTGTGTGTTGCCGATGAAGCGGATTCGCCGGCCGGCATCGTCCACTGCCTTCTCGATCGTCCAGAGTTCGCCGTATGCCTTGACCGGGTGCTGCTCGCCTCCCAGGTCGCAGAAAACCGGGACACCTGCCTCCTGCGCGATGGACTGCACGGTGGCCCGCTCCAGGTTGGCGCAGTCCACCGCGTCGTAGAGCCGGCCCAGCACCCGGGCCATCGCCGCCACGCCGCGGGTGCCGCGCTGGTCGTCGTGGGCGAATTCGATCGAGACGGCATTCGCCCCCAGGTCGTCGATGGCCTTGTGCAGCAGCGTCTTGCGCCCGCCGGCGCCCGGCGGATGCAGAAGGGCCACGTTGACGCCGCGCAGACGCCCCGCCGCATGCGAAGGCGCCTGGCACAGTGCGGCGCGGCGAAACCAGTCCCGCAGTCCCGCTGCGTGCGGAACCGAGGGGCCCGCCACGGGCGAATCGCAAGGGCATGGATCGATGAGCACGGGCCCAAGGTACTCCGGCCCCGTCGCACGGCATTTGACGCCCGTCAACATTCGGACCGGGCCCGCACGCGCGTCACGATTCATTTACACGCGGTTGACCAAGGGACACCAATCCACCAGCGATGTTGAATCAAATGTCACACGCCCGCGCCTACCCTTGCGCCCACAAGCCAACCCCAGGAGCAGGCGATGACCGGCGAACGCATCCACCCTTCGTGCGACGAATCTTTCGGGCAGCGCATTGCGCAGACGCTGCAGCTGCTTCAGGCCAGCCTGCCGGTTCAGCGGCGCATGGTGCATGCCGGCGACAAGATCTATCGGGTCGGGCAGGAATTTGGATCGCTCCATGTGGTGAGCACCGGCATGGTCAAGGTGGTCAACCTGTCGGCCGACGGGCGCGAACAGGTGGTGGCCCTGCACTTTCGGGGCGACTGGCTCGGGCTGGAGGCCATCGCCACCGGCTCCTACGCCTGCGACGCCGTGGCCATGGACACCGGCGAAGTCTGGTCGGTGCCGTATGCGCAGCTGCTGACCGCCGCCCTGAGCCAACCCCAGTTGCTGCGCGCCCTGCACGACGCCATGAGCCGCCAGCTCGCGCGCGACCATGACTCGCTGCAGTCGCTGTGCGCGCTGCCCACCGACGCGCGGGTGGCCAGCTTCCTGCACTACTGGGCCGATGCCATGGCCAAGCGCGGGCTGCGCACCGACCAGATCTCGCTTCACATGACCCGTGCCGAGATCGGCAACTACCTGGGCATGACGCTGGAGTCCGTCAGCCGTGCGCTGTCGCGCCTGGCGCGCTGCGACATCATCCGCTTCCTGGAAAAGGGGCGGCGCGAGATCCACATCCCGCGCGTGGAGGCGCTCGACAGCTTCGTGCGGCAGGCGGCCGCGCTGCCGGCTGCGATCAGCGATTAGCGGCCAGAACCCGCTGCATGGCCGCTTCCAGCTCTGCGCGCGTGTAGGGCTTGTGCAGCACCAGCCAGTCGCCGCCTTCGCCGGGCAGGTCGCCCGAATAGCCGGAGACCAGCAGCACGGGCAATCCGGGGCTGCGCCGCAGCGCCTCGGCGGCCAGTTCGTTGCCCCGCATGCCGGGGCCCAGCAGCACATCGCTGACGAGCAGGTCGAAAGCTTCCTCGCCCAGCAGGTGCAGCGCGTCCTGCGCATTCGCGCACGGGCGGACCTCGCATTGCAGCGAAGCCAGGAAGCTTCGCGCCACCTCCATGACTTCCGGATCGTCCTCCACCAGCAGCACGCGCAGCCCTGCCGGAATGCCGCCCGACGCCTTGCCGCTGCCCTGCGCGGCGGCGGCATCGGCGCGCACCCGCGGCAGGTACAGGGTCAGGGTCGTGCCCGCACCGGCAGCGCTTTGCAGCCGCACCGCACCGCGCGACTGGCGGGCGAATCCATAGACGGTGGAAAGGCCGAGGCCAGTGCCCCGGCCGCTTTCCTTGGTGGTGAAGAAGGGCTCGAAGGCACGTTCGCACACCGCCTGCGACATGCCGGCACCGGTGTCGGCCATCGAGATCGCCACATAGCCCTGCGCGCCCGATTGGCCGGCCAGCTCCGGCGGCAGGTCGGCGGCGTCGGCAGCGCGGCACTCGAAAACCAGGGTCCCGCCCGCCGGCATCGCGTCCCGCGCATTGATGGCTCCGTTGAGCAGCGACGATTCCAACTGCACCGGGTCGGCCAGGCAATGCAGGCCCGCTTCGAGCTTGAGCTGGATGACGATGCGCGGATCGATAGTGCGTTGCAGCATGCCCGCGAGCGACTGCAGCAGCGCGCCCACATCGATCACCTCCGGCTGCAGCACCTGCCTGCGCGAGAAGGCCAGCAGCTTGGCCGTCAGCTCGGCGCCGCGCTGGGTGGCCCGCAGCGCGGCGCCGATCATCGGGGCCGCCACGGCATCGGCGTTCGCAGCGGCGTTTTCCTGCAGGATCTGCAGGTTGCCTGAAATGACGGTGAGGAGGTTGTTGAAGTCGTGGGCGATGCCCCCGGTAAGCTGGCCCACCGAATCCAGGCGCTGTGCATGCTTGAGCGCTTCTTCGCTGCCCGAGCGCTGCAGCACGGTGGCCACCATGCTCGAGATGGATTCCAGGAACCGCGTCTCGTCATCGGCGAAACGCGCGCGGCCTGTCGCAAACGCGCAGATCATCCCGAGCGTGCGCTCCCGGTCGGTCAGCGGAACGAGCAGTTCGCATGTCGCGCCGGCGTCCAGGTAGCGCGCCGGAATGGCCAGCGCCGCGCCGCCCGCATCCCGATCGATCAGCACCGGCCTGGCTTCGCGCAGCACCTGCTCGGCCCCACCGCCCGGCACGATGTCGACCACCTGGCCGACCGGCTCCTGCGCCAGGCCCAGCGCCGCCGCGATGCGCATCTGCGTGCCGTTGGGCTCCAGCAGGCGCACCTGCACCATCTCGATCTGCAGCGCCTCGGCCACCATGGTGGCCAGCTGCGAAAGCAGCACCTCCAGGTCGCGCGCATCCACCGCCAGGCGGCCGAACCGGGCCAGGCATTCGGCATACCGGGCGCGCTGCAGCGCCTGCTTGACCCGCGGGTACTCGGCCACGCCGCGGATGGCCGCCACCACGTAGGGCAGGCCGTGCTCCTGCAGCGGGCTGAGCGCAATCTCCACCAGCACCTCGCTGCCGTCGCGGCGCTTGGCCACCAGGTCCATCTGCGTTCCCATGGGGCGGCTGCGCGGATGCGCCGCATAGGCTGCGCGGTACGCCGCATGCCGCGGGCGGATGGCATCGGGCACCAGGACGTCCACCGGCAGCCCCTCCAGTTCGTCGGGCGCGTAGCCGAGCAGATCGCAGGCCGCCGGATTGGCAAGGCAGATCGTGCCCTTGAGGTCCACCACCACCAGCGCGTCGGGGTTGGCGGCGAAAAGCGAGCGGAAGACGGCACCGTCGTCGAAGCCCGGCGCACCGGTGGTGGCGGACATCAGCGCCGCTCCACCGGCGAGGCCAGCATGTACCCGGCCCCGCGCACCGACTTGATGAGCTGCGGATTGGCCGGGTCCGCCTCGAGCTTGCGACGCAGCCGGCCGATCTGCACGTCGATGGTCCGGTCGAACGGGCCGGCTTCGCGCCCGCGCGTGAGCTCGAGCAGGAAGTCGCGCGACAGCACGCGCCCCGGATGGGTGGCCAGTGCGCTGAGCAGGTCGAACTCGCCGGCGGTCAGCGGCACTTCCCTGCGCTGCGGGTCGAGCAGGCAGCGCGCCGCGCTGTCGAGCTGCCAGCCCGCGAAGCTCAGCAGGGTGCGGGGTGCAGCGCTGCCCGAGGGTGCCGGCTCCTGCACCTGCGGCGCCACGATGCGGCGCAGGACGGCCTTGATCCGGGCGGCCAGCTCGCGCAGCTCGAAGGGCTTGGTGACGTAGTCGTCGGCGCCCACCTCCAGGCCCGCCACCTTGTCCACCGCGTCGCCCCGCCCCGTGACGATGACCAGCCCGCAGCGCCAGTGCTCGCGCAGCCGGCGCGCAATGGCAAAGCCGTCTTCACCCGGCAGGCCCAGGTCCAGCAGCACGAGGGCGGGTGCGTCGCGGGCCATCAGCTCCATCAAGGCCGGGCCGGAGTGCACCTGGGTCACGCGAAAGCCATGCCCGGCAAGATAGGTCGCGAGCAACTCGGTGATGTCGGGCTCGTCGTCGAGGACGGCCAGGTGGGTGGGCACAGGAATCACGCGCCCGATGGTAGTGCGCGCCCGACGACGCACACAAGGTATTCACCCGGATACGAGTGCGCCCGGCGCGACGGCCCCGCCGGCCATGTCCCTTGAGCCACATCAAGGTGCGGGCCGCCAGGCGCCCCTAGCATTCGAGCGGACAGGAGACACAGCCATGCATGCACATTCCAAATCCCCGCAGCATCCGCCCCGCCTGCCCCATCCGCTGGCGCTGCAGATGTCCCTGGTCCAGTTTCAGCTGAACCAGGCGCTGGCACTCACCCGATGGGCCGCGACCCTGTGGCTGGCCGGGCACAAGCAGTGCTCGCGCTTGTCTGCGCTGCTGGCCGGCGGTGCTCCCATCGACGCTTGACGCCGTGCGCCCGGGCCCCGCGGCCCGGCCGGCAGGTGCCACGCCATGTCTGCCTTCGATCCCTGGACATCGCTGGCGCCGCTCGGCAAGGGCCTTGCGCAGCTGCTGCTTGCATCGCTCGTCGCAGCGCCGCTGCCGGCCGCCGCCGTGTGCCGCCAGCCCCTCACGGAGCCCGGGCCCGCGGCCGTGGTCAGCCGCATCCCCAGCGTGGTGGACATCCGCACGCTGCGCGTTGGCAGAACCGTGGGCGACACCGGCTTCGAGCCGGAGATCCAGCCCGAGGCCGATTTCAGCGACCGCCTCTCCTGGCCCCTGCCCGCCGCCATGCCGCTCGGCCAGCAGCGCGATCTCGCCTCGGGCGTCATCGTGGGCAGCGACGGCCTCGTCATGTCCAGCGCGCATGTCGTATCGGACGTGGACGAAATCCAGGTGCACCTGGCCGACGGGCGCCGCTTTCCCGGCCGGCTGGTGGGCAGCGACCGGCTCACCGACATCGCCCTGGTGAAGATCGAGGCGCACGGCCTGCCGGTGGCCCCGGTGGGCGACTCGTCCGCGTTGCGGCCCGGCGACTGGGTGGCCGCCGTGGGCTCGCCGTTCGGCTTCAGCGGCAGCCTGACCAGCGGCGTGGTCAGCGCCGTCGACCGGTTCATCGGCGGCGCCGGGCAGGTGCCCTTCATACAGACCGACGTGGCCATCAACCCGGGCAGCTCGGGCAGCCCGCTGTTCAATCGCTGCGGCGAAGTCGTGGCAATCAACTCGCTCATCTTTTCAGGCACGGGCGGGTACATGGGGCTTTCCTTTGCAGTGCCCAGCAGCCTGGCCATGCAGACATTGGCGCGGCTGCAGCAGGACGGCGCCGTTCATCGCGCGCGGCTGGGTGCGCAGCTGCAGCAGCTCACACCCGCGCTGGCCGAATCCTTCGGCTTTGCGCAAGCAGGCGGCGCCTTGGTGGCGCATGTCGAACCCGGCACGCCCGCGGCGGCCGCGGGCCTGCAGGTCGGCGACGTGCTCGCCGCCCTGGACAACCACCCTGTGGCCGGGCTGCCGGAACTGCTGCAGCAGATCTCCGGAAGAAGTGCCGGAAGCCTGAGCCGCCTGACCGTCTGGCGACGGGGACAGGCCGCCAACCTCTGGATCACCTGGGCCGATGAGCCGCAGGGCGTTCGCCCTGCCCTCGCGGCAGCGCCAGGCGCCAACGAGTGGAACGACGGGCTCGGATTGCGCCTTGCCGAGCTGGACGCCAAGCTGCAGCGGCAGCTGAAGCTGCAGGACGGCCTGCTGGTGCGCGAGGCCAGCGGCGCCGCGCGCAGCGAGGGCATCCGCCCGGGCGACCTGGTGATGGCGGTGAACGACCAGCGCGTGGCGCGCGTAAAAGAGTTCCGCGCGGCGGTGCAGGGGCTGCCGCGCGACCGGTCGGCCGCCCTGCTGATCATGCGCAACCTGCGCCTGATCTACGTGCCCGTGGCCACCGTCGGCGCGCCCAGGCCGTAGCCGGCCCGGCGCGCCGGCGTGCACACGGCTTGCGCCATATCAAGATGCACGCACGCCGCCTTCTCCATACTGAAGCCATTACTCCAAGGAGCATCCGATGACCATCTATCAGCGCATCCTGGTTCCGATCGACGGCAGCGAAACGTCCGGCCTGGGGCAGGCGGAAGCCATCCGCCTGGCCAGCGTCACGGGCGGCACGCTGCGCTTCTTCCATGTGGTGGACGACCTGTCCTTCGCCCTGGCGCTGGACGCCTACGCCGGCCACCCGGGCGAGTGGCTGGCCTCGCTGCGCCGAGATGGCCGCCGCCTCCTGGACGAGGCCGTCAAGGCGGCCGAAGCCAGCGGCGTCAAGGCCGAGGGCGTGCTGCACGAAAGCCTCAAGGACAAGTTCGCGCAGGCCGTGGCCAACGAGGCGGACCGCTGGGCCGCCGACCTGGTCGTGGTGGGCACGCACGGGCGCCACGGCGTGAGCCGGCTCGTGATGGGCAGCGGCGCGCAGGCGATCCTTGCCGCCGCGCATTCTCCGGTGCTGCTGGTGCGCCCTCCGGCCCCCGCCAAGGCGGAGGATGAAGCGCCCGAGAGCTTCCGCGCGAGCCTGGTGAGCGGCGCCCTCGCCGTCGAATAGCTGCACGCCTGCTGCGCGCCTGCCTCGAGGCATCGGCGCGCGGGCGCTGCGTGGCGCGCGCTCAGTTGGGCTCGCCGCGCACCAGCAAGACCGGCACCGGAGCGGTGCGCAGCACCTGTTCCGCGTCGCTGCCCAGCAGCATCCGGTTCACGCCCTTGCGGCCATGGGTGCCGATGACGATCAGGTCGGCGCCCCAGGCTTCGGCCTGCGCCCGCAGCACGTCGCACAGGCGGTCGGCCGAGGCCATGCACAGCCTTTCCTCGGCTTCGACCCCGGCGCGGCGGGCCTGCTCGTGGGCCTGCTCGAGCACCCGCTCGCCCGCCGCCTTCAGGCGCGGCAGCACGTCGTGGGCATAGGCCTCGAAGGTCTCGAAGCCTGTGATGTGCAGAATCTCGTCCACCATGTGCAGCAGGCACAGCTTGGCCTGGGTCAGCCGGGCAAGGCGCAGTGCCTCCTGCAGGCCCTTGGTTGCAGTCGGGCTGCCGTCGATGGCCACCAGGATTCGCCGGTACATCGCCGCCCCCTTTTTCCTTCAATGCGTCTCGAACAGCTGGTGCAGGATCGCCGGGTTCTCCAGCGTGGAGATGTCCTGCGTCACCGCCTCGCCCTTGGCCACCGAGCGCAGCAGCCGCCGCATGATCTTGCCGCTGCGCGTCTTGGGCAGGTTGTCTGCGAAGCGGATGTCCTTGGGCTTGGCGATCGGGCCGATCTCCTTGCCCACCCAGGTCCTCAGCTGCGCGGCCAGCGCGGCGGCGGCCTCGCCCTGCGGCCTGGCGCCCTTGAGCACCACGAAGGCGCAGATCGCCTCCCCGCTGGTCTCGTCGGGCCGGCCGACCACGGCCGCTTCGGCCACCAGTTCGGTGCAGGCGACCAGTGCCGACTCGATCTCCATCGTCCCCATGCGGTGGCCGCTGACGTTGAGCACGTCGTCGATGCGCCCGCCGATGGTGAAGTAGCCGGTCTCGCGGTCGCGCGAGGCGCCGTCCCCGGCCAGGTAGTAGCCGCGCAGCTCGGCCGGAAAGTAGCTGGCGCGGTAGCGCGCGTCGTCGCCCCAGATCGTGCGGATCATGCCGGGCCAGGGCTTCTTGATGACCAGCAGGCCGCTCTGGCCGTTGGGCACGTCGCCGCCCAGCTCGTCGACGATGGCCGCCGCGATGCCCGGAAACGGCAGCGCGCACGAGCCGGGCACGAGGCTGGTCGCGCCGGGCAGCGGCGTGATCATGTGCGCGCCGGTCTCGGTCTGCCACCAGGTGTCGACGATGGGGCACCGGCCGCCGCCCACATGCCGGTGGTACCACTCCCACGCCGCGGGGTTGATGGGCTCGCCCACCGAGCCGAGCACGCGCAGGCTCTGCAGGTCGTAGCGCTGCGGGTGGACCTGCGGGTTGGCTTCGGCCGCCTTGATGAGCGAACGGATGGCCGTGGGGGCGGTATAGAACACCGTGACCCGGTGCCGCCCGATCATCTGCCAGAAGCGCCCGGCGTTGGGCCAGGTGGGCACGCCCTCGAACATCAGCTGCGTCGCGCCGATGGCCAGCGGGCCGTAGGCGATGTAGCTGTGCCCGGTCACCCAGCCGATGTCGGCGGTGCACCAGAAGACGTCCTGGGGGTGCATGTCGAAGGTCCACTTCATCGTGACCGCGGCCTGCACCAGGTAGCCCCCGCTGCTGTGCTGCACGCCCTTGGGCTTGCCGGTGGAGCCGGAGGTGTAGAGCAGGAAGAGCGGGTGCTCGGCCTCCACCCACACCGGCTCGCAGCGCTCGGGTTGCGCGGCCGTCAGCTCATGCATCCAATGGTCGCGGTCGGTCCATGGAATCTGCCCGCCCGTGCGGCGATAGACGATGACGGCGCGCACCGCATCGCAACCGCCCAGCGCCAGCGCCTCGTCCACCACGCCCTTGAGCGACAGCGCCTTGCCGCCGCGCATCTGTTCGTCGGCCGTCAGCACCAGCACGGCGCCCGTGTCCGCGATGCGGTCGCGCAGCGAGTGCGCCGAGAAGCCGCCGAACACCACCGTGTGAATGGCGCCGATGCGCGCGCAGGCCTGCATGCAGGCCACGGCCTCCACCGACATGGGCATGTAGATGGCGACGCGGTCGCCCTTCTTCACGCCCTGGGCCTTGAGCATGTTGGCCAGCCGGCACACCATGGCCAGCAACTGGGCGTAGGTGGTGTGCGTGACGTGGCCGTCGTCAGCCTCGAAGATGATCGCCACCTTCTCGCCCCGGCCCTCGGCCACCTGGCGGTCCAGGCAGTTCCACGACACATTGAGGGTGCCGTCCTCGAACCAGGTGTAGTGCGGCGCGTTCTGCGTGCCCAGCAGCTTCCGGAAGGGCCGCTTCCAGTGCACGAACTCGCGCGCCAGGCGGGCCCAGTAGGCCTCGTGGTCTTCCTCGGCCTCGGCCGCCAGGCTCGCATAGCCGGCCCGGCCCGCCACATGGGCCTGGGCCGCCAGCGCAGGGGGCGGCGGATATTCCTGGGGTTCGACAAGATGGTCCAGCGGATTCATGCACGGCTCCTGGTTCCCGACGATCGGATGGATGTGCATGGTGGGCCAGCGGGCAGCGGCAAACCTTGCGCTGGCGCAAGGTTGTGTGCCGGCTGGATGGCATGCCCGGCCGTCCGCCGTTGCACGGGCCGGGCTGCAGCCTGCAGGCTAGGCCGCCTGCTCGCTCGCTCCCAGGTACGCCTTCGCCAGCGCTCCGTCACTCGCAATCTGCGCAGCAGTCCCCTCTGCCACGATGCGCCCGCCTTCGATCACATAGGCGCGATCGGCCAGCGCCAGCGCCAGGCCCGCCATCTGGTCGACCAGCAGGATGGTCATGCCCTCGGCGCGCAGCGCGTCGAGCGCCGCGAACAGCTCGGCCATGATCTTCGGCGCCAGGCCGAGCGAAGGCTCGTCCAGCAGCAGGATGCGCGGCCTGGACATGAGGCCCCGCGCAATGGCCAGCATCTGCTGCTCGCCACCCGAGAGCAGGCCCGCGCGCTGGTGCAGCCGCTCGCGCAGACGCGGGAAACGGTCCAGCATCTGCTGCACGCGCTCTTCGCGGTCATGCTGCGCTTGCCGGAATGCGCCCAACCGGATGTTGTCCAGCACGCTCAGTTCCGCAAACACCTGCCTGCCCTCCGGCACCAGCACCAGGCCGCGCTGCACGATCTGCTCGGCGCCCAGGCGGTTGAGGTCCTTGCCGTCCAGATGAATGCCGCCACTGACGATCGGCCGATGCAGGCCCGCCAGCGAACGCATCAAGGTCGACTTGCCGCTGCCGTTGGCGCCCAGCAGCGCCACCACCTGGCCTTGCCGCACTTGCAGGTCGATGCCGTGCAGCACCGGCTCGGCGCCGTAGCCTGCCACCAGCGCACCCACGCCCAGAAGCTCCGGTGCGTCGGCATGGTCCGCACGGCCCGCGGACTGCACGCCGTCGAGCATGCCCGCTTCGCCCAGATAGGCCTGCCGCACACGCGGATCGGCCTGCACCTGGGCCGGTGTGCCCGCGGCCAGATGAGCGCCGGCATCGAGCACCACCACCTGCTGCGAGATGCCCATGACCAGTTCCATGTCGTGCTCGACCACCAGCACGCCGATGCCTGCCGCACCCGCAATCTGCCTGAGCAGCGCGGCCAGGCTGTTCTTGTCCTCGCGCGACAGGCCCGCCGCCGGCTCGTCGAGCAGCAGCATGTGCGGGTCGGTGGCCAGCGCACGGGCGATTTCGACCAGGCGGCGGTCCACGTGCGGCAGGTCCGACGCCAGTGTTTCGAGCGCACCGCCATAGCCGCAGAAGGCCAGCAGCGCCCTCGCCTGCCCGCGCAGTTGCGCCGTGCCGTGCCGGCTGGCGCCGAAGAGCCAGCCCAGCGCGCCGCGGCTGAGCGCCAGGGCCACGTTGTCCTGCACGCTCAGGCTTGCGAAGAGCTGCGAGCTTTGATAGGTGCGTGCCACGCCGCGCCGCGCAATGGCGTAGGCGGGCAGGCCCTGCAAGGCGTCCTGCCCAAGGGTGAATGCGCCGCCGGTGGGCACATAGAAGCCGCTGAGCATGTTCAGCGCCGTGGACTTGCCCGCCCCGTTCGGGCCGATGAGGCTGGTGATGCGGCCGGCAGGCGCACTGAAGCTCAACGCGCTCACCGCGCGCACCCCGCCGAACTGCATCGACAGCCCTTGCGCCGACAGCGCAGCACGAACGCGCTCGCGCAGAAGGAATGACGGAATGCCGGCGCCTGCCTGCTGCGGCTCTTCCTCAACCTGCGCAGCCGACGCCGGCGATGTGGGCGCCCCGCCCCCGCGCCAACGCGCCCACAGGCCCATGGCGCCTTCCGGCGCAGCCCACAGCACCACCAGGAGCAAGGCGCCGAAGAAAAGCAGCCGGTATTCCTCCAGCCCCGCCAGCAGTTCGGGCAGCAGTGCCACCACCAGGGCGCCGATGAGCGGCCCGGCCACCGAGCCCGCACCGCCCACGACCACCACCAGCACGAACAGGATCGACTGGCCGAAGCCGAAGCTGGACGGCGCCACGAAGCCCGACAGCGGCGCGAACAATCCGCCGGCCAGCCCCGCCGCCACGGCCGAGAGGGCAAAGGCCATGGTCTTGACCACCAGCGGGTTGATGCCGATGGATTCGGCAGCGGTCTCGCTGTCTTTCACGGCCCGCATCGCCGCGCCCCAGGTGCCGCGGGACAACCATGCGTACAAGGCCAGCACCACGCCCGCGCCCACGATGGCCAGCATGGCCACCGCGCGTTCGCCGCGCGCCAGCGCGCCCAGCGACGGCCCGGCAATGCCCATGATGCCGTTCTGCCCGCCGGTGAGCGCGCCCATCTCGATCACGCCGTGCTCGACGATGAAGCCGAAGGCAATGGTCACCATCGCGAGGTACGGCCCCTTGACCCGAAGCGCCGGCAGCGCCAGCAGCCAGCCCACCGCGCCCGACAGCACCGCCGCCACCGGCCAAGCGGCCCAGAAGCTCCAGCCGGCCTTGGTGCACAGGATGCTGACGGTGTAGGCACCGATGGCATAAAAGCCCACATGGCCGAACGACACCTGGCCCGTGAGGCCCTGCAGCACGTTCAGGCCGATGCCCACGATGGCCAGCAGCGCCACGTTGGCCAGCACGAACACGTAGTAGCCGTTGACGGTGGCGGCGGCGAGCACGCCTGCCAGCATCAGCGCGAGCACCGCGGCGATCTGCGGCAGGCTGCCCAGGCCGAACCTCGCCGCCGGGCCGGTGCGCATCGGTACCTGCGCCAAGGGCAACACCGCACTCATACCTTCTTCACCTCCGCACGCCCGAACAAGCCGTTGGGCCGCATGGCCAGCAGCACGATCACCACGCTGAAGCTCACGATCTGCGTGTAGCTCGAGCCCAGCGTGGCGGTGATCAGCGCCTCGAGCACGCCGAACAGCAGCCCCGCCACCATCACCCCCCATGCGCTGCCGATGCCGCCCAGGATGGCCACGGCAAAGGCCTTCAGGCCCAACACGGTGCCCATGTCGGCATTCACGTTGAACAGCGGCGCGATCAGCACGCCGGCCACGCCCGCGAACAGGGCCGACAGCGCAAAGGCCAGCGCCACCACCCGCTTGATCGGAATGCCCATGAGCCGCGAGGCATCGCGGTTCTGCACCACCGCCAGCATGGCCACGCCCCAGCGCGTGCGGCGCTGCACGGCATGCAGCGCAGCGGCCAGCAGCAGGCCTACCACGGGAATCAGCACCTGCAGCGGGTACACGCTCAGCCCCACGCCGCCCACCGACAGCGGCGACACGGCGAGCGGAGAAGCCAAGCTGCGCGGCTCCTTGCCGAAGGTGAACAGCACCACGTTGTCCAGCACGATGCCTAACGCCACGGTGGCGATCAGCCATGCATTCGAATTGCGCCTGGCAAAGGGCCGCACCGCCAGGAACTCCACCAGCAACCCGTAGAGCGCGCACGCCAGCAGCGCCAGTACCACGGCCGGGAACATCGGCCAGCCGAAAGTCTGCGCCAAGGCAAAGGTGAGCACCGCCCCCAGCATCATCGAGCTGCCCTGGGCGAAGTTCACCGTGCCCGACACCGCATAGGTGATGTGAAAGCCAAGGGCCATCAGCCCGTACATGCTGCCCAGGCCGATGCCGGCAAGGAACAACGAAATCGAATGCATGGTGATCCTCAGCTGAGCGACGGCGTTGGAACGGTCACGTCGCCTAGTTCTCTACGGGCACGATGCGGTTGTCGATGAACTGCGCCCACACGTAGTCGTCGGGGCCGATGGCGTCGTGGTTGGTGGGCGTGAAGGGCTTGTCGTACTTCTTGATCAGGCCGTCGTAGGTCTTGATCTTGTAGAAGCCCTGGCGCACGGCGTCGCCGTCGGTGGAGCCGGCGGCCGCAATGGCCAGCGCCGACAGGTGCATGGCGTCGTAGGCGTTGGCTACGCCCACGGCCGGCGTGATGTCGCCCGGGCCCTTGATGCCCGGGTACTTGGCCATCAGCGCCTTGGTCACCTGCTCGCCCTTGGGCGACTGCTTGCCGAAGAAGCTGTAGGTCTGCACGAAGTGCACGTCCTTGCCGTTGGGGCCGGCCAGCTCGGTGAAGCGGCCGCCCGCCGGGCCCCAGTGCGACACCACCGGCACCTTCCAGCCCATGCGGTCGAGCGACTTCACCACCTGCGCCGAGGGGCCGACATTGCCCACCAGGAACAGGGTGTCGGCGCCCGCGGCCTTCAGGCGCGTGAGCTGCGGAATCATGTCCAGGTCGTTGGCCTCGTACTTCTCGATGCCGGCGGCCGTCACGCCCTTGGCGGCGAGCGCGGCCTTCAGGCCCTTCTCGTTCGATTCACCCCAGGGGTTGTTCACCAGGATCATGCCGGGCTTGACCGACTTGAAGTTCTTCTGCGCGTACTGGAGCATGGCCACGTCCACGATGTCGTCCATGGCCGAGACGCGGAAGGCGAAGTTGGGGTTGGCGCCGTTGCGCGTGATGCCGGTGCCCGCCGCCCAGGGCCCCATGAAAGGCACCTTCTCCTGGTTGGCAAGCGGCACGATCGCCATCGACACCGGCGTATCCAGGCCGCCGAACAGCACCGTCACCTTCTCCTTGAAGATGAGCTCGCGCGCGGCAGTCACGCCCTTGGCGGGGTTGGCCTCGTCATCGCGGCGCACCAGCTCGAGCTGGCGCCCGCCCAGCAGGCCGCCCTTGGCGTTGATCTCGTCGATGGCCAGCTGCATGCCGCGCGTGATCGCCTCGCCGGCCAGCGCCGACTGGCCCGACATGGCCGTAACCAGGCCGATCTTGATCGTCTCGGCAGCCAGCGCGCTGCCGGCGAAGCCGGCCGACAGGGCCAGTGCCGCCGCACCGGAAAGAAAGCTGCGGCGGGCCACGGAGGAAGAGAAGGACATGGGCGTTGCTCCGGAGTTGGGTGAACAGCCCATGGCAATGCAAGCGCCATGCCAATGTCATCAAACCGCACAGTTGTTGGTGAACATTGCGCTATTTGGATTGTTGACAATCGGCCTTGCGCTTGCGAACTCCGGCGCCCCCCGTGATGCACCCTTGTGCTTCACGCCATGCACCAAGCTGGCGCTTCGCCGGCGTGGTCCAGGCGCGCCGGCACTGTGGCAAGCTAGCGGCCATCCACCGCTTGTTTTCTTTTTCTTTCGCCGCCGCGCCATGGCCCGCTCTTTTGCCACTGCTGCCCGTTCCGACATCGAGTCCAACGAAGCGCTGACGCATCCCGGCGGCGCCCTGTCGTCCGTCGACCCGGGCGACGACGGCATCGAGTCGCGCATCTACCGCGCGGTGTTCGAAAGCGTGATGAACCAGCGCCTGACGCCCGGCACCAAGCTGCCCGAAGCCCAGCTGTGCGAGCTCTTCGGCGCCAGCCGCGGCACGGTGCGCAAGGTGCTGCAGCGCCTGGCACACGACCACATCGTGCAGCTGCGGCCCAACCGCGGCGCGATCATTGCCGTGCCCTCGCCCGAGGAAATCCGCCAGATCTTCGAGGCACGCCGCGGGCTGGAGGCGATCATCGTCAACCTCGCCACGCAGAACGCCAAGGCGGCCGACATCGCGGACCTGCGCCGGCTGCTCAAGGCCGAGCACGATGCCATGCATCGCTTCGAGCAGCCCGACTGGGCACGGCTGGCCAGCGGCTTTCACCTGCGGCTGGGGGCCCTGTCGCGCAACCCGATCCTGGAGCGCTACCTGGTGGAGATGGTTTCGCGCTGCTCGCTCATCGTCGCCCTGTACGAGCCGCCCGGCAATGCATCGTGCGAGCACGACGAGCATGAACGCATCGTCGAGCGCATGGCCAAGGGCGATGCGGCCGGCGCGGTGCAGCTCATGGACGAACACCTGCGGCAACTGGAGCGCAACGTGTCGCTCAAGCGCTCGGAGCCCGAACGCACGCTGGCACACCTGCTGGGCATGGCCTGAGCCTGGTGGGCGGCCCGCGATGCACAAGTTCACAGAACCAATGCGTGAGGAGCCGACATGTATTCCCATGTTTTCGTCAGCGTCAGCGATTTCGAGCGCGCCTTGCGCTTCTACGGCGCCGTGATGGACAGCCTGGGTGTCGAACTGCGCTTCTGCGAGCGAGAGAGGCCCTGGGCTGGCTGGCACAGCGCAGGTGCGGCGCGTCCCTTCTTCGTCATCTGCAAGCCTTTTGACGGACAGCCTCACCACCCCGGAAATGGGCAGATGGTTGCCTTCGCAGCGGCATCGAGGGAAGTCGTCGGCGCAACGTACCAGGCGGCCTTGGAGAATGGCGGCACCTGCGAAGGCCCGCCCGGGCTGCGCCCGCAGTACCACGACAACTACTACGGCGCGTACTTTCGTGACCCGGATGGGAACAAGCTCTGCGTCGCCTGTCACGCCCCACCGCTGGCCGGCGCTTGAGGGATCATGAGGGACGGCAGAATGCGGCCATGAGCGGTCACTCGGACGTATGGCGGGATTGCTGGACTACAAATTCAAGTGGACGGAGCGAGGAATGATCATCAGCTTTGCCGTTGTCGCCCTGGTGCTAACCATCGCAGCCAGCATCATGGTGTTCATGGTGCATATAAGGAGGTGGCTGACCGAGCCAACCTTGTCGGACAAGGAAGCCGCGAGGCGCTTTGCCAAACGACACAGCCTCGGGCTCTGGCTCGCTGTTGTGCCTGGGATTGGCTTCTTTATTGCAGGGTTTCTGCCAACGAAGCTCACCGCTTCAGGTGTCCCCGCTTGGATCGTCGTCGGGGTGCTGTGCTTTGTTCCGTTGTTCTTTTACGTGACTGTCATATTCCGTTGCCCAAAATGCGGCGCGCACCCAACGAGTAGCACCCCTGGTACGACCGGCCTTCTCATCCTTCCGAAGCGATGTGCAAAGTGCAAGGCACCTTTGCTACCCGAGCATCGCTGGGGACAGGACTGAGATCGGCCACGAGCGGAATCTCCCAGAGCCACTCGTGGATGTCGGCTCTCGGAACTGCAAGCAGGCAAAAGTCGAACACAACCATGAGGACCGGACACGCTGCGGAACGGTATTCTCAGGGCTGCCTTTCGACGGCAATTCTGGGCCCTTTGCCTCAAGCGGTACTAGCCGCCTATTTGTTGACAAAGCAGCGAAATGCGTTCTCCGAAGGTGGTCATAGAGCGCCGCGGCTAGGCCGCTGACGAATTACTGCTTGCTCGTCATCTCCAGATGGCGCGTGGCCATCTCAATCGACAGGTCCAGAATTGGCCCGTTGTCTCCGAGCGAACGACAGGCGGGGTAACCATGCCTCGATGGGGCGAATTTCGACCTCAAGAACATCGCCGTGTTCTCCAGATCCGACGATCTCCACCAACGCTTCGAGGGGCACCACCCGATCCATCTCATCTAGGAATTTGCGCTTGGGTGTCTTCTAAGTCTCGACCCGCTCCAGTTTTTCAGTCTGCGGCGACGAATGCGCCGGTGCCGGGCAGGTCCTGTCAATGGAGGCCCGCGCAATGCAAGAGTGTCCACTTAGTCAGAGCTTCGTGGCCATTCTGGGAAGCGCGCGAATTCGATGCTGCGGCACCATGGAACGATCTAAGAGGCTTCGGCGGAAGACTCAGTTCAGCTCGCGACGTTCGCTCCGCATAAACCCCGGCCAAGACGGTCAGCCAATATCGACGGGTGATCGGCGGATCTGCACCACGCCGCGGTCGGTCTGTACGCCCATCGCATACAGTCCCGAAGAGCCGCCGTTGTAGCGGATCTCGAAAGGGAAGTCCGATGGTGATGCCACATCGCCGAGCCAGCCTTTCAGATCGGAATAGGTCCCACCGATCTCGATCCACGCCAAGCCCTGCCCCTGTACCTCTCCAGATCCCGGCACCACCGGCAGGCTCGCCGCATGAACGCCGCCGCCCGGCTTGAAGTACAGGTTGGGCTTGCCGATTGGCCAGGCCACGGTCGCGCTCGGCGCCTGCAGTGCGAAGCCGCGCGAGCCGTTCATCATCTGGCGTCCGGCCTCATGACCCGTGGTGTTCGGATCGATCGTGGTGCCGTGATGCGCGGCGAAAGCCTCGAGCTCTTCGAGCGTGTCCGAGCGCAGACACCAACCGATGAAACGATCTCCTTCGCGCGTCTGGCGTTCCATGAAGACGGTCAGCGGCTCGCCGTGCGCAAGCGGCCGGCGGTCGATCACGCTTTCGACCTCGATATAGATGTCTGGCGCGAGCGGCACCACCCGATGGCCGATGCCATAGAGCGGAAAGAAGCCGCCGTCGTAGTTGCCGAGGCCGGTCTCCTGACTGAGGCGGAAAGTCGACTCGTAGACGTTGGGAGCTGCGAGGCAGACATGGTCGAAGTGAATCACTGCTGTTCCTTGGAATGATGTGTTGACGAAGGTGTGCGACTAGCGCGTGACCGCCCTGTAGCGGCCCACCTGAGCGGACCGTGGGCTGATGAGCGCCCTTTGCCTCATGAGCCGGCTCGCGAGATAGATCAGGACGGCGCCGAGCAGCGCGGCAATCGCGAGAAACAGAAGTCCAGCGTCATAAGACCCCGTGCGGTCCTTCAGCAGGCCAATGAAGTAGGGACTGGCGATCGAGCCGACGATGCCGAAGCAGTTGACATAGGCGAACACCACTGCCGCGGTCTTGCCCCTGACCCCAATGCCGGTCAGTTGCCAGATACAGATCGGCCCGCTGACCAGACCAGCAGTCAGCAGCGCCAGTCCCGCGATCGACGCGTAGAGGCTATGAATGCTCAACAGGATGCCGATGCCCAGTGCAGCGGTCGCGAAGGAGGCGATCGCGTGCCACACGCGTTCGTTCGTCCGGTCGGAATGCGCGACCCAGAACCAGTACATGACCATACCGAACACACTAGGGATCGCCGACAGCAGTCCGACCTGGACGGTCGACAGCGTGACACCGAAGAGGCGACCGAACTCCTGGACGATCTGCGGCGTGAAGATCAGGCTCGCATAGAAGCCCATCTGGGCCATCGCATAGGCGAGGGACAGAAGGATCAAGTGCGGCTGCAACAAGGTGACGCGCAACGGCGGCTCATCTGCCGACGCCGGAGCGTCCGCGATGTCCCGCGCCGCAAGGACCTGCCGCTTCTCTTCGTCAGTCAGCCAGTCGGCCTCTTCCGGCTTCGAGGTCAGGAAGCGGATGGAGTAGAAGCCCAGCAACACCGGAAGCAGGCCCTCGACGAAAAGCATGATCCGCCAGCCGGAGAAGCCGAAGAGGCCATCGGCATACTGCACGATCGCCGCCGACATCGGCGTGCCCACGATGACCGCCCAGGGCAGCACCGCGATCACAAGCATGCGCCCGCGAAGGTTTGGCGGAAACCACAGCGCCAGGCAATAGATCAAGCCCGGGAACAATCCGGCTTCGGCGACACCGAGCAGCATGCGGATCGCGATCAGCTGCCATCCGTTTTGCACGAACGCAGTGCACGCGGAGATCAGGCCCCAGGTCACCATGATCCGCGTGAGCCAGATTCGCGCGCCGACCCGGTGCAGGATGATGTTGCTCGGGATCTCCATTGCCAGGTAGCCGATGAAGAACAGTCCGGCGGCGAGTCCGAATACCTGCTGGCTGATGCCCAGCTCCGCATTCATGCGCAATGCGGCGGTCCCGATGTTGATGCGGTCGAGGTACGCCATGGTGTACATCAGCATCAGGATCGGAATGATCCGCCTGATCACTTTGCGCTGTACTGACGCGGGAAGTGCTTGAGTCATACGGAGTCCTAGGAGCTTGAGAAGTTGACGGGCGAGGCCCGGCCGGGCGGTAGCACGCCATCAGCGTTGATCAAATGATCGCCAACAGGACGATGACTGAAAAGGACAATCTTTCTCACGGTTTCGGACATTGGCGGTCCGATCCCCCTAAACTGCGCCTTTCGCCCGGAGCACAAGCCCATGAGCCTCATCGATCTGCGGACGCTGAAGCACTTCGTCTGCGTAGCGGAGAGCGAAAGCATTTCGAAGGCGGCGGAACTGCTGCATATCTCGGCGTCGCCGTTGAGCCGCACCATCCTCAACCTCGAAGAGAAGGTCGGCTTCGCGCTTTTCGATAGAGTCGGGCGGAACTTGCGGCTCAACAATGCGGGGCGCGAACTGCTGCTCAACGCGCGACAGCTCTTGTTGAGTAACGAGCGGCTCATGCTCGACCTGCAGCGCAGGGCCGCCGGCGATGGCGGCACGGTGGTCATCGGTCACATGCCAGGCGCGCTCTACAACGGCATCATTCCCGACACAGCCAAGAGCGTGCAGGCGGCGCATCCCGCGATCCGGTTCCAGTTCGAGAGCGCGCTCGAGAGCCTGCAGCTCGAAGAGCTACGCCGCGGTCGATTCGATTTCGCGGTGCAGACCCAGGAGCTCACCGACCCGGCACTCGCCTCGGCGGTCTACAGCTCGGAGCCCTACGTGTTACTGATGCCGCGCGACCATCCGCTGGTGAAGGTGCCTGAGATCTCGGTCGGCCAGTTGAGGGATGTCGAGTGGGTGGTGACACCCGAGCGCAGCGGGCCCTCTCTGCGAGCCAGATTCATGCTGGCCTGCAACCGACTTGGCTTCGAGCCGCGCGTCGCCTGCGTCGCGGGCGACATCATGTCGGCGCTCGCGCTGGTCTCGAGCGGCTTCGGCTTGTGTGCTGCGCAGGAGAGCCTGGTGCAGTTCTCGGGCGGCAACATCGTCGTGCGCGATCTCCCGCTGCTCGAGATGCGGACCGACTACCGCATCGTCTGGCGGCCGGACGCGCTCAGCCCTGCGGCGACCCGGTTCCTCGATGCCTTGCTGGGTCGTCCGGCCTGAGGAACGCAAGACATCAAGCCAACGGCTTGCGGCCCTTCCTGCTCGTCTTTGCTGTTGCCGGCGATGCCGCCGCAGCCCGGTGGGCCAGCAGGACTTGCGGCGCGCCGTTCAGGAATGATTCGACCCTCATATCAATCAGTCGATCAATATTCCGCGGGGCTGAGAGGTCGTAGACCCACTTGCGCACGCCGATATAGAAGACGCTCGAGTGCATGGCCCAGATGAGTTCGACTTCTTCATCCTCGGCCTCGGCGCTCTCGGGTTCCGGAATGCCGTAGGCAAAGCGCAGCTCGCGCGCGATCAGCAGGAAGTGGCGCTCGCGAAGTCGCGTGAGATAGCGCTGGTTCACGCCGGCGCGACTCAGGCCCGCATACATGAAGATGCGCACCCATTCGCCGCGGAGCACGAAGTGCGCGTAGTCCTTCAGATAGCGCTTGAGACGGCTTTCGAGCGAATGCGTGCGGTCCGCGAGCCACTCCTCCCACTCGGGGTTCCAGCGCCGCACGAACACCTCGTCGTAGACGCGATCGACCAGCGCTTCCTTGGTCGGGAAGTAGCGATACAGCAAAGGCTGCGATACGCCCAGCCGCTGCGCGAGATCGCGCGTGCTGCCTTCGAAGCCATGCTTCGCGAAAAAACTGATCGCCGACTGAACGATCTCGTGCTCGCGGTCCTCTGGGGCGAGGCGGCGGCGGCGCTGCCCGGCGCCGGTGGTGCTTTCGTCCGAAGTCTCGTCGGTCTTGGCCATGCGTTGGGTCATCGGCAATGTGTATGGAACGTTGGCTGGTCCGCCACAGCGCAAATAACGCTTCGCGGACCGATCGCTTGATTATTAGGCCGTCCAACCCCGTGCTCGCACCTGCTGCGGGTAAACCCCGACACACCTATGTCAAACCGCACTTGCTCAGGAAATTCCGCCCAATTATTATTTATCACCCGATCACCTAGTATCGAAACCTCAAGACGAACGGAGACTCCATGACAATCGATCGCAGGAATTTCATTGCAGCAGCCGCGACTGCAGGCGCTGCACTGGCAGCACCTTCGCTGGTGCGCAGCCAGGGCGCACCCGAGCCGTTGCGCCTGGGCCTGCTCACAGCCAAGACAGGGCCCTTCGCTTCCGGCGGCCTCGACATGGAGCGCGGGTTGCAGAGCTACCTCGCAGCCAACGACCAGATGCTCGGTGGGCGCAAGGTCGAACTCATCGTGGCCGACACGGGGGGCGTGCCGTCCACCGCGCGCACCAAGACGCAGGAACTGGTCGAGCGCGAGCGCGCGCAGGTGCTCATGGGTCCGCTGGCCGCCTTCGAGGCACTGGCGACCGACGACTACATGCGGGCCCGCAAAATCCCGGTGTTTCCGGTCGCCGCGGCGGAAGACATGACCCAGCGTAAGGCCAACCCATGGCTTTTCCGGGCGAGTTCGACCTCGGCCCAGTGCGCCCATCCACTGGCGGACTACTGCGCGAAAAAGCTCAAGTACAAGCGTATGGTGCTGGTGGCAGACGACATCGCCTACGGCCACGAGATGACAGCCGGCTTCCAGCGCGTGTTCGAGGAAGCCGGGGGCAAGGTGGTGCAGAAGTTGTTCCCGCCGCTCACCGCTCCCGACTACGGCAGCTTCCTGGCCCAGCTCAACCGCGATGCCGACGCGGTGTTCCTCGGGTTCGCGGGCTCCAACGGTTTTCGCTTCATCCGCCAATTCAACGAGTACGGCCTGCGCGGCAAGCTGGCGCTCGTCGGCGGCATGACGGCTCTGGACGAAGCAGTGCTACGCAACATGGGCGACGAAGCGCTCGGGATCGTCACGGTGAACTGGTATTCGGCGGAGCTCGCGAACCCGGTCAACGCGAAGTTTGCCGGTGCCTTTCGGAAGGCGCATGGCTACGACCCCGGCTTCTATGCCGCCTGCACCCATGTCAGCGCTTCGGTACTCGACGCCGCGCTGCAGCCGTTGAAGGGGCAGGCATTCGATCGTGAAGCGCTTCGCGCATCGCTGCAGAAGACGAACGCATCGACCGCACGCGGCCCGGTGCGGTTCGACGCCTGGGGCAATGTGGTCGGCAATGTCTACGTACGTACTGTCGAACGCAAGGACGGACGCCTGGTCAACACGATCATCGAAACCTATCCGGACGTGAGCCAGTTCTGGACATACGACCCGAAGAAGTTCCTTGCCGAACCGGTGTACTCGCGCGACTGGCCGCCCGCCAGGAATCTCGTCGGCTGACGCCCTTGCGGAGCTTCAAGGCTCGCGGCCGCTTCGGCGCGACGGGCCCTGACGTCAAGAACATGCAATTCTGGTTGACTCAGACACTCAACAGCCTGGCCCTCGGCGGCCTGCTGCTGCTGCTCTCCTCGGGCTTCGCGCTCATCTTCGGGCTGATGCGCATCGCCAACCTCACGCATGGCGCGCTCTTCATGATCGGCGCCTACGTGGCCGCGAGCGCGGCGCGCGCCGGCTGGGGCTTTACACCCGCAGTGATACTCGCCGCGCTGTCGACTGCAGTGATCGGCGGCCTGTTCGAGCGCCTCGTGCTGCGCCGCCTTTCGGGGAATGCGCAGGCGCAAGTGCTGGCCACGCTCGGCCTCTCTTTCATCGCCGCCGACCTCTGCCTCGTGCTGTGGGGTGGCGACCCGATCCCGGTCTCGCCACCGCCTTTCCTAAGCGGCCCGGCCACGCTGTTCGGATTCGCCTTTCCGAGTTATCGGCTGGCCGTGATCGTCGTAGCGGTGGCGACGGCCCTGGTGCTGTACCTGCTGCTGGAGCGCACGCGGCTTGGCGCCCGCATCCGGGCCGGAGTCGACGACATGCCGATGGCGCGTGCGGTTGGGATTCGCGCCTCGGCACTGTTCACCACCGTGTTCTGCCTCGGCGCGATGCTGGCCGGTGTCGGCGGTGCGTTCGGCGGGCCGATGCTCTCGGCCTATCCTGGACTCGATGCCGACATGCTGCCCCTTGCGCTGATCGTGGTGATCCTCGGCGGTGTCGGCAGTTTGCCCGGCACCTTCATCGCCAGTTTCATCATCGGGTTCATCTATACCTTCGGCACTGCGCTGATCCCGGATCTCGCCTACGTGATCCTGTTCCTGCCGATGATCCTGGTGCTGGCCTTCCGGCCCGCCGGCCTGCTCGGAGGTGCCCGCGCATGAACACCACCACCATCCGGGGCCTGCTGCTGCTCGTGGCACTGGCCTTGCTGCCGGCAGTGCTCGGCGAGTACTACGTCAATCTCGGCAGCCAGATGCTGATCGCCGTGATCTTCGCCTCAAGCCTGAACCTCCTCGTGGGCTATGCCGGGCTCACTTCTCTTGGCCATGCGGCCTACCTGGGCCTGTCGGCCTACATCTCGGCGTGGCTCGCGCTGCATGTGGGCATCGGTCATGCCATGGCAGCACCGCTGACGCTGCTGGCCACCACGGCAATCGGCGGCGTCTTCGGCTGGATCGCGCTGCGGGCCTCGGGCCTGAGCTTTCTGATGCTGACGCTCGCGCTCTCGCAAGTGGTGTGGGGCCTGGCCTACCGCTGGACCTCGGTCACCAACGGCGACAACGGCCTGTCGGGCATCACGCGCCCAGCGCCCTTCGGCATCGACCTGGAAAGCAGCAGCGCGTACTACTGGTTCGTCCTCTCGATCAGCGCTGTGGTGCTGCTGGTCATCGCTCGGCTAGTGAACTCGCCCTTCGGCGCTTCGCTGCAAGGCACGCGCGATCAGGCGCGCCGCATGAGTTCGCTCGGCTACAACGTCTGGGCGATCCGCTGGTGCGCCTTCGTCGGTGCGAGCTTCCTGGGTGCCGTGGCGGGCTTGCTCTACGTCTACTTCCACAAGTACGTGCATCCGAGCGTGCTGTCGGTCACCGCCTCGGCCGAGGTGCTGCTGAGCGTGATCGCGGGCGGCGCGGGCACGCTGGCCGGGCCGGCTGTCGGGGCCGTGCTGGTGGTGCTGCTCAAGAACTACGCATCGGGCTACATCGAGCGCTGGAACATTCTGCTGGGAGCCGTGTTCGTCTTCATCGTGCTGGTGATGCCGCACGGCATCGTGCCGGGCGTTCGCACGCTGCTTGCGGGACTGAAGGAGAAGCGCGCATGACCGCGGCGCTCGAAATCAAGGGCCTGCGCAAGTCGTTCGGCGGTATCGCCGTGACGCAGGATGTCTCGCTCACCATGCAGCGAGGAGAGCGGCGCCTGATCATCGGGCCCAACGGCGCTGGCAAGACCACGCTGTTCGGCCTGATCGCCGGCGAGATCCGGCCGGACAGCGGATCGATCCGCATCTTCGGCGAGGACGTGACGACTCTTCCGGTTCGCGCACGCGCACGCTACGGGCTCGCACGCACCTACCAGATCATCACGCTGTTCCCGAAGGACACGCTGGCCCACAACGTGGTCCTGGGGCTGATGGCCCTGCTTCCGCTGCGCCTCGACGTAAGCAGTGCGCTGTCGCGGCAAACGGCGCTGCACGATCGTGCCGTGGAGCTCCTCGATGGCGTCGGGCTGGCTTCCAAGGCGCTGCATCGCGTCTGCGACGTGTCCTACGGCGAACAGCGCCGGGTAGAGCTCGCGATCGGGCTGGCACAGCAGCCCCGCCTGCTGCTGCTCGACGAGCCGCTGGCAGGACTCTCGCAGGACGAGCGGGTGGTCGTGCAGCAGCTCATCGCACAAGTACCGCGCGAGACCGCCATCCTCATGATCGAGCACGACATGGACGTAGCGCTCGAATTCGCCGAACAGATCACGGTGCTGCATTACGGACAGGTGATCGTCGAGGGTGACCGCCGCACCGTTGTGAACCACCCAAGAACGAGGGAGATCTATCTTGGCCACTGATGCACTCAGCGTTAGCGGGCTTGACATCTACTACGGGCAGAGCCAGGTCGTGCACCAGCTGTCGATGGGCCTGCGCGATGGACGCGTGCTTGCGCTGCTCGGGCGTAACGGCGCCGGCAAGAGCACGACGCTCAACACCTTCGCCGGGCTGCACCGGGCGCGCAGTGGCGGCATCAAGCTGGCGGGTCGTCCCGTCGAGCGCATGTCGCCCGAAGGCATTGCGCGCGCCGGCATGCGGCTGGTGCCCCAGGGCCGCCGGATCTTTCCGAGCCTGAGCGTGCTGGAGAACCTTCAGGTCGCCGAACAGGCTGCCGCAAAGAGCGGCGGCAGGCAGGCGTGGAATCTCGAGCGCGTCTACGCGACTTTCGGCCGCCTCAAGGAGCGCGCCCGCCAACGCGCCGGAACGCTATCGGGTGGCGAGCAGCAGATGCTCGCCATCGGCCGCGCGCTGATGGGCAATCCGCGCGTGCTGCTGCTTGACGAACCTTCCGAGGGTCTCGCGCCGATGATCGTCGCCGAGGTGGCGCAAGCCATCAAGACGCTCAAGGCCGACCGGCTCTCGATCGTCCTGGTCGAACAGAACTTCAACCTGGCGCTCGAAGTGGCGGACGACGTCGTCGTGCTCAACACCGGCCGCGTCGTCCATGCCGGCAGTGCCGATTCGGTGCGCGCCGAACCCGAGCTTGCCACCCGGCACCTGGGCGTCTTCTAGGCGGCCGAATTCCTCCACCTCTCACACACAACGGATCCCACGTGCTCTATACCTGCTCTCCTCACTGCACCGACCCGACCCATCACCACTCGCGAACGTCCTCCGGGCGCGCACGCAGCGCGGCCCTCTCGATGGCGCAGACGGCCACTGCATCTGCGCCGGCCCGCAGCAGTCGCCCGCCAGTCGTCGATGTGCATTGCCACTACCTGAACCCGGATGTCGCCAAGGCGGCGAGCGATCTCGACGTCGCCCGCCACGACCCGAGCGTGATCTATGCGAATGCACTCACCCGCGAAACCAACGTCGCACAGATGCGGGATCGCGCGCCGAAGCTCACCGGAATCGATCAACGCCTCGATGACATGAACCGCATGGGGATCGACATCCAGGCGATCAGCCCGGCGCCGTTCCAGTTCTTCTACTTCGCGCCACCGGAACGCGGTGCCTCGCTCGCGCGACAGGTGAACGAAGGCATCGCGGCGCTTGTGGCGGAGACCCCGCAGCGCTTCGTCGGTCTCGGCTCGGTGCCGTTGCAGAACGCCGAGCTTGCGATTCAGGAACTGGACCACGCGATCGGCACGCTCGGCCTGCGCGGCATCGAGATCAACACCAACGTCAACGGGCTCGACCTCACCGATGCCCGGCTCGGGCTGGAGCCATTCTTCGCACGCGCCGATGCGCTCGGCGCGGTGATCTTCCTGCATCCCGTGGGCTTCTCGGACGGTGCCCGACTGACAGATCACTACTTCAACAACGTGATCGGCAATCCGCTGGACACGACGGTGGCGGTGAGCCACCTGATCTTTGATGGCGTGGTGGCGCGCTATCCGAACATCAGGTTCATTGCCGCGCATGGCGGCGGCTATGTGTCGCACTACTGGGCGCGCATGGATCACGCCTGGCGCGCGCGCAAGGATTGCCGGACGGTGATCGACCGCGCGCCCTCGAGCTACCTCAAGACCTTCTACGTCGACACCATGGTGTTCGATCCCGAGATGCTGCGCCATCTGGTCGATCTGGTCGGCGCCGATCGTGTGCTGCTCGGTACCGACTATCCGTACGACATGGGAGAGGAGAACCCCCGCGCACTGATTGCTTCGGTGCGAGGCCTGTCGAGCGATGAAGTGGCGCAGATCGAAGGGCTCAATGCCATGAAGCTCCTCGACATCGCGCCCATGCGTTGAGCACTCGGGAGTCTTCCATGTCGGCCTCGCCAACTTCCTTGTCCCTGTTCAGCGAACTCGCCATCGGGCCGCTTCGCTTCCCCAATCGCATCGTCGTCTCGCCGATGTGCCAGTACTCGGCCCGCGAGGGTGTCGCAAATGACTGGCACCTGCAGCACCTCATGCAACTGGCCATGTCCGGTGCTGGACTGGTCATGGTCGAAGCCACTGCTGTCGAAGCACGCGGGCGCATCACGCACGGCTGCCTCGGCCTCTACAGCGACGAAGCCGAAGCTGCGTTGGCGCGCGTGCTCCAGGCGGCCCGGGCGGTGGCCGCGCCGGGCACGCGCTTCGGAATCCAGCTCGGCCATGCGGGCCGCAAGGGCTCTGCCGACGTCCCGTGGCATGGCGGCGCGCCGCTCAAGGCCGGCAGCGACGCCGGCGCACCCTGGCGCTGCTCGGCGCCCAGCGCCCTGCCTTTCGCGCCGGACTGGGACACGCCCGAGGCACTCGACGAAGCCGGCATCGGCCGGCTGGTCGACGCATACGTCGATGCCGCGCGGCGCGCGGTGCGCCTGGGCTTCGATGTCATCGAGCTGCATTGCGCGCACGGCTACCTGTTGCACCAATTCCAGTCGCCGCTTGCGAACCGGCGCGACGACGCCTGGGGTGGTGACGCGGCCCGGCGCGACCGGTTGGCGCTTCATATTGCGCAGACCCTGAAAAAGCACGTGCCGAGCGACCGCGTGCTCGGCGCGCGTATCACCGGCACCGACTGGGCCGAGGGAGGTCTCGGGCCCGACGACGCGGTTCGCCTCGCGCGGCGGCTCAGGGACCTCGGCTTTGGCTACGTCTGCGTGAGCAGCGGCTTTGTCGTTCGCGGCGAGCGCATTCCCTTCGGCCCCGGGTTCCAGGTCGCGCTGGCGGCGCAGGTGCGGCGGCAGAGCGGCATCACCACGCGCGCCGTCGGCGGCATCAGTGAGCCGATGCAAGCGGCCGAGATCATCGCGTCCGGCCAGGCCGACCAGGTCGCTCTGGCGCGCCCGTTCCTCGCTGATCCGCGTTGGGTCTGGCGGGCCGCGGAAACGCTCGGCGTCACACCCTACTATCCGGCGCCCTATCGCCGCGCGGCTGGCTTGCGCAAGCCAGCCACTTTCGATCGAACCCAATGACCAACTCGTTCGAACTCAGGGTCAATGGCAGCACGCAGACAGTGCAGGCCGACGAGAACGACCTTCTGCTTTACGTGCTGCGCAACGACCTCGACTGCAAGGGCGTTCGCTTCGGCTGCGGTGCAGGCCACTGCGGTGCCTGCACGGTCTGGATGGACGGTCGCCCGGTCCAGTCCTGCGACATGCCGCTGTGGGGTACCGCCGGACGCGAACTCACTACCATCGAGCACCTGCGAGACGACCCGGTGGGCGCAGTCGTGCTCGACGCGTTCGTCACGCTGCAGGCGGCGCAGTGCGGCTACTGCATCAACGGCATCCTGATGTCGGTGACGGCATTGCTTCGTCGCACCACCGCGCCGACCGAAGCCGACCTGCATGAGACGATGCACAGGCATCTGTGCCGCTGCGGCGCGCACGCGCGCATCCTGAAAGCGATTGACGCGGCCGCCGCGCGGCTGCGCACGGAAGGCCAATCATGAGCGCCGCTCTTGCCACGCCGACCGCCATCCAGGCCCATCCGCGACTGCGCCAATGGTTGCGCATCGGACCGGCGCGCCAGGTCAGCGTGTTCACCGGCAAGGTCGAACTGGGCCAGGGCATCGAGACTGCGCTGGTGCAGATCGCCTGCGACGCGCTCGGACTGGCCCCGGCGCAGGTGCTGCTCGTCGCAGGCCGCACCGACCGATCGCCCGACGAAGGCTACACAGCCGGAAGTCTCTCTGTGCAGTACGGCGGGGCGGCGCTACGCTGGGCCTGCACGCACGCCTATGCCCTGTTCAATACGGAAGCGGCGCGTCGACTCGGCGTGGAACCGTCCGGGTTGCAGGTTGAGGACGGCTGCTTCACCGATCCCGAGGGCCGGCGGCGTATCGACTACTGGGAGCTCGCAGGCTCGGTCGACCTCGATGTCCCGATCGTCGAGCCGGCCGCTCTGACCCGCAACGCCGCCAGACCCTACGTGGGCCGCTCGCTGCCGCGCGTGGATCTTCCCGCCAAGCTGACAGGTGCCGGCTACCTGCAGGACATGGTCATTCCGGGGATGCTGCATGCGCGCATGCTGCGGGGGCGCCATCCGTCGCAGCGACTGGCGTCGGTGCCGTTGTCGCAACTGCAGGCCCTGCCCGGCGTCTCCCACGTGGTGCACAGCGGACGGTTTCTTGCGCTGGTGGGCCCGCACGAAGGTGCGTTGGTCCGTGCGTTGCCCAAGGCGCGCAAGCTGCTCGACTTCGAATCCATGCCCGATCCGCACGCGGGCCGTGACACCGTCTCGCTGCTGCAGGGCCTGCCCGACAGCCCACAGCGCGTTCATGATTCGGGCACGCCGGGCACGGATCTGCAGACGTACAGCGCCACCTACTCGCGGCCCTACCTGGCACATGCTTCGATCGGGCCTGCCTGTGCGCTGGCCGATCCACGTGGCGACCGGCTGCGCGTGTGGTCGCACACGCAGGGCGTCTATCCATTGCGCGACCAGATCGCCATGGCGCTGGGCCGCGGGTCCGACACCGTGGAGGTCATTCATGCGCCGGGCGCCGGCTGCTACGGCCACAACGGCGCCGACGATGCCGCGTTCGACGCTGCCTTCATCGCGATCCGCATCGGCCTTCCAGTGCGCGTGCAATGGATGCGCGAAGACGAGATGTCGATGTCGCCGTTCGGTTCGGCCAGCGCGGTGCGACTCACGGCCGGTCTGGACGCAGCAGGTCGCATCGGAAGCTGGACCTTGCGCCTGTGGAGTCACACCCACATGAACCGGCCCGGCTGGGGCGATGGCGTCAACCTGCTCGGCGCTTGGGAAGTAGAGCCGCCACTCCCGCGGCCAGCAGCGCGCGACCTGCCGCTGCCCATGGGTGGCGGCGACCGCAACGCAATCGCGCTTTATGACCTGCCGCATCAGCAGGTCGACTACTACTTCATCGCGGAGTCACCGGTGCGCGTGTCGGCACTCCGATCGCTGGGTTCCTACTGCAACCTGTACGCGATCGAGAGCTTCATGGACGAGTTGGCGCGGATCGCGGATTGCGACCCGGTCGAATTCAGGCTGCGTCACCTAGGCGATGTGCGCGCACGCGAGGTGCTGGAGACCGCGGCCCGGATGGCCGGCTGGAGCCGGCGCGGCGAAAGCGGTACCGGCAGCGGCCTGGGCATCGCCGTCGGCCGCTACAAGAACCAGGCCGCGTATTGCGCTATCGCGTTGCAGGTCGGCGTCGAAGAGAGAGTCCGGGTCGAGAAGGCCTGGGTCGTTGTCGACGCTGGCGCGGCGGTCAATCCCGACGGGCTGGTCAACCAGATCGAAGGCGGCCTTCTTCAATCATTGAGCTGGACGCTGAAGGAAAGCGTGACCTGGGACCACACAGGCATCACGTCGTGCGACTGGGAGCACTATCCGATCCTCGGCTTCGACGAGATCCCGGAAATCGCGGTGCACTTGATCGAACGGCCCGACCAGCCCAGCCTCGGCGTGGGCGAAGCAGCCGCCGGGCCGGCCGCCGCCGCTGTCGCCAACGCAGTGGCCCATGCCCTCGACCTGCGCGCGAGGCAACTGCCTTTGTCCGCCGAGCGCCTGGCCCAACTCATCACCGAGGGCTGATCGCACGCCCCTCGAATCCGACCCGAATCCAACATTCAAGGACTCTCACCATGGCCATCCAGACCCTTGCCCACTACTCGGTGCGCACCACCCGCCTCGAGGCTTCCCGCCACTTCTATGTAGATGTGCTCGGCTTCCGTGAAGGCTTCAGGCCGCCTTTCGACTTTCCGGGCCTCTGGCTCTACAAGGGCGACGATGAGGCGCAGTACGGTGTCGTGCACATCATCGGCATCGACCCGGACTCGCCGCAGGGCCTCGTCGAGTACCTCGGCGACAAGAGCGTGGATTCCCTTCACGGCAGTGCCGCAATCGACCATGTGGCCTTCCTCGCAACGGATCTTCCCGACATGCACAGGCGTCTGCGAGGCGCAGGCCTCGCCTTCCGCGAACGCACCGTGCCGAGCATCGGCCTGCACCAGGTGTTCGTCGAGGACCCCTCGGGCGTCACGATCGAGTTGAACTACCCTGCCCACGAGGCGCTCGAAAGCGGAGCGCAGGCATGAGCGCCGCGCAATCGACCAAACCGGCGCGCAAGGCGCTGGTCATCGGCGGCTCGCTCGGCGGACTGTTCGCGGGCAATCTGCTGCTACGCGCCGGCTGGGATGTCCACATCCACGAGCGCGTGGCCGACGAACTCGAGAGCCGGGGCGCCGGCGTGGTGACGCATCCCGAGCTGATGGATGTGCTGAGCGCTGCAGGGGTCGACTTGTCGGACGGGATCGGCGTCGAGGTCCGCGAGCGCATCACGCTGGCGCGCGATGGCCATGTCGAGAGCTCCCGCCCGCTGCCGCAACTGCTCACCGCCTGGGGACGCCTGTACCAGGTGCTGCGTCGAGCATTTCCTTCGGAGCGCTATCACAGCGGACGTCAGTTGGTCTCGTTCGAGCAGGATGCCGGCGCTGTACGCGCGACGTTCGCCGACGGAGAGGTGATGTCCGCCGATCTTCTAGTGGCGGCTGATGGCTTGCGCTCGACCGTGCGCCAATCGCTCGCGCCCGACGCGCGTCCGCACTACGCGGGCTATGTCGCATGGCGCGGGCTCGTCGAGGAAGCGAGCCTTTCGCCGCGGGCGCTCTCCGAGCTCTTTCCATATTTCGCATTCGGCCTGCCGCCGCGCGAGCAGATGATCGCCTACCCGGTCGCAGGCGCGGGCAACAGCGTGGAGCCCGGTCATAGACGCTACAACTTCGTCTGGTACCGGCCGGCCGACCGCGACACGACGCTGCGCGAGATGCTCACCGATGCGACCGGCAAGACCTGGCCCGACGGCATTCCGCCGCCGCTGATCCGCCCCGAGGTGCTCGCCGAAGCGCGCCGGGCGGCGCACGAGGTGCTGGCACCGCAGTTCGCCGAGGTGGTGGAGAAGACTCCCAACCTGTTCTTCCAGCCAATCTTCGATCTCGAAAGCCCGGCGATTGCGTTCGGCCGCGTGGCCTTGCTGGGCGATGCCGCGTTCGTTGCGCGGCCCCATTGCGGGATGGGCGTCACGAAGGCTGGCAGCGATGCAGCGGCATTGGTTCGCGCGCTTGAAGCCGCACCTGACGTGCCACTCGCGCTCAAGGCCTACGAGGCTTCGCGCCTCCATGCCGGCAGCTTCATCGTGGGCCATGCGCGCGCTCTGGGCGCCTACATGCAGGCGCAGATCGCCACGCCCGCCGAGCGCGCGATGGCGGAACGCTACCGCAGCACCGAAGCGGTGATGCGGGAGACCGCCGTGCCGCCGGTGCCGCATTGACTCGCCCTGGCGTTCTGCTTTTCCCCGAATCACCGACCGACAGCATGTTTTCCTCCTTCTCCATCGCACGCCTGTTCGCAACTTCGCTCGCGCTTGCCTGCGCCTTCGCAGCGGCCCCTTCCGCGGCGGCGGAGCCGTCTTGGCCAAGCCGCCCCATCACGGTAGTGATCGGCTATCCACCCGGAGGCAGTGTCGACGCGGTGGGGCGCGCCGTGGTCGAGACGCTCGGCAAGAAGCTCGAAGCCACCGTCGTCGTCGACAACGCCGGCGGAGCAGCGGGCGCGATCGGCGTACAGAAAGTGGTGAACGCCGCACCCGATGGCTATACGCTGATTCTCGGATCGAGCAGCGAATTCGTGGCCACGCGCTTGCTGAATCCGGCACAGAAGTACGACGCCGCGAAGGACCTGGCGCCGATCGGCTATGTCGGTTCCATCCCGTTGGTGCTGGTCGCATCGAGGCAGAGCGGTGTGACTTCGCTCGCGCAGTTCGTCGACGTTGCTCGAAAGAAGCCCGGCCAGATGAGCTACGGCACCTCGGGAATCGGGTCAATGCTGCATTTTTCGGGCGAGCTCGTGAAGAAGCAGGCTGGCCTCTCCATCATTCACATCCCCTATCGCGGCGCGGGCAACATCGGCGCGGACCTCGCCGGAGGTGCGATCGAGTTTGCCTTCCTTGGGCCTGGTGCGGCCAAGCCTTTGGTCGATGCGGGACGCATCGTCCCGATTGCAGTGACCAGTGCACAGCGCATCGCATTGATGCCCGAGGTACCTGCGCTGGGTGAGCATCCGGCACTCAAGGGGTACAACCTCGTTGCGTGGTATGCGCTGATGGCACCACGCGGGTTGACGCCGGACACTCAAATTCAGCTGCAACGCGCCTTGCGCGAGACGCTGCGCGACACGACTGTGCAGCAGAAGCTCGAACGCGTAGGCGTCGTGGTCGGCCGCGGTGACGAGGACCTTTCGGAGCGGATGGCAAACGATGCCATTGAATACCAACGCATCGTCGACTTCGCAGGCATGAAGCAATAGCGCATCGGGAACCCTGAAGACACCGAATTCGGCGCGGGTCTGCACTACCATGGCCATGCGGCGGCATGCCACGAGGGATGAGATTGCAGCCATGGCGGCCCACCATGACCGCCGGGAGGCGCCGTTGGTCACCGCCGCCGAACTTCTGATCGACGGCGGGTTTGCAGCCTAGCCAATCTTCAATGCAACAGTGCTCGCCCAATCGTTCGGCGCCAGCCATCCGAGCCGATCACAGAACTTTAGCGATGCCGTCGCAAGAGTTCTGTTCATAGACTTCCGCTCTTGGGCGGTTGCTCGAGCTCAAGAAGCATAGGGAGATGTCTGCAACGGGCACGAACGAGCAGTTCCGCCCTGCCCTCCCAGCCGGCTGCTCTCGCTGCAGTGCGGGTTGTCCTTGGCAGAAAGAAGCGGCTCGGATGAGGTCTAGATGTGTGCAGCGCGAGGGAGAAAGGATTCTGCGCGGATGAAGTCGATCCGAACGGGAATATTAGGTCGATGCTGCGCGCCGCCGTCCGCGGCTTTTTGCAAGATGCAGCCGCATGGCTGCGCCTGCTGCCTCGGGGTCCTTGAGTCGGATCGCGGCAAGGATATTTCCGTGCTCCTCCAGCACTTCGAGCTCCCAGACCCCGTTCACATGCGAGGCGTGGGCGCGCTCGAAAATCGAGGAGGAGACGGCAGACGGCCCCAAGGCTTCGAGCACTGACGCGAAGTGCGGGCTGTGCGCGGCATGTGCAATGGCAAGGTGAAATCTCAGGTCTGCATGCGCGGTGTCGGCTTCTTCCGCCAGTGCGGTCCGCAGCGCTTCATAGGCATGGCAGATGGCCGCGAGGTCTTCCGCCGTGCGGCGTTGGGCGGCCAGCACGGCTGCTTCCGACTCCACGCCAAGACGCAGTTCGAGGGCCGCAAGGGCGTGCCCCGGGCCTTCGGCGTCGTCCACACAAAAGGGCTTCGATCGCAAGGTGCTGGCCACGAAGGTTCCGACACCCTGGTGCGACTGCACGAGGCCGGCCGCTTTCATTCTGGCGAGCGCATCGCGCACCACGGTGCGGCTCACGCCGAAGTGGGCCATGAGCATGGCTTCCGTGGGGAGCTTGTCTCCGGCTTTAAGCAAGTCCTCGCGGATGCGACGCTCAAGTTCTTCAACCAAGCTCACGGCAAGGTCGCGCCGCCGCGGGTAGCCTTCGCGCGATGCCTCCCTCAAGGGGGCAGGCACCATGGTGTCGCTGTCCTTGGCCAATGGGCGCTCAGGTCACGGGAGCCGGATTGAAAAGTACCAGCGCGTTGTGAAGCTTCCATTGCTCGGCCCAGGTCTTCTGGCGGCCGCTGGCCACGTCGAGCATCAGGCGGAACAGCTCCCAGCCCACGTCCTCGATGCTGGCCTCGCCGTCGGCGATGCGCCCGGCGTTCACGTCCATCAGGTCGTGCCAGCGCCGTGCCAGGTCGCTGCGCGTGGCCACCTTGATCACCGGCACTTCGGCCAGCCCGTAGGGCGTGCCCCGGCCCGTGGTGAACACGTGCAGGTTCATGCCGGCGGCCACCTGCAGCGTGCCGCAGATGAAGTCGGACGCTGGCGTGGCCGCATACAGCAAGCCCTTTTGCCGCGCCTTCTCGCCCGGCGACACCACGCCCGAGATGGGCGAGGAGCCGCTCTTGATGATCGAGCCCATCGCCTTCTCGACGATGTTGGACAGCCCGCCCTTCTTGTTGCCCGGCGTGGTGTTGGCGCTGCGGTCCACGCGGCCCTTGTCCAGGTAGGCGTCGTACCAGGCCATCTCGCGGATCATGGCCTGCGCCACCTCCGGCGTGGTGGCGCGCGAGGTGAGCTGGTCGATGCCGTCGCGCACCTCGGTCACTTCGGAGAACATCACGGTGGCGCCCGCGCGTATCAGCAGGTCGGTGCAAAAGCCCACGGCCGGATTGGCGGTGACGCCGGAGAAGGCATCGCTGCCGCCGCACTGCACGCCCACCACCAGTTCGCTGGCGGGCACGGTTTCGCGCTGGCGTGCGTTCAGGCGCTCCAGGTGTTCCTCGGCCTGGCGCATCACCGAGTCGATCATGGACATGAAGCCCACGTGCGCATCGTCCTGCAGGCAGACCACGTCCAGCTTGTTCTCGGCCGAGGCGCCGATGTCGGCCACGTTGCGCTCGTCCACCAGCGGGATGGTGCCCGGCGGCAGCAGGCGCTCGGGCTGCAGCTTTTCGCAGCCCAGGCTCACCACCATCACCTCGCCGCCGAAGTTGGGGTTGAGGCTGATGTTGCGCAGCGTGCGGATGGGCACGATGGCGTCGGGCGCATCGATGGCCACGCCGCAGCCGTAGGTGTGCTCCAGCGCCACCACGTCGTCGACGTTGGGGTACTTGGGCAGCAGTTCCTTCTTGATGCGCTGCACCGCGAAGTCGGTGACGCCGGCCACGCATTGCACGGTCTGCGTGATGGCCAGGATGTTGCGCGTGCCCACCGAGCCGTCCGGGTTGCGGTAGCCCTCGAAGGTGAAGCCTTCCAGCGGCGCTGCAGCCGGCGGCTTGACGGTGGCAATGGGCAGCCCGTCGAGTTCGCGCGCCGTGGGCATCTGCAACAGGCGCTCGTGCACCCAGCTGCCGCGGGCAATGGGCTTGAGTGCATAGCCGATCACCACGTTGTAGCGCAGGACCGGAGCGCCCTCGGCCAGGTCCACCAGCGCAACCTTGTGCCCCTGTGGCACCTTCTCGCGCAACTCGAGGCCCGAGGGAAAGACGGTGCCCGCCGGCAGGCCGCCGTCGTTGGCCACGATCGCAACGTTATCGCGTTCGTGCATGGCGATGTACAGCGGGGGACGATCGGCTCGTTGGTCCATGTCGGTTGTGCAGACGTGGCGCGTTGGCGCTATTCGGCTTCGATTCCCGCTGCCTTAACCACCTTGCCCCATTTGGCAAGGTCGGACTTGATCAGCGCCGCGTAATCCTGCGGCGTACCGCCTTGCACCTCGATGCCTGCGGCTTCGAGCTTGGAGCGCACCTCGGGCAGCTTCAGCGCTGCGTTGATCTCGGCGTTGAGCTTGGTGATGATCGCCTTGGGCGTGCCGGCGGGCGCGAGGAAGCCGCCGTTGGTGTTGGCGTCATAGCCCTTCAGGCCTTGTTCGTCCGCGGTCGGCACGTCCGGCAGGGCAGATGTCCGGTGAAGCGTCGACACCGCAACCGCCCGCACGTTGCCGCCCTTCACCTGCGGCAGGATCGCGCTGATGGTGTCGATGTACAGCGCGGTGCGCCCGCCCAGCAGGTCCGGGTGCGCGGCCGACGATCCCTTGTAGGGCACCAGAAGAATGTCGGTCTTACTGGCCATGCGGAACATCTCTGCAGCCATCTCCTGCGCACTGCCGCGGCCCGATGTCGCGACCTTGGCCTTGTCGGGGTTGGCTTTCATCCAGGCCACCAGTTCGGGCAGCGTCTTGGACGGAATCTGCGGATTGATGGCGAACACCAGCGGCACCACGTGCGTGTAGACGATGGGCTCGAAGCTCTTCTCCGGGTCCCAGCCGAGGTTCTTGAACAGGTATTTGTTGATGTTGTGGCTGCCGCCCACGATGCCGATCGTGTAGCCATCGGCCGGGGACTTGGCCAGCACGTCCGTTCCCAGGTTGTTGGAGGCTCCTGGCCGGTTGTCCACCACCACCGGCTGCCCCATCGACGTGGCCAGCTTGTCGCCGACCACGCGGGCGATGAGGTCGATCGCACCGCCTGGAGGGGCCGGCACGATGATCTTGATGGGACGGCTCGGGTAGGCCTGCTGCGCCGGCGCAAGCGCTGGCAGCATGGCCATGCACGTCGATACGGCCAGAAGCCTGAACAGGGATTTGGGTTGCATGCTTGTCTCCTCTTGCTGATGTGGTGGGATTCGGCCGGGGTGCCGCAAGACGCCCGGCATGAATGGCTTGCCGCGCCGCTCTAGCCGCGGCCGACGTAAGGCATGGCGCTGGCCATGACGGTCATGTTCAGCACGTTCGCGCCCAGCGGCAGGGCGGCGATGTGGCGCACGGCATCGGCCACATGCCTTGCGTCCATCATGGGTTCGGGCGCGGTGCTGCCGTTGGCCTGCAGCACCCCGCGGGTCATGCGCTCTGAAAGCTCCGTCAGCGCGTTGCCGATGTCGATCTGGCTGGCCACGATGTTGAAGGCGCGGCCGTCCAGCGCGAGCGACTTGGTCAGGCCGCTCACCGCATGCTTGCTGGCGGTGTAGGGCGCTGTGAAGGGCCGCGGCGTGTGGGCCGAAACCGAGCCGTTGTTGATGATGCGCCCGCCCTGCGGCATCTGCCGCCGCATGAGCCCGAAAGCCGCGCGTGCGCACAGGTACACGCCGGTGACGTTGGTGTTGATCACGCTGAACCACTTGTCCAGCGGCAGCTCGTCCATCGGCACGGCCGGGGCGTTCACGCCGGCGTTGTTGAACAGCAGGTCCAGGCGGCCGAAGCGCTGTTCGATGGCGGAGAAGAGCGCTTGAACGCTCTCGGGGGAAGTGACGTCGGTGGGCACCGCCATCGCCGCCTGCCCGCGCGTCTCGGCTTGCGCAGCCAGGGCTTGCAGCGGTTCGGCACGTCGGCCCGCGAGCACGACGCTCCAGCCGTCGTCGAGCAATGCCAGTGCCACGGCACGGCCGATGCCGCTGCCCGCGCCGGTGACCGAGGCGATCTTCGCGGGGGAGGTTCTTGTGTTCACGGTCAGGCTCCTGCGAGTGATGTTGCGATGCCGTGCCGCGCCGGTTCCCGCGAAGCGCGCACGGTCATGGAGAAGCGGCCGATATCCGCCACCGCGCCGCTGACGACATCGCCAGGCTGCAGGGCGCCAACGCCAGAAGGTGTGCCGGTAAACACCAGATCGCCAGGCTGCAACGCGACCGAGCGCGAGAGCATCGCCACCAGCTCGGGTACCGGCCACAGGAGCTCCGAAAGGTCGGCGCGCTGTCGCTCGACACCGTTGACCGCCAGCCACACGGCGCCAGACTTCGGATGTCCGCACACCTCGGCGGGCACGAGCGGCGTGCAGGGCGCCGAATGATCGAAAGCCTTGGCGGCTTCCCACGGGTTGCCCGCGCGCTTGGCCTGCTGTTGCAGGTCGCGCCGCGTCAGGTCCAGGCCTGCGGCATAGCCCCAGATGTGCCGCTCTTGCACCTGCGCCGCATCGATGTTGCTGCCTCCGCGGCCGATGGCCACCACAAGTTCCACTTCATGGCAGAAGTCACTCGTGCCGGGCGGGTAGGGCAGTTCGCCCTGCGCTGGCACGACAGCGCGGGCGGGTTTCATGAACCATGGCGGCATGTCTGTCGGGGCCGCTTCGTGCCGGTCCCACTTGTAGTTGCGGCCGATGCAGAACACGCGGCCGACCGGAAAGGCGGCCGTCCTGCCCGCAACGGGCAGGCTGACCGGCACTGGCGGCGGAATCACGAACTCCGTCATTTGCTTGCCGGCTTCAGTCGACCGTGATGTTGCGGCTGCGGATGATCTGCGCGTAGCGCTGCCGGTCGTCCGAGATCAGCTTGCCGAATTCCTGCGGCGTGGTCGCGCGCGGCACGCCGCCCAGCGCAACGATGCGTGCCTTGACATCTTCGTCCGCAAGCACCGCGCGCACGTCGGCCGCGATCTTTTCGACAACGTCTTTCGGCGTTGCCGCCGGTGCCAGCATCCCGATCCATGAGATCGCGTTGAAGCCCGGAATCGCCGTCTCCGAAAGCGTGGGAACGTCAGGCAACGCCGGTACCCGCTTGTCGCCGGTCACGGCCAGCGCGCGCAGCTTGCCTGCCTTGATGTTGCCGGACGCCTCCAGCACTGTCATGAACGACAGCTGCACATGGCCCGCGACCAAATCCGCGATGGCCGGGCCGCCGCCGCGATAGGGCACGTGCACGACGAAGGTGCCGGTCTGGTCCTTGAAGACTTCCGCCGCAAGGTGCGGCGCGCCGCCGGCGCCGGAACTGCTGTAGGTAATCTGCCCGGGCTTCGACTTCGCAAGGGCAATGAACTCAGCCGGCGTCTTCGCCGGGACCGACGGGTTGACCATCATGGCCAGGGGCAACTCGGCGACCAGCGAAACGGGTGCAAACGCGGTGTCCGGGTTGTAGGGCAGACGGGCATAGAGGGAAGGGTTGATGGACTGCGTCCCGATGTTGCCAAGGAGCAGGGTGTAGCCATCCGGCTTGGCCTTGGCCACATAGTCCGCACCGATCTGGCCGGCGGCGCCGCCCTTGTTTTCCACAATGACGGACTGGCCCCAGCGCTTGCCGAGCTGGGCGGCGAGCACGCGCGCGCCGGTGTCGGTTCCGCCGCCGGGCGGGAAGGGAACCACCAGGGTCACCGGCCGCGCCGGGTAGGTTTGCGAGAAGCTCGGCGCAGGGGCCGCAGCGAGCAGGGCGATGGTTGCCGCAATGGCAAGGCGTTGGATGGGCAAGGCGTGTCTCCGTATGGCTTTTTGTCGAACGTGGTGAAGGCGCCGTAGCGCAGTGCACTCAGGTCGTGAGGCTCATGGCCGGACGCTGGCCAGCCAGCGCCTGTGCGACGCTGTCGAGCACCATCCGCCCCATGGCCGTACGGGTCTCCCAGGTGGCGCTGGCGCGATGGGCCTGCAGCGTGGCCCGTTCGGATTCGCGCAAGGCTTGCGGCACGCGGGGCTCGTCGACGAACACGTCCAGCCCCACGCCGGCAATGCGGCCAGCGACGAGTGCTTCCGTCAGGTCGTCTTCTCGCACCAGGCGGCCGCGAGCGACGTTGATGAGAAAGCCCTTCGGCCCAAGCGCCTCGATGACGGACGCATCCACAATGCCTTCGGCCTTGTCTGCCGCCGCGCAGAGCACCAGCGCATCGCATTCGCGGGCCAGGTCGATGAGCGCCGGCACGAAGCGATGAGGCACGTCCTCCATGTGGCGCAGGTCGGTGTAGCTGATCGGACATCCGAAGGCTTCGGCCCGCACCGCGACGGCGCGGCCGACACGGCCCATGCCGACGATGCCCACGCGCATGCCGCTGAAGCGCCGCGCCAGCGGAATGGCGCTCGGGTTGGGAAAGCGCTCCCACTGGCCTTCGCGCACGAAGCGGTCGCCCGCGCAGAGGTTGCGGCAGGCCGCGATGAGCAGCCCGATGGCCAGGTCGGCCACGTCCTCGGTGAGCGCGCCAAGCGTGGCGGTCACGGGCAGCGCGCGGGTTGCGCAGTAGGCCAGGTCGACTGCGTCGGTGCCGACGCCGTTGACTGCCACGACCTTGAGGCCGGGCAACTGCTCCAGCATGGACCGCGAGATGCCGGTGTGGCCGCCGGTGATCGCTGCGTCGATGGACGCGCCGTGTTCCCGGACCCAGCCCTGGGGGTCGGCCATTTCGAACAGCTTGTGGATTTCGTACAGGGATGCGAGCTCTTCGTTGATCTCGGGAATAAGGATCGGGTTGAGCTGCAGGACTCGGGGTTTCATGAGATCGGGAAATGTGCGTTTCAGGATGGGTTGATGGTAGATATAGGTTGATCCAATAGGCAATCTTGACGTATAAAATCAATATAAATAACGACTTTGACCGACCATGGCCTCCTGGATTTCGATGGAGGAGGCGTGCCGCCTCCTCGCCGTGCAAGCGCAAACCGTCTACGCGTACGTGAGCCGCGGCAAGCTGGAAGTCATGACCGATCCCGGCGATACGCGCCGCAGCCTCTACCGAGCCGAAGACGTCGCGGCCCTGGCCAGGCGAAAGCAGGCAGGCCGCAAGCACGAGACCTTGGCGACCAACACCCTGTTCGGCGCGCAGCCCAGCATTCCCACCGCCCTGTCGTCTTTCCTGCGCGGGCACCTGTACTACCGCGGCCAGGACGCTGTGTCCCTGGCCGGCTCCTATAGCCTGGAAGACGCGGCGCGGCTGCTGTGGGCAGCTGGGCAGCCGGTTGAGTTTTCGTCGCCCAAGCCGGCCCGCTCGCACAAGCCGGGGCGGGTTGCTGCGTTCACCGCGCTTGCCGCACTCGCAGCCAGCGGGCACTCCACGCACGGGCGCCTCACGCGCGTGTTGCACACCGAAGGCCAGGCGCTGGTCGGCCAGCTGGCCGCATCCTTCGGCGCGCAGGCCGGGCGCGAAGCGCTGCACCTGCGCTTTGCGCAAGGCTGGGGCTTGCCCCAGGAAGTGGCCGAGCTACTGCGAACCGCGATGGTGCTGCTGGCCGATCACGAGCTGACCAGTTCGGCGTTTGCCGCGCGCATTGCGGCTTCCACCGGGGCTTCGCTGCCGGCATGCCTGCTGGCTGGATTGACCACGCTCTCGGGCCCGCTGCATGGCGATGCATCCGGGCGCGTGCAGGCCCTGTTCGACGAGGTGGAGCGCCAGGGCGAGGAGCAGGTGGTGTCGCACTACCTTTCCACCGCCATGCCGCTGGCCGGCTTCGGTCACCACCTCTACCCCGACGGAGATCCGCGTGCGGCTGCCTTGCTGGCGTTGTTCGAGCCGCCCAAGGTCATCTCGCGCTTCATCCGCAAGGTGGCCGACCTCACCGGCTTGCAGCCGAACATCGACGTGGCCCTGGCGGCGTTGGTGGCGACCTACCAGCTTCCGGCCGACGCGGCATTCGGCCTCTTCGCGACTGCGCGCAGCGTCGGCCTGCTGGCGCATAGTCTTGAACAACTGGGCGTAACACAGGTCATCCGACCACGGGGCCGGTACGTGGGGCAGGCGCCCGATGTCGCGCAGGCCGCGCGCCCGTAGTTCACGGCAAGGTTCAGAAAGGCGGTCGAGCCAGCGCCCCTGCGATGAGAACCGGCCTCTTGGCCGGATCGGAGATTGCGAACTGTAGGCGCCCAGATGCTCGATGGCGCTGGTACCAGTCCTTGCCGTAACCTTGGTGCAGCATCACGTCGGCAGCGAGACTTCGCTCGGCGCTTAAGGCTCATCAAGGGCATTGCGGCAGCGAAATCAAAACGGTAGCGAAGCAGTCCGGAACTGCGGCTTCCTGTCGGCTTGCCGTCATTGCGGTCCGTCAAGTGAAAGGGCCGCTTTCGCTGCTGCGGAGCCGCCCCAGCCAACGAAATCGGAAGCTGACCTTGTTGAAGGCATGACGCCTTCGGTGCCCATTGCCGACCAATAGCCACTCAGCTGCGCTCTCCTGTTCGTCCGAGGACAGATCGAACAGGTAGTCGTGCCGTCGACGCGCAGGTACGTCCAGTCGCCTACCGCAGCGCGCTGGCCGCGGCAGTTCGTGCGCCAGCACCATGCCCTAGCCCGAATGACTTTACCCGAGACACGTGGCATCGCGCCGCTACCCGACTGCGGCTTCGAGCCGAGCGACATGGCTTCATTCTGGTCTCTCGCGGCGACGTGCCGCTAACGCCTGCCGCGGAGCACTTTGCCCATTGCGTGGTCGAGATAAGCCGTCAGACATTGGATGGCGCTGATTGAAGAGGCGGTTTGAGTTGAATGGCCGGCGCGGCGCCCTGTGCGCCCGCAGTCTTGAAACCAATCACGGCCATTGGACGGAATGGAGCATGATCGGGCCATGCCCGGCAAACTCCAACCATCCCGTCGCCCTCCCCGGAACGAGGCACAGCGCCAGACCATTCTCGATGCCGCCTCGCTGCTGTTCATCGAAAAAGGCTTCGGCGGCACCAACATCAATGACATCGCGGACGCAGTGGGCGTGACGCGCACTGCGCTCTACTACTACTTCCCCAGCAAGGAGGCGATGCTCGAAGCCCTTACCAAGGACGTCACTGAGCGCGCCAGCGAACTGACGGCGGAAGTCTCGCGGCGCGCGGAGCTGCCGGCGGACCAGGCGCTGCACGAGTTGATCCTGCGCCAGGCAGGGCTGGTGCTGGCGCATCCGCTGCAGTTCCGCGTTGCCGAACGCAGCGAAGGCAGCTTGCCCGAAGAGCAACGCCACGCCGCACAGGCAGCCAGGCGCGCGGTGCGCGATGGTTTCGTCAGCGTCATCCGGCGCGGCATCGCGGAAGGCGTTTTTCCGCCGGTGGACGCGGACGTCGCGGCGTTTTCGATCATCGGCATGTGCAATTGGTGCGCCTGGTGGTTCGACACCCGCCGCGGCGAACCCATGGAACCCGTGGCCGAGCTGATCGCCACCTTCGGCCTGCGCATGCTGCGGTCCCCGGAGGCGCCCGGCGCGACAAACGGGGAAAAGCGCGGCAAGGCACGCTCGGCCAAGGCAGACACCACCGACGTCGGCTATGCCCTGGCGCGGGCACGCGAGGCGCTGGACCTGCTGGAAAACAGCCTTGCATCCACCCCATGACATGAGCCGGTGACCGTGGCAGCACCATAGTATTAACACCTACGTCAAATATTTGACGTTACTGTCGAATCAACCTAGCATTGGCTCACGTCAATGCAAGGAGCGCCGCAGCGCGATTCGACCCATGAGCAACCCTTCCGCCCCCACCGCACTGTCCGCGCAGGCCACCGCGGGCTTCCTGAACACGGACTGGAATCCACGCGACATTCCGAGCGGCACGACCACCGCCAACGTGGTGCTGCGCACCGCCGACCAGGCGGCAACGGGCGGCTCGCTCTATCGCCCGGCGACACCCACCGACACCGTGGTGTGCGTCATGCATCCGCGCGAATTCATGGCCTGCCACTACCTGATCCCCGACATCGTGGGCGCAGGCTATGCGGCCTGGTCGCAGTCGCCTCGCTCGGTGGGCAACGACCTGCGGCTGGAACACGAGTTCGCGCTGCATGACGTGGCGACCGGCCTGCAATACCTGAGCGCGGCGGGCTTCAAGCGCATCGTGCTGCTGGGCAACTCCGGCGGCGCCGGGCTGTACGCGCTGTACGCGCAGCAGTCCGCGCTGCCCGGCGGGCAGCGCATCGCCCGCACGCCGGGCGGGCGCCCCACGCAGTTGGCCGACCTGGACATGCCGCTGGCCGACGGCTTCGTGCTGGTGGGCCCGCACCCCGGCCAGGGCGCACTGCTGCTCAACTGCATCGACCCGAGCGTGCTGGACGAGAACGACCCGCTGTCGGTCGATGCTTCGCTCGATCCGCTGTCGCCGGCCAACGGCTACGCGGGCAAGGGCCAGACGCGCTACAGCGCCGAATTCATCGAGCGCTACCGCGCCGCGCAGCGCGCACGCGTGGCCCGTATCGACGAGCACGCCCGCACCCTGATCGCGCGTCGCCAGGCGGCCCGCCAGCGCGTGAAGGAGGCCGCGGTAGACGGCGGCAAGCCCAGCCCCGAGGACCGCCGCCTGGCCGGCCACACGCCCATCTTCAACGTCTGGCGCACCGACGCCGACCTGCGCTGCTTCGACCTGACGCTGGACGCATCGGACCGCAGGTTCGGCTCGCTCTGGGGCGCCGACCCCTACGCCTCCAACTACGGCGCGGTCGGCTTCGCGCGGCAGTGCACGCCCGAGAGCTGGCTGTCCACCTGGTCGGCGCACTCGTCGAACGCCTCGCTGGCCAGGACGGCGGCCTCCATCACCCAGCCGGTGCTGGTGGTGGAGTACACCGGCGACCAGGCCTGCTTCCCTTCGGATGTGCAGCGCATCGTCGACGCCATCGGCTCGCGCGCCAAGCAGCACCTGCGCGTGCGCGGCGACCACCACGGCCGCGCACTTGGCGCGAGCGAAGAGCCCGGCCGGCTGGAGGCCGGACGCCTGCTCGCGCAATGGCTGCGCAACCAGTTTCCACAGTGACTTCGCCCTGACCCGGGCCTGATCCATCCGCTGGGCGCCGCAGGCGCCCGCCCAACGCCATCCTGTTTCCTCATGGAGGACCACCCATGTCTGCACGAGACCTTCCTTCCCTGGCCCTGCGCGGCGTCGACCACACGGCGCGCCCCACCTGGCGGCTGCGCGAGACCGTCGAGTTCTACCGCGACAAGCTCGGCCTGCCGCTGGTGCACGTGATCTCCGCGCGCGGCTGGGGCCCGGCCACGCACCCGGACTTCCTGCACTTCTTCTTCGACAGCGGCAACGGCAGCACCATCGCCTTCTTCTACTACCTGGGCACCAACGAACCGGCCGGCATGCGCGAGCGCGCCGCCAGCCGCCCGCTGCCGGACGACCATGTGGCCGACGCCACGCACACCGCCTGGCTGGTCAAGGGCCCCGACGAACTGCGCGCCTGGAAGCAGCGCCTCGAATCGCAAGGGCTGGAGGTGTCGGTGGAGACGCGCCACGAGGTGATCGAATCGATCTACGTGCGCGATCCCAACGGCTACTTCGTCGAGTTCACGCACAAGCTGCGCCCGCTCACGGCGCTGGACGCCACCGACGCGCAGCTCACGCTGGAAGCGGCCATGGCGCTGGAAGATCAAGCGCACGGCGCCGGCCGCCTTCTGGACACCGTGGACGCCATCTGGAACGGCAAAGCCGAGAAGGTGGCCGAGCACGACCTGGCGTCCAGCGCGCCGGTGTGGCTGTCGGTTCCCCGCGTGGAGGAATTCGCGCCGCTGGTGAGCGCAGCGCGCCAGCATCCGGAATGCCGGGTGCGCACCGGCAAGGACTACGACCTGATCGAGGCCGACGGTCCGCTCGAGTTCGGGCGCAAGGCGCTGGGCTTCAAGCCCGCGCTGTGGTACGGCATGCTGACCGGCGGCGTGCACGGGCGCATCGAGCGCTTCGACCGCGATGTGTTGCGTATTGCGCCGGCACAGGCACCGGCGCAGGCTTGACGCAGGCGCTGAAGGAAACAACGATGGCGACTCTCGTCCACCACAACATTCCCGGCGTCGTCTACCCGAGCGCCGAGCGCGCGGAAGCGGCGCTGGCCAGCGGCAGCTGGTTGGCCAACACCGTCGGCAACGCCCTGCGCGATACCGCCCGGCGCCACCCGCAGCGCCCGGCTTTCATCGGCGACGACCGCAGCCTCGACTTCGCGCAACTCGACGAGGCGACCGAACGCCTGGGCGCAGCGCTGCTCGAACTGGGACTGGCGCCGGGCGACCGGGCCATCTTCCAGCTGGGCACCACCGTGGAAACCACGGTCGCGCTGCTGGCCTGCTTCAAGGCCGGTATCGTGCCGGTGTGCTCGCTGCCGCAGCACCGCGAGATCGAGATCGGGCAACTCACCGAGCAATCGGGCGCGCGCGGCTACTTCGTGCAGGCCGACTTCAGCGCCAGCTTCGACCTGCCGGCCTTCGCCGAATCGATGATGGCGCGCCACGCCTCGCTCACGCATCTCATCGTCGTGCGCGGCGAGCGCGCCGGCGCTGCCGGGCTGCAGCAGCTCATCGACGCGATGCCGCTGGAGCAAGCCCGCAAGCGCCTGGCCGATGTCCAGCTGGGGCTGGCGGACGTGCTGAGCTTCCAGCTCTCGGGCGGCACCACCGGGGTGCCCAAGATCATCCCGCGCTTCCACGCCGAATACCTGGGCCACTCGGCCGGTTGGATGCGGCGCTGGCGCATCGATGGCGAAAGCCGCGTGATCTGGTCGCTGCCGCTGCTGCACAACGCCGGCCAGCTCTATGCGCTGATCCCGTCGGTGCTGGCGGGCGTGACGGTGGTGCTGATGTCGCGGGTGGACATTGCGCGCATGCTCGACCTGATCGGCGAGCACCGCGTCACGCATGCGTTGTCCATCGGCCCCATCGCGCCGCAACTGCTCGCCTATGCGGACATCGCGCGCCACGACCTGTCGTCGCTCAAGCTGTTCTCCACCATGAGCCGCGCCGACACGCTGGAGGCACACCTGGGCGTGCCCTGCTCCAACCTGTACGGCATCACCGAAGGCCTGCTGCTCGGCTCGCCGGCGGACTCGCCCGCGCAGGCGCGCCACATGACCCAGGGCTGCTCCGGCTGCCCGGACGACGAGATCCGCCTGCTCGACCCCGCGTCGGAACAGCTCGCGCCGGACGGCCAGCCCGGCGAGCTGTGCTTTCGCGGCCCCTCCAGCCTGACCGGCTACTTCGCCAATGCCGAGGCCAATGCCCAGTCCTTCACATCGGACGGCTTCTACCGCACCGGCGACATGGTGAGCGCGCACCGCATCGACGGCGTGCTGCACTACGCCTTCGAGGGACGGTTGCGCGACAACATCAACCGCGGCGGCGAGAAGATCGGCTGCGAAGAGGTGGAAGGCCATGTCAGCCAGCACCCCGCCGTGGCGGATGCCAAGCTGGTGGCCATGCCCGATCCGTTCTATGGCGAGAAGGGCTGCATCTTCATCATCGCGCGCCCCGGCATGGCGGCGCCGGACGTGAAGGCGCTCGGGCAGTTCCTGACCGCGCGCGGCCTGGCCAAGTACAAGTGCCCGGAGCGCGTGGAGGTGGTCGACGAATTTCCACTCACCCGCGTCGGCAAGGTGGACAAGCCGTCCATGAAGCGGCGCATTGCCGAACTCCTGGCGCAGGAGCGCAAGTCATGAGCGCGCTCGTGCCCATCGAGTACCTGCTCAGCGAACGGCCGCTGGTGGTGCGCCGCCGCGTGAAGTGGGGCGAATGCGACCCGGCCGGCGTGGTCTACACAGCCACTTTCGCCGATTACGTGATCTCAGCGGCCGAGCTGTTCTACGGCGCCCTGCTGGGCACCACGCCGCAGCGCGCCAAGAGCGAGCAGGGTTTCGGCACGCCCAGCAAGGCGCTCTCGTTCGAGTTCATCCGCTCCCTGCGCCCTGATGACGAGTTCGACATGACCGTGCGTGTGGTCGACGTGCGCCAGCGCACCTACGTGCTCGACGTGATCGCCACCACGCCGCAAGGCGAGGCGGTGTTCAACGCGCGCCTGACGCCGGTGTGCGTGGCGCGTCCCGAGCGCCGCTCCATCGACATCCCGCCGGCATTCCGCCAGGCCCTGCTGGACTACCAGCGTGACGGCGGCGGCCCCCTCACCCTCGCCACCTCACAGGAAGACGCATCATGAAGATCGACATCGTCGGCGCCGGCCCGGCCGGCCTGTATTTCGCGCTGCTGGCCAAGAAGCACGATCCGTCGCACCGGATCCGCGTCTTCGAGCAGAACGCCGAAGGCGCCACCTACGGCTGGGGCGTGGTCTTCTCCGACATCGGCCTGTCCTTCCTCAAGGAAGCCGATGCGGCCTTCTACGAGGAATTCATCGCCCACCACGAGCGCTGCGACTACATGGAGGTGGTGCACCGCGGCACCCATGTGCAGGTGCACGGCAACCACTTCTCGCGCACCTCGCGCATCGACATGCTGCGCGTGCTGCAGCACGCGTGCGAACGTGAAGGCATTCGCATCGAGTACGGCAAGCGCATCGAGAATGCTCGCGAACTCGCCGCCGACTGCGACCTGCTGGTGGCCGCCGACGGCGGCAACAGCGCGGTGCGCACGCAGCTGGCCGAGCACTTCCGTCCGCGCTTCACCAAGCGCCGCAACAAGTTCGCCTGGTACGGCACGCACCAGCGCTTCCATCCCGTCTCGCTGATCTTCCGCGAGACCGAGCACGGCGTGTTCATCGCGCACAGCTACCAGTACAGCCCGCAGCTGTCGACCTTCCTGGTCGAGGTGGACCCCGACACCTGGCAGCGCGCCGGCCTGGACACAGCCAGCGAGGACGAGAGCCGGCGCTTGTGCGCCGAGGTGTTCCGCCCCGAGTTGGGCAGCAACGAGCTGCTCACCAACCGCTCGCTCTGGTTCGAGGCCAACATTGTCAGCAACGAAGTCTGGAGCCACGGCAATATCGTGCTGCTGGGCGACGCGCTGCGCACGGTGCACTTCTCGCTCGGCTCGGGCACGCGCATGGCCATGCAGGATGCGATCGCGCTGCACAAGGGCGTAGCCGCCAACCCCGGCGACCTGCCGGCCGCCCTCGCCGCCTTCGAGGCCGCGCGGCGCGACTCGTCCAGCAGCTTCCAGCAGTCGGCCAGCCTCAGCCTGGACTGGTACGAGAACGTGGGCGACAAGATGCACCTGGACCCGGTGAGCTTCGCCTACGACTACATGCGCCGCACGGGCAAGGTCAGCCACGACGACCTCAAGCAGCGCGACCCGCTTTTCGCCCGCGCCTACGAAGCGCTCCAACCCGCCGCCTGAGCGCGGCACGTTCCACCCTCCAGGAGACCTCCATGTCCTCGCTCTCTCGCGCGCTGACGCGGCGCGCGGCGGTGCTGTGCACCTTCGCCGCCTGCACACTCGCCACTACCGCGCTGCATGCGCAGCCAGGCAGCTACCCGAGCCAGCTCGTCAAGGCGGTGCTGCCTTACTCCGCGGGCAGCGGCCCCGACTCCGTGATGCGCAATGTCAGCGAGCTGCTCACTTCCGACTGGAACCAGCCCGTGGTGATCGACAACAAGCCCGGAGCCAACGGCTGGCTGGCCATCGGCGAAGTCAACCGGGCCAAGCCGGACGGCCACACGCTGCTGGTGTTGGACAGCACCTACATGGCGCTGCAGCCGCATCTCTACAAGAAGCTGCCCTTCGACCCCGTGCGCGATTTCGAACCGGTGGCGGGCCTGTACAACACCGGCTTCTTCATCGTGGTCGGCGCCAACTCGCCCTGGAAGTCCGCCGCCGACCTCATCGCGGCCGCCAAGGCCAAGCCCGGCGGCGTGAGCTACGGCAGCTGGGGCGTGGGCAGCGTCGCCCAGGTGGGTACGGCGCAGCTGGAGGCGGCCTCGGGCATCCAGATGATGCATGTGCCCTTCAAGGAACTGCCGCAGCTCTACGCCGCGGTGTCCACCGGCGAGGTGGACTGGGCCTTCGGCTCCGCGGCGACCGTGGCCCCGTTGTTCAAGGGTGGCAAGGTCAGGCTGCTGGCCTACGCGGGCGCCAAGCGGCTGCCCGGCTACGAGAGTGTGCCGACCCTGGCCGAGTCTGGCGGGCCATCGGGCGTCGAGGTGGGCACCTGGGTGGGGGTGTACGCGCCCAAGAACACGCCCAAGGCCGCCATCGAGCGCATCCGCGCGGGCATTGGCAAGAGCCTGGAGCAGCCGAGCTTGCGCGAGCGCCTGGCGGTCTTCGGCTTCCAGGCGTGGAACGTCGGGCCCGCCGAACTGGCGCGCGCGCAGGCCACCGACACGCAGCGCTTTGCCCAGGTGGTGCAACGCGCACGCATCTCGCTCGACTGACCCTCCAGAAAAAGGACTTCTCCATGCCCAGAACATTCCGCATCGGCCAGATCGTGCCAAGTTCCAACACCACGATGGAGACCGAGATTCCCGCCATGCTGCGCGCGCGCGAGGCGCTGCGGCCCGAGGAGCACTTCACCTTCCACTCCAGCCGCATGCGCATGCACAAAGTGACCAAGGAGGAGCTGGCCGCGATGAACAAGGAAGGCCTGCGCTGCGCCGCCGAGCTGGCCGACGCGCGGGTCGACGTGATGAGCACGGCCTGCCTGGTAGCCATCATGGCCATGGGCCTGGGCTACCACCGCCAGACCGAGCAGGAACTCACCGAGGTGGCGCGGGCGAACCATTGCCTCGCCCCGGTCATGACCTCGGCCGGCGCGCTGGTGGAGGGGCTGAAGACCCTGGGCGCCAGGCGCGTGTCGATCATGGCGCCCTACATGCGGCCCCTGACGGACCTGGTGGTGCAGTACATCGAGAACGAAGGCATCGAGGTGATCGACTCCATCTGCTTCGAGATTCCGGACAACCTCGAAGTCGGGCGCCGCGACCCGCTGCAACTTCTGGACGACGTGAAGCGCCTCAATACCAAGGGCGCGGACGTGATCGTCGCCTCCGCCTGCGTACAGATGCCCTCGCTGCCCGCCGTGCAGCGCATCCAGGACATGACCGGCATCCCCACCGTGTCCACCGCGGTGTGCACCGTGCGCCGCATGCTGGAGCATCTGAAGCTGGCGCCGGTGGTGCCCGGCGCCGGCGCGCTGCTCGCCTGACGCGAAGCCTTCTTCAAGCCAAAGGACAAGCGATGAAGACCGAGGACTGCTTTGTCGACACCCCGGCAGGTCGCCTGTCCGGGCGCCTTTCCGGCCCAAAGTCGCGCCCACGCGGGCTGGTGGTGGCGCTTCACGGCGGCACCTACGACGCCGGTTACTACGACATGGGGCCGGACTCGCTGCTGTCGCTGGGCGCGGCGCTGGACCTGTGCGTCCTGGCCCTGGACCGGCCCGGCTACGGCTTGGGACGCGCCCTCGATTCGCGCTGGTTGTCCTTCGACGGACAAGTCCAGCTCCTGGCCGCGGCCCTGGATCGGGCCGCGGGCGACATCGATCCGGAGACCGGCGTGGTGCTCATGGGCCACTCGATCGGCGGCATGCTGGCCCTGCGCGTGGCGGCCGAGGCGAAGCAGGCGCTGCGCGGCGTGGAGGTCAGCGGCATCGGGTTGCAGTGGCGCCCCGGCATGCAGGAGTTGTGGAGCTCGTTTGTCGGCGACCAGGCTGCGATCGACGTGCCGCCACAGGCCCACGCGCATGTGATGTTCGGGCCGCCCGGAACCTATGCCGAGAGTCGGCTGGCGCTCGATGCGCAGTTGCTCCGGCCCATGCCCATGCCCGAACTCATGGACGTGGTCCGCTGGGCAGATGCCTTCCCCTCGGTGGCCCGCGGCGTGACGGCCCCAGTGAGCATCACCTTTCCGGAGAACGACAACATTTGGATGACCGATGCGGATGCACGGGCCTGCGCTGCCGCCCTGTTCACGCACGCCGCGTCCGTCCGTGTCGAACTGCTGCCACAAGCTGGGCACTGCATCGAACTGCACAAGCGGGCCCGCAGCTACTGCCTGCGCCAACTCGCGTTCGCCGAGGAGTGCCTGGGCTACTGATGCGGCCGGGCCTGGGACTGCGGTTCGTTCTCCATCTGCTCCAGGCGCCAGCGGGCGCGCGGCGCCCGTTGCGTGTATTGCCGGCGATAGTCGGCGGGCGTCAGGCCGAACTTGCGCTTGAAGGCCCGCCGGAACGCGGTGACATCGACGTAGCCGCAATCGTTGGCGATGTCCTCCACTGACCGCAGCGTCACTTCAAGCCACATCTGGCTCTTCCTCATGCGCACGTCCGTGAGGAATTCATGGGGCGCAGTGCCCAACTGGCTCTTGAACAGCCGGCCCAGGGTTCTCTCGCTCACCGCGGCGTGCCGCGCGGCGTCCGCCACGGTGATGGCGGTCTGCGCATAGGTCGTCATCCACTGGACCGCGCGGTAGAGCGGGCTGTCGCGCGTGAGGCCGCCAACCTTCTCGATGGGCAGGGTCGATGCGATGAACTGCCTGCTCGCGTCGAAGACCAGCCGGTCCCGCGATGCACCCGCCAGGCCCTCGAGGCCGGCGCGCGCCATTAATTCCAACACGCATTCGTAGGCTAGCGAAGGCGTGCTCGCCAGCAGGATGCGCTCGGTGGCAAGGACGATCGGCTCGTTGGAGATCACGGCGTCCGGATAGGCCCGCCCGAAGCCCGCTTGATAGGCCCAGTGCACAGGCACCCGGCGCCCACCGAGCGCGCCGGCCGCGGCCACCATCCATACGCCGGCTCCCACTGCGCACACCAAGCGGTTTTCCATCACGGCGGCGCGAATCTGGCGCAGCGCGGCCTCGTCGGCTTCAATGCTCGCGCGCAGTTGAGGCACGGAGACCATTTCCAGCGGCGGGACAAGGAGCGCTCGCTCGCGTGCGCCCTCGGGCGCGCCTGGCGGCATGAAACCGGCGGGGATCGACGCTTGGGCCGTGGCGGGCGGCTGTCTATCAAGGCAGCGCCAGGTCACCACATGCCGGGATGCGCGCCCGCTTCGGCTGCGCTCGAAGCTGTTGGCCGTGCGAAATACATCGACTGCGGCGTGGATCACCCCGTCGAGCGCGCCGGCAGGCCGCAGCAGGTCGACATGGAGGGGGTAGTTGTCTGAAACGGCACCCACGATGTCCGGTTATAGCACGCTGGTTTTCCGAGGAAGGATCAAGAATTTCAGTGCGCGCACCGATCGATCTTTCTTATTTATTCCAACCTATTCAGGAGACCCGAATGTCTTACGTCACCTCATTCGACGGCACCCGCATCTACTACGAAACCTACGGCCAGGGAAAGCCTCTTCTTTTCATTCACGGTGGCGGTGGCAACACGATCTGCTGGTATCAGCAGGTGCCGTTTTTCGCGAAGAAATACAAGGTCATCGTGATGGACCTGCGCGGCTTCAAGAATTCGCCCTGCCCGGTGGAACTCAACCACACCCGCCATTACCCGGCCGACGTGCTCGCCCTGCTCGACCACGAAGGCATCGACAAGGTCAACCTGGTGTGCCAGTCGCTGGGCGCCTGGGCCGGCCTGCCGCTGGCCGTGAAGCACCCCGAGCGGGTCGAGTCGCTGTTCATCAGCGGCTCGCCCACCCCCGCCTATTCCCCGCAGACCTGGCAGATCCTCACCAACGCCGGCGAAGTCTTCGACGCCGCCGGGAAGGATTTACGCAGCAAGAGCGTGGGCTGGAACCGCCAGAACGTCGAAGCCCACCCCGAGATGCTGCACCTGTATAGCTGCATCAAGGCGCTCAATCCGGCCGGCTTCACGGCGCGCACCATGCAGTCCGACGATGTGAAGATTCACCCGGAAGAATTCAATAACTACAAGATTCCGACCCTGATGACTGGCGGCAGCCACGACGATTTCCTGACCCCCGACAGCCACCATCTGGTTGCGGCGCTCATTCCAGGCGCGAGCAAATACACCTTCGAAAATTCCGGGCATTCACCTTATTTCGAATCGGCCGATGAATTCAATCGAGTTCTTGCCGAATTCCTGAAAAAGACGATCGATTGAGCGTTGATTCAATTTTAAATTCATCGATTAAAGGAATTGAAAATGACTGCCACAAGAAGAACCTCCAGCCTCGCCCTGGCCGCCGCGCTCGCCCTTGGAGGCGCCGCCGCCGTGGCGCAAACGGCATACCCATCCAGGCCCGTGAAATGGGTTATCCCTTCGCCCGCGGGCTCGCCCATCGACGCCGTCGGGCGCAAGCTGGGCGAGCTGGCTTCGGCGCGCATCGGCGCACCAGTCGTGATCGACAACAAGCCCGGCGGCGCCGGCACCATCGGCGCGGGAGAAGTGGCCCGCGCCAAGCCGGACGGCTACACCCTGCTGCTGAGCGTGGGTGATCCGCTCATCTCCGCCGTGGCGACCATGAAGATCCCCTACAAGCCCGAGCGCGACTTCAAGCTCATCAGCAAGATCGCGGCCTCTGGGCCAGTGCTCATCGCGTCCAAGGCGGTGAAGGCCAACACGCTGACGGAGCTGGTGCGCGACGCCAAAGCATCGGCCGAGCCCCTCACTTACGGCTCGTACGGGCCGGGCTCTTATCCCCAGCTGATCATGGAGACGATGGGCAAGCAGGCGTCGATCAAGTTCACCGAGGTGCCCTACAAGGGCTCGCCGCCTGCGCTGACCGACCTGATGGGCGGCACGCTGGCGCTGTCCTTCACCTCGACCAACATCGCGGCGCCGCTCATCGCGGATGGCAAGGTCAAGGCGATTGCCGTCATCGGCGACCAGCGCTCGCCGCTGCTGCCGCAGGTCCAGACCTTCGCCGAGGCGGGCTACAAGTCCTTCGTCTTCCACAACAAGGTCTGGGTGGGCCTGGCCGGGCCCGCGGCGCTGCCGGACGAGGTGCTGCAGAAGCTCTCGGCGGCCGTTCAACAGTCGGTGCGCGACCCGGCCTTTGGCCAGTACCTACAGAACATCGGCTTCGATGCGGTGGGCAATTCGCCGAGCGAATTTCTCAGCGAATACCGCGAGGAATTCTCAGTCGTGCCGAAGCTGATCAAGGAACTCGGGGTCGTTGTGCAGTAGCGGCCGGTTCGGACTCTGCGGCTTGGCGTTCCTCGGGCTCCATCACCCGTCGCCCCTGCGCCGTCAACGGGTTGTGACGTAATCTGTACGTCCGCATAGGGCACGCAGGGGCCGAACTGCTTGAGTTCGATCGTTGGCTGCTTCGGCCGCAGAAAGCGGCCCTTCCGATCGGGCCGTGCGTACTTCCGCAACGGGCCCGAACCCGGAGTTCGACCTATCCAGATAGCCGACGTTCTTGCATGACCAGTCCCCCACTCTTACGGTGGCAGATGGCGGCGTTTCATATCCACAGCCAGGTCCTGGTGGCCAGGCGTTACACGCGGCCTGCCCTCAGTGCGCCATGAAGACCGGCACCGTCATCGACTCGAGCACACGGCGCGTTGCTCCGCCGAGCATCAGTTCGCGAAAGCGCGAGTGGCCGTACCCGCCCATCACCAGCAGGTCGGTATCCAGGTCGGCCAGGCGCGACAGCAAGGCATCGCCGATCTCGAAGTCGACCGTGTCGCGCTCGGCGCTCGCTGCCACGCCGTGGCGGCTCAGGTGCTGCAGCAGCAGCGGGACCTGCAGGTCCGCGCTCTCGTCTTCCTGCGCTGCGCCGGGCTTGCCATAGCTGACGACGGTGACGTGCGCTGCCCGCGCCAGCGCCGGCAGCGCCGCGCGCACCGCCATCGAAGCCTCCCGGGAGCCATCCCACGCGACCACCACCCGCCGGGGCATCCGGTCGAAGCGGCCCGCGTAGGGGTGCATGAGAACGGGACACCCCGTCTCCATCAGCACGCGCTGCGGCAGGGCGCCCAGCACCGGAAGGCTTTCGGGGTCGGAAGGATCGTGCTGGCCGACGATCACCAGGTCGCTGCAGCGCCCATGCCTGACCAGCGCGTCGATGACGACCATGTCGACCACCCTCACCTCGTGCTGGACCTGCTCGCCCACCTGCTCGCGAAAGCTGCGGCTGATGCGCTCGGTGCGCTCGGCCAGGAACTGCGCCGAGCGCGCCATGAAGTCCGAGGGCCCGCTGCTGAAGGCTTCGGCCGGAATGACGAGCCCGTCATACAGCCCGGAGGAAACGAGCCCGACCAGGTGCGCCTGGTGCGCCTTGGCCCACCGGACGGCGAATGCAACGCGGTCGTTGCCGCGGGCGGAAGAATCCAGATGGACGAGGATGGTCCTGTAGCTCATGGTCTGCTCCATTGGGCGAGTCTTTCTGCAATCCGCGATGCGGGTCCCGCGGCGAACTGCGGCCATCGTCCGCCCCCCGTTGCCCGGCACATTTGACGTGCATCAAGAAAAGCCTCGCTACCCTCCCTCGCCTGCAGCGCGCAATCGGCTTTGGTTTGACGCAGCGCAAAGACTGCGCGGCCGCTCGTTCCTACATTGAGCCTGCCTGGCCGGATTCGCAGTGGCGCGTTGTCCAAGGGCCAGCGAACCGATCAACCCTGGAAGGACGCACCATGAACTCGCTGACACGACTGGACCGCATCGAATCCATGTTTCCCGAACTCTTCCGGCGCTGGGCCCGGCCCATGCCGTTCTTCGAAGACGTCGAGCTTCCGGCGGACATCCGGATCGACGTCACCGAGAACGACAAGGAATTCATCGTGACCGCCGACCTGCCCGGCGCCAGGAAGGACGACGTGCATGTTTCCGTCGACGGCAACTACGTCTCGATCTCGGCCGAGGTGAAGAAGGACGAGGAGAAGAAGGAAGGCCGGTCGATCATCAAGGAGACCTATCGCGGCAGCATGTCGCGGGGCTTCACGCTGGCCAGCGAGGTGGACGACAAGGCCTCGATCGCCAGGATGGAAGACGGCGTGCTTCGGCTGACCCTGCCCAAGCGCCATGGCGCGGGCGGCAGCAAGCAGCTCACCATTCAGTGAACGGCCGGAACCGACCGGCCGCAAACGCCATGTACAGCAAGATTCTGGTACCAGTGGACGGCAGCCACACCGGCAAGCTCGGCGTGCAGGAAGCCATCCGGCTGGCCGCATCGCAAAAGGTGCCGGCCCGCCTGCGGCTGATCCACGTGATCGACGACTTTCCGATGCTGGTGGAAATGTCCAGCGTCGTGAGCTTCGACAAGGCCATGCACGTGCTGCGCGAGAGCGGGCAGGCCATCCTCGAGCAGGCCAGGCAGCTGGCCAGCGCAGCCGACGTGCATGCCGACGTGACCCTGCGCGAGGCGACCGGCAAGCGCATCGCCACCGAGGTCCTGGCGGAAGCCAGGGAATCGGGCTGCGACCTCATCGTGATGGGAACCCATGGGCGACGCGGCCTCACCCGCGTGGCACTGGGCAGCGACGCCGACATGGTGGTCGCCGCCAGCCACGTCCCGGTGCTGCTGGTGCGCGGCCAGGACAAGCCGGATGAAGGCAAGGGAGCAGGCACGTGAAGCCGGACGCGGGCTATCGCAGGCCGGCTGCGCGCACCATGGGCTCGTTCGCTGCAGGAGAAATCAGATGAGCAGGATCCTGGTGGTCAGCTTTTCATGGACGGGCACGTGCACCCGCCTGGCCAAGCTCATGTGCAGCCAGCAGCCGGGCTGGCAGCTTGGCGAGATCCGCCTGGAGAAGCCGCGCAAGGGCCAGGCCGGCTATTGGCGCTGCGTGCTGGATTCCGTCTTGCGGCTTCGCCCGGCCATTCGCTACGAAGGGCCGTTTCCGCGCGACTTCGATGCCGTGGTGCTCGTCTCGCCGATCTGGGCCTTCAGCCTGGCCGGGCCGATGCGAAGCTTCGTCCACACCCGGCGCGAGCATCTGCCCGACGTTGCGGTGATCTCCGTGATGGGCGGCGCCGGCGCAGCCAACGCCGTGCGCGAGGTCGAGCGCATCATCGGCCGGCCGAGCGCGCTGCATGCCGCCTTCACCATGCAGGACGTCGAGAGCGGCCATGCCGGCATCGGGTCCAGAAGGTTCGGCGACGCCCTGCGCGAGCTGGAGGACTCCAAGCATCCCGAAAGCTTTGCCGCCCTCTCGCCCCGCCCCGCGTGAGCCGGCCCTGCATGAGCCATCGCACACACACACCAGCGACAGAGGACGTCCATGAAGCATCTCACGCGCGAACAACGCAACGCACTGGCTCGGCAGCTCGACACGATGCGCCGACAGGTGCTCGACGAACTGAGCAACAGCACACCCGGTACCTTCGCCCAGCCCGCCCTCAACGCGGGTCAGGAAGTGCACACGCGTGCCGACGAAGCCGAGGCCGAGCGCGAAGACGGCGTGCACCAGGCCGAGATCGAGATCGACCGCCGGCGGCTGCAAGACATCGAACGGGCCCAGCTGCGGCTGAGCGAGGGGCGCTACGGCATCTGTGCCACCTGCGGGATGGAGATTCCCGCCGCACGCCTGCTCGCCCAGCCCACCGCCATCCGCTGCGCGGCGTGCCAGGCCGAGCTGGAAGCCCGGTCGCGCTAGGCACGGATCAGCATGAGCCTGCGCAACCTGGCCCAGTTGATGTCGCCGGCCTCGGTGGCCGTGTTCGGTGCTTCGAACCGGCCGTGCAGCGTCGGTGCCACGGTCTGGCACAACCTCCGGCAGGGGCGCTTCGCGGGTCCGCTCTGGCCGGTGAACCCCAAGCACTCGCAACTCGATGGCGTGGCGGTCTACCAGAATGCCCAGCAGCTGCCCGGGGTGCCGGAACTGGCCCTGCTGTGCACGCCGCCGCGCACCCTTGCGCCCCTGGTCAAGCAGCTCGGCGAAATGGGCACCCGCGCGGTGGTGGTCTACACCGCCGGCCTGAACGCGCAGCAGCGCCAGGCCATGCTGGAGGCCGCCCGCCCTCACCTGCTTCGGGTGCTGGGCCCCAACGGCATCGGCCTGATCAACCCCTATGCCGAACTCAACGCCAGCTTTTCCCACTGCGGCGCCCAGCCGGGCAAGCTGGCGTTCGTCTCGCAATCGGGCGCGCTGGTCACCGCGGTGCTCGATTGGGCCCGGGGCCGCGGCATCGGCTTTTCGAGCGTGGTGTCCCTGGGCGAGCAGGCCGATGTGGATTTCGGCGACATGCTGGACTACCTGGCCGGCGATCCGCAGACGCGCGCCATCCTGCTGTACATCGAATCGATCAAGGCGCCACGCAAGTTCATGTCGGCCGCACGTGCGGCCGCGCGCAACAAGCCGGTGATCGTGGTCAAGGGCGGGCGGTCCAGCCCGGGGCAGCGGGCCGCGGCCTCGCACACCGGCGCGCTCGCCACGTCCGACCGCGTCTACGACGCCGCCATCCGCCGTGCAGGCATGCTGCGCGTGGAGACGCTGCAGGCGCTGTTCGGCGCCGCCCAGGCCCTGGCGCACCTGCGCTTCACGCCCACGGAAGACCTGATGGTGGTCACCAACGGCGGCGGCGCCGGTGTGCTGGCGGCCGACGCGGCTGCGCGCCTGGGCGTGAACCTGGCCGAGCTCGGCCCGACGCTCGGCGCCCGGCTCGATGCATGCCTGCCGCCCGGATGGTCCGGCACCAACCCGGTGGACATCGTCGGCGATGCGCCCGCCAGCCGTTATGTCGACGCCGTCCGATGCCTGCTCGCCGCCGCACCGAAGGCCACCGTGCTCTTCCTGCACGCGCCGACGGCTATCGTGCGCAGCGAGGAAGTCGCCAAGGGGGTGCTGCCCTTGCTCGAAGAAGCACGGGGGCGCGTCATGACCTGCTGGCTGGGCGATGCCGCCGTGGCGAGGGCGCGCGAGCTGACCGCGCAGGCCGGCATTGCCGACTACGCCACGCCCGAGGAAGCGGTACATGCCTTTGCGGCATTGCAGACCTACAGGCGCAACCAGGAAGCGCTGATGCAGACGCCGGAATCCAGCGCGAACGCCGGGCCAGGCAAGGCGCAGGCCATGTCCGTGATTTCCACTGCCTTGAAGGAAGGCCGGGGATGGCTCAGCCAGGCGCAGGCCTTCGCCGTGCTGGCGGCCTACGGCGTGCCGGTCATCGAGGGCGAGACCGTGGCGCCGGATACGCGCTCGGTGCTGGAAGCCGCGGCCCGGCTGGGCTACCCGGTGGCGCTGAAGGCTGCGTCCGCCCAACTCATCCACAAGTCCGACGTGGGCGGGGTGTGCCTCGGCATTGCGGACCCGCCGGCTCTTGAGCGCGCGGTGGAGATCATGCGCGCCAGCGTCGCCCTCGCCCGGCCCGACGTGACCATCGAAGGCTTCACGGTGCAGGCCATGGCGCAGCGCCCGAAGGCCCGCGACGTCATCGTGGGGGCCGGCATCGACCCGGTGTTCGGGCCGGTGATCCTGTGCGGGCAAGGCGGCACCGCGGTCGAGGTGATGGACGATTGCGCCATCGCCCTGCCGCCGTTGAACCGCGGCCTGGCGAGCGAGCTGATCGGGCGCACCGGCCTGCCGCGGCTGCTGGGTGCCTGGCGCGACAGGCCCGCCGCGAAACAGCAGGCGCTGCAGGATGTGCTGGTGGCTGTTTCCAGCATGCTGGCGCAGCTGCCCATGCTGGCCGAGCTGGACATCAACCCGCTGCTGGTCGACGAGCATGGCGCCCTGGCCCTGGATGCACGGATCCGCCTGGCCCCGGATTCACCCTGCGGCATCGAACGGTTCGCCATCCTGCCCTACCCGGCCGACTGGGTGCGCACGCTCGAATGGCAAGGCCGGCAGGTGACCTTGCGCCCCATCCGCCCGGAAGACGAGCCGCAGCACGCGCGCTTTCTGGAGAGCGCGCCGCCCGAGGACATGCGCATGCGCTTCTTCTGCGCCCGCCATGCGCCGGCGCACACCGAGCTGGCCCGCCTGACGCAGATCGACTACGACCGCGAGATGGCCTTCATCATCGAGGCGAAGGACGCACGCGGCCAGGACGAAACGCTGGCGGTCGGGCGCACCGTCAGCGACCCCGACCTGGTGGAGGCGGAGTTCGCCTTGATGGTCCGCTCCGACCTCAAGCGCCACGGGCTTGGACGCCTGCTCCTGGTTGAACTGATCCGCCATGCCCGCCACCGTGGCATCGAACGGCTGTCCGGTATCGTGCTGCGGGAAAACCTTGCCATGCTGGCGCTGGCGCGAGACCTCGGCTTTGTCGAAGAAGCGGACGCCGCGACGGCGCCCGACGCCCGGCGCGTGGTGCTGCATCTGCGCGAGAGCGCCGGCGCACCCGCTCCTTCAGTCGTCTCTTAAGCAAAAACAAATCTCTGCGCGCGACGATGGCCGGATTTCGCCGGGAGGCCAATTTGCGCCCTTCATTGCCAGTCAGGTTCCGCGGACGACCCAAGTCCGAGTTTCGCCAGCGCGCTGCACGCATGTTTGCCGGCGCGGTCATCGTCACCGTGGTGCTCGCCGCGCTGGCCCTCCAGTGCGACATCTACCAGGCTGCCGGCGGCAACGGACTGCAGTTCGACGGTTCGGCATTGCGGCAGCTGCTGAGGTCCATCGGTCGCGAAAACCGGTGACGCAGCAGCCCATCCGCAGGAAGATCGCAGCAACCTCGTTCACACGGACCCTGCCCGCCAATGCGACTGATGATCGTCGAGGATGACAACCTGCTGGGCGATGCGATCGCCCAAGGCCTGCGCCAGCGCGGGCATGCCGTGGATTGGTTCCAGAACGGCGCGCTGGCCGACGGGGCGCTGTCGAGTGCGCCGTTCGATGCCATCGTGCTCGACCTGGGGCTTCCGGGCGGGGACGGCATGACCTGGCTGCAGCGCTGGCGCGAAGGCGGACTGAAGACGCCCCTGCTCGTGTTGACCGCGCGCGACGGTGTGGACCAGCGCATTGCCGGGCTGGACGCCGGTGCCGACGACTACCTGGTCAAGCCCATCGCGATCGACGAACTTGCCGCCCGCCTGCGGGCCCTGGTGCGACGGGCCGCGGGCCATGCCGAGGCGCTTTGGCAGCATGGCGCGCTGGAATACGATCCGGCCAGCAAGCTCGTGCGCTGGCGCGGGGAAAGCGTCGATCTGACGGGGCGCGAACTTGCGCTGCTCGAGGTGTTCCTGATGCAGTCGCAGCGCGTGCTGTCCAAGTCCTACCTGCTCGAGAAGCTGTACGACTGGAGCGGCTCCGAGCCCGAGGGCAACGCCTTGGAGGTCCATATCCACCACCTGCGCCGCAAGATCGACCCCGGCATCATCAGGACCGTGCGGGGCGTGGGCTACGCGCTGGGCACGGGCGAGGCCACGCCATGAGCCTGCAACGCAGGCTGTTGCTCTACCTGCTGGTCTGCGCCCCGCTCGTGTGGGGGGTCGCGCTGGTCTTCTCCATCCGGCAGGCACGGCTGGAGGTCAACGAGATGTTCGACACCGAGTTGATTCGTCTGGCGCGCCAGATCGAAGCCACGCTCGAGAACGCGCAGTCGCACCAGACGGTGACGTTGCCGCCGCCACCCGCGGAAGGCGCACCCAACGCCGGCCAATCCGATGTGCGGGACCTGGCAGTCGCCGTCTGGAACAGCGAGGGACGCGTGTCGTTGTCCGACAACGAAGGCATCGCCCTGCCCTACAGGCCCGATGCCACCGGATTCGTCGAGGTTCTGGTGGATGGAGATCCATGGCGCGTGTACTACGTCAGATCGCCCGAGAAGGGCTGGGTCGTTGCCGCAGGTCAAGCCGCATACGAGCGCGACGAGCTGGTCTACGGCCTCACGCTCGCGCAGGTCGTGCCATGGTTGCTGGTGCTGCCCGTGCTTCTCCTGGTCATGACCTGGGCAGTGCGCCGGGCGCTCGCGCCCATGCGCCATCTCACGGCCGAGCTGGCCCGGCGCGACGCGCAGGACTTGCGGCCCGTGGCTGGCGAGCGTGCACCCGCGGAACTCAAGCCCTTGCTGGCCGCCATGAACGGGCTGTTTGCTCGGATCGAGGAATTGCTCGTGCGCGAGCGCCGGTTCACGGCCGACGCCGCGCATGAGCTGCGCACGCCGCTGGCGGTGCTCGGAGCGCAGTGGGACGTGGTCCGCCATGCTGCCAGCGCCAAGGAGCGCCTGCAGGCAGAAGAGCAGCTGAGCAAGGGGCTCGACCGGATGGGCCGGCTGGTCACGCAGATGCTGTCGCTGTCCCGTGCGGAGTCGGGCAACACGCCCGCCATGAAGACCGAGATCGACTGGCACGCCATCGTGGAGCAGGCCATGAGCGATTGCCTTTCCCTGGCCGAGCGCAGAAGCATCGAGCTCTCCTGCGAATGGCCGCCGCCGGGCGTTCATCCGATGCCTTTGCTCGGCGACCAGTACCTGCTGACCGTGCTGCTTCGCAACCTGCTGGACAACGCGGTTCGATATGCGCCGCAGGCAAGCGCGGTCGTGCTGCGCATCGGGCGCGAGCATCTGGAGGTCGAGAACGGGGGAGCGCCGCTGTCCGAGGAGCAGCTTCTGCGCCTGGGGGAGCGCTTCCACAGGCCGGACGGCCAGGCCGAAGTCGGCAGCGGCCTGGGCGTCTCGATCGTGCGCCGCATCGCCCAGTTGCACGGCCTGGAACTGGTGGTCGGTTCGCGCAAGGACGGCACGGGTGTGCGCGCCGTGCTGCAGTTCGACGCGGCCCACCGCTGATTCGGACGCGCGTCTCAACGGCCCTTGATCTTGTCGAGCAGCGCCCGTGCCTCGTCCTTGCGGCCCGCATCGGCGACCTGACGTCCTGCGCGCGGCGGGGCATTCAGTGCTTTTTCCAGATAGGCCGAGGCCTGGTCCGCCTGGTTGGTCTCCACAAGGTACTCGGCGTAGAAGAAATTCGGGTCGACTCCCCTGGGATTGATCGACAACGCCTTCTGCAGCAGCTCCTTCGCCTTGGCCTTGTCGCCGAAGCCGATCGGCCAGCCGGGCACCTTGTAGTACAGCACGCCCAGGCTGTTGTACGCGGAGCCGTCGAGCACGCTGCCGTCGATGGCGATCGCCGACTCGTACAGCGCCTTCGCTTGCTTGACCAGTCCCAGGGCGCCAAGCCCGCCCTTCTCGCCGGCCACGGAGCTCACGACGATTCCTTCCCACACCAGGGGTTCGGCCCGGCCCGGATAGGCTTCGCTCGCCTTGCGGGCCTTGGCTGCGAGCGCCTCGAATCGCTTCTCGCGTTCGGCCGCCGGCGCCTGATAGCGGATGACCTCCCATTCGTGCTGGATGTCCTTGACCGCGTCGTCAACGGGTGCGGCAAGGCTGCCCGCCGGCACAAGAAGCACGGTACCTGCCGCCAGTGCGAGCATGCCGGCCAGCCACTGGCGGCGCGCGGACTCCTTCGGCGGGGCTGGTTGTCGATTGCGCATGATGCGTTCCTCCAAGGTCGTGTCGAGTTCAGTGGGTGGGACTCAAAGGGTGCGTTTGAGGAGCGAGTGGGAATCGACAATGGATCCCAGCGACTCTTCGGACCATTCGAGGACCGGTTTGGGGGGTTGGCTCAAGGGCTCGAGGCTGCTTCGGTGCTTGGCGAACGCGCCGTCGAGCCAGGCGGGCGCCAGGCCGTTGATGAGAACTGCCAGCTTTTCCGGAAAGCCGAGGAAGCGCTCGGCCGCCCCGCTTTCGATCAGCTGGACGAGCGCCCTGGCCACGGTGTCGGCCGAGTCCATGCGCGCCCCCGTCGCGTCGTTGTAGCGCTCGACCTGTTCGCTGTTGAAGTCCGTGCGGGTGCCGCGCGGAGCGAGGTACTGCACCCGGATGCGGGTGTCGCCCAGTTCCCGCCGCATGGACTCCGCGAAACCGCGCAGGCCGAACTTGCTTGCGCTGTAGACGCTGAAGCCCGGAAGCCCCAGGCGGCCGACCGCCGAGCCGATGAAGACGATCCGTGCCTGCGGCTGCTGCCGAAGGTGCGGGAGCATGGCCTGCGTGAGCAGCATCGGCACGAACAGGTTCAGGTGCAGCACCTTGGCCATCGACATCGTGTCGAAGGATTCGAGCCGTCCGAAGCCCGGCGTACCGGCGCCGTGCACCAGGACGTTGCACTGCCATTGCGCGGCGACGTCGGCCAGGGGGCCCAGGCTCGCGACCCGGGTGAGGTCGGCCGCATACCACTCCACGCGAGCGCGCTCCACGCCCAGGTCGCGCACGAGTGCGCGCGCCTGGGCCGACAGTTTGGCAGGCGAGCGCCCCGCAAGCATCACGCAGGCTCCGGCCTTCAACAGGTGCGAGGCGGCCGCGGCGCCGATGCCGCCGCTGGCACCTGTCAGGAGAACCCTGCTTTGCGAGACTCTCATGCGCCGGCTCCGGCCGCGATGCCCTCCGTCGGAGCCGGAAGACTGCGGAAGACCTCCCCGTAGAGGCGATAGAAGGCGCGCGCGGCGTGCACGATGGCTTCCTGGTCGCCCGGGTCCTGCACCTGGTTCATCAGCAGCTCGAAGTGCGCCGTGTGCTCGCGGTCCAGGGTGCCATGCGAGCGCAGGTAGCTGAATGCCGCGTCGGGCAGGCCCAGCGCTTTCTGGATCTGGTCGGCAGCCATCAAGGCAAGGGAAACGCTGGTGCCTTCCAGCACATGCACCATGCCGAAGAAGCCGACCGGGTTGCGCCGGTGGATGGTGTCGTACGCATAGGCCACCATCACCTCGGTGGCATGGCCGGGTGCACCGTTGCGCACGGCATCGGCATTGCCGCCGCAGGCGCGAATGTCATCCAGGATCCACTCGTCGTGTCCCTGCTCTTCCTCGGCGTATTCTTCCAGCGGCCCGTCGAGCCAGCGGTTGCGCTCGGGCAGCGCCTGCTTGCATGCCCGCATCAGCGGCACGGTGTGGCGCACGTGGTGATAGGCCTCTCGCAGAAAGGCCAGGTAGCTCGGCAACGAGACCTCTGCGCGCAGGCAGTCCTGGATGATGGGGGTGCTCAGCAGGCCAGCCCGCTCGTTGGCGGTCTGTGCGACCAGGCGGTCATGAAAGCTCATGAAGACTCCGATTTCGTCGGGTTGGAGGAAGCGTCCAGGCCGCCTGTGCCGCACAGACCGAGTGCCGCCGCGTGGAGCCGGAGGATGGCTGCGCGCTGGGGCCGTCCGTTGGCCGTGGCCATGCCCGCTTGCGGCGTGAAGGCGGCATGCGCGCGGCACCAGCGGCGCACCTGCGCGTAGTCGGGCAGTTGCGCATTGGCGGCGTCGACCGCGGACTGCAGCGCACCGTCGCCCAGTTCATCGCGCACCGGCCACAGCACCGCGCTCAGGGCGGGTTGCGCATCGCCGAACACCACCGCTTGCGCGATGGCGTTCTCGCCACGCAGCGCCGTCTCCACCCACTCGGGCGACACGTTGCGGCCAAAGGCGGTGATCAACAGGTTCTTCTTGCGGCCGTCGACATGCAGGAAGCCATCCGCATCGAGGTGACCGAGATCGCCCGTGGGCCACCACGGCGGTACAGGCGCGGTGTCGCCCAGGTAGCCGGCGAACAGGCTGCCGGCCACTTCGATTTCACCATCCGGCGCAATGCGCACGCTTGCATGGGGCAAGGCCCGGCCGGCGCTGCCGGCCCGATCGCCGTGCGGCAGATTGAGCGTCTGCACCGACGCGCCTTCCGACAGGCCATAGCCCTCGAAGGCCGGGATGCCCAGTGCGCGCGCCGACTGCAGCAGGCGTGCGCCGACGGCGGCGCCACCCACCGCCACCAGCTTCAGGGACGACGGCGCACGGCGGCCGGACTGCGCGAGCCAGGCGGCCCAGGCACGCAGCATCTGCGGCAGGAGGATCAGGCTGTGGGGCTGCTGCTGCACCACGGCCTCGTGGAAGCGCGCCGGGTCGAAGGCCGAGGACCCGGTCAGCCCGAGGGATTGCAATGGCAGGGTGATGCATGTCGCGCCGCGCCGCAGCGGTGCCATCAGGCCCGCGACGTTTTCCAGCAGCACGGCAAAAGGCAGCGCGCACAGGTGGCGGCGGATGTCCAGCGGCGCCATCGCCTCCACCAGGCCGTCCGCCACGCGCTCCATTGCGGCTGCCGTCAGGCATACGCCCTTGGGCGCACCGGTCGTCCCCGATGTGAAGGTGATCTTGACCGTGCCTTCTGGCATGGGTGGGGCGCGCCCCGGCAGGCGCAGCATGGCCAGGCCCTGCCCCGCCAGTTCGCACGAGACGGACGGTGCCTGTGGCCATCGCGCAGCCAGCTGCGGCAAGGCGAGCAGCGTGTCGGCGCCCGACGCAGCCATGGCGTGCTTGATCTGCTCGGGCGTGAAGAAGGCCGGCAGCGGCACATGGATCACGCGTGCGCGCTGGGCGGCGGCATCCGCCACCACCCAGGCGGGCGAGTTGTCCAGCAGCGTTGCGAGCACCCGGCTGCCCTGCTCTTGCAGGCGCTGGGCAAATGCCGCCACGTGCGCCTCCACCTCCCCGAAGGTCCAGTGCTGCTGGCCGTCGTCGAGGGCGACTGCGTCCAGGGACGGCCGCGCGTTCACCAGCGATCTCCCGCCGCCGCCCGGGCATGGCGCGCCAGGTACTGGCGCAGCGCCCGTCTCAGATGAATGGCCAGCACCACCGGACCATGCTCGTAGTACGTGCCCCAGTGCCTTGCCTCGCCGCCCAGAGACGAGGGATCGGCCGGCCCCAGCGTCAGGGGGGCCACGCCCAGGCGAACAAGCATGGCTCGCAGTTCCTGCGTCACCGTTCCCACCACCCACTGGAAGCCTTCGGCCACCAGGTAGGGGCCGAGGAACTGGATGAGCCGGCGGCCCTCGCCGCCGCGCTTCGTTGCAAGATGCCCCACTTCCACGATGCCTTCGCGGCCGACCACCTTGCCGGTCTGCGCACTGATCAGCGCTTCGACGGGCCGATCGAGGTAGGCCTCCAGAAACAGCGGGCCGGCTTTGGCGAGGCGATAGCCTGCGGCCGCGAGCAGGTCATCGCCGTGCTGCAGGGCCAGGAGCATGGGTGCGAAGGCGGGCACCCGTGCGCCATAGCGGCGCGCATAGATTTCTCGGATATAGCGCTCGACCGGAGCGCGATGCGGATCGCCTGGCAGATGCAGCACGAGCCGGCCTGCATCCAGGCGGTTGTGCGAGGGCGACAAGGGTTCGGGGTCGCGAAACGAAAGGGACTTGAGCATGCGTTTCATCCGCAAGCCACGCACATGCGCGGCTTGTCGATGAGCAATGCTCCGTTGCGGGCATTAAGGGCAGATTAAGGGACCGCGAGGCCATGCGCAGTTCCCCCGCCAAGTGACGGTGACGCGATGGGTTCGGCAAACCGGATGAAGCCATGAACGAGGATCCCTCCCCTGCATCCCGCTGGCGTTCGCCGCTGGGCATCTTCATGCTCGCGGCCCAGCCCATCGACAACAGCGCCCGCGCTCGCAGGCGCATCAGCCCCAACTAGACGGATCAGAGCGACAGGAAGTGATGCACCTGCGGCCGCTGTGCCCCCTGGTGGTAGCGGATCGCCTCGTTCTGCAGGTCCGCATCGGCATGCGACACCCGGTGGTGCTGGCGCATGTGCTCGGCCCACGATTCCACCAGGAACCACTCGACGATGCGCTCGCCGTCCTGCGAGTGCTCCTGCAGGCCCCAGGCGTAGGCGCCGTCGCGGCGGCGCTCGTGCGACAGGCGCTTCATCACCTCGATGAAGGCCGGCCGGTCTTCCTTGCGGATGCGGTATTCCACCTGCACCATCACCGGCCCGCGGTCGTGCGCCACCGGCTCGGCCAGCAGCGGCTCGGGCCAGTGGTTGGAGGGCTGCAGGTCGGCCTCGCCCGCGGGCAGCTTCACGCGGTGGAACACGAAGCCGGCCAGCGCCAGCCCCGCCGCGCCCACCACCAGCGTGGCCGGCACGCCGATGGCCTGCGCCACCAGGCCCCAGCCCAGGCTGCCGGCCGCCATCGCGCCGTTGAAGACCGTCAGGTAGACCGCCAGGCCCCGGCCGCGCACCCAGTTGGGCAGGATGGATTGCGCCACGCTATTGAGCGTGGTCAGCGCAATGATCCAGCCCAGCCCCAGCAGCAGCAGCAAGGCCACCGCCACCGGCTTGGGCGGCGCCAGCACCAGCACGCCCATCACCGCGGCGGTGAGCAGCGCGGCCAGCAGCAGCATGCCGTCGGCATCCAGCTTGGCGCGCAGCCGCGGCATCACCAGGGCGCCGCCGATGGCCCCTGCCCCCACCGCGCCCAGCAGCACGCCGTAAAAGCTGGCATCGCCGCCCAGCATCTGGCGCGCCACCAGCGGCAGCAGCGCCCACACCGCGCTGGCAAAGGCGAAGAACACGGCAGCGCGCAGCAGCACCACATGCAGCTCGCGGCTGGCGCGGGCGTAGCGCAGGCCGGCGCGGAAGGCGCCGAAGAAGCTTTCCGCGAGCGCGCTGTCTGCCGTCTCGGGCCGCTTCCACCACAGCAGCGCCGCGATGACGAACACATAGCTCAGCACGTCCAGGCCGTAGGTGGCGGCCGCGCCGAAGCTGGCGAGGATGAGGCCGCCGGCGGCCGGCCCGATGGCCCGCGCGATGTTGATGCCCAGCGAATTCAGCGCCACCGCGCCCTTCAGGTCGGCGCGCGGCACCAGTTCGGGCACGATGGCCTGCCAGGTCGGCCCCATCAGCGCCGCACCCACGCCGCCCACGAAGGTCAGCGCGATCAGGTAAGGCACCGTGAGCGCGCCCGATTGCGACAGCACCAGCAAGGTGGCACTGACGGCCGCCAGCAGGATCTGCACGAAGATCAGGAAGCGCCGCCGGTCCAGGATGTCCGACAGCACGCCGGCCGGAATGGCCAGCAAAAACACCGGCAGCGTGGCGGCGGTCTGGATCAGCGCCACCGCGGTCGGGCTGGCCGACAGGTCGGTCACCAGCCACGAGCTGGCCACGTCGCGCATGAAGCTGCCGATGTTGCCCAGCACAGTGGCGGTCCACAGCACGGCGAAGACGGTCTGGCGCAGCGGGGCGAATGCGCCCGGCGCGGGCGTGCTTTTTGTGGTGGTGGTTTCAGTCATTGATTGGCGCCTTCCTTCAGGTCATGCCAGGCGACCAGCAGGAAGCCGCCGACCAGCCCGAGATGCTCGAAGAAGGAGTTGGCGGCCATGAAGCGCTCATGTCCAGCGGGCATCTCCCAGAAGCGCAGCGCCACGAAGGTGGCCATGAGCGTGAAGCCGCCCAGGGCCAGGGCACCGAGCCAGCGCAGCCGGCCCGTGAGGATGAGCGCCGCGGCGCCCAGCTCCAGCACGATCACCGCCACGGCCAGGGGTGCCGCGGGCGACAGGCCGAAGTGGTTCATCTCGGCCATGGCCCCCGGAAAGTCGAAGGCTTTCTGCAGGCCGCCCTGCAGGTAGGCCGCGCACAGCAGCAGCAAGGCGATCCAGCGGATGGCGGGGGAAGTCGTCCAACGCATCTTGTTCCTTTTTCTTTCGCGTCAGACGGCCCAGCAGGCGCAGCCCAGCGCGCCCCAGAAGCTCTTCAGGTCCGACACCGGCGCCTGGCTGCCCCACGCGCTGGCATGCTGGTGGCCGTGCAGGTTGCAGTTGTTGGCGCAGCCACAGGACAGGGCTGCCTTGCGCACCGCGTTCTGCAGCGGCTTGCCTTCTTTCTCGCCCCAGGCGCCGTAGCCGCCGAAGCGCCGCACCGGCGACCAGTCGGGCATGGCCGGCGGCACCGAACCTTCGTCGTTCTTCGCAAAGGGCCCCGCGCCCCACACCACCTTGCCGCCCACCATGGTGAGCAGCGAGGTGATGTCGGTGATCTCCGATTCCGGGCAGGCGAAGTAGTCGCGGTCGGGCACCATCAGGTCGGCAAACTGGCCCACCGCAATCTGACCCTTCTTGCCGTCTTCGTTGGAAAACCAGGTGCCCTTCTCGGTCCAGAGGCGCAGCGCCTGTTCGCGGTCGAGCAGGTTGCGCTGGGGCGTGATCTGCAGCCCGCCCACCGTCTTGCCCGTGACCAGCCACGACAGCGACACCCATGGGTTGTAGCTGGCCACCCGCGTCGCGTCGGTGCCGGCCGAAACCTTCAGCCCGCGCTCGAGCATGCGCTTGACCGGCGGCGTGGCCTCGGCGGCCGCCGCGCCGTAGCGCTCCACGAAGTACTCGCCCTGGTAGGCCATGCGGTGCTGCACCGCCACCCCGCCGCCCAGCGCGGCGATGCGGTCGATGGACTGGTCGGAGATGGTCTCGGCATGGTCGAAGAACCAGTTCAGGCCGGCCAGCGGCGTGTCCTTGTTGACCTTCTCGAACACGTCCAGCGCGCGCGTGATGGTCTGGTCGTAGGTGGCATGCATGCGCCACGGCCAGCGGTTCTGTGCCAGCACGCGCACCACGCCTTCCAGGTCGCCCTCCATCTCGGCGGGCATGTCGGGGCGGGGCTGGCGGAAGTCCTCGAAGTCGGCCGCGGAGAACACCAGCATCTCGCCCGCGCCGTTGTGGCGGAAGTAGTCGGTGCCCTGCTTGTACTTCGACGTGGCGGTCCAGTTCAGGAAGTCTTCCTTCTCCTGCTTGGGCTTTTGCGTGAACAGGTTGTAGGCCAGGCGGATGGTCAGCTGGTTCGCATCGGCCAGCTGCTGGATGACCTGGTAGTCCTCGGGGTGGTTCTGGAAGCCCCCGCCCGCGTCGATGGCGCTGGTCAGGCCCAGGCGGTTGAGCTCGCGCATGAAGTGGCGCGTGGAATTGAGCTGGTATTCCAGCGGCAGCTTGGGGCCCTTGGCCAGCGTGGCATACAGGATGGCCGCGTTGGGCTTGGCCAGCAGCAGCCCCGTGGGGTTGCCGGCGCTGTCGCGCACGATTTCGCCGCCCGGGGGCGCCGGCGTGTCCTTGGTGTAGCCCACGGCGCGCAATGCTGCGCCGTTGAGCAGCGCGCGGTCGTACAGGTGCAGCAGGAACACGGGCGTATCCGGCGCCACCGCGTTGATTTCTTCCAGCGTGGGCAGGCGCTTCTCGGCGAACTGGTGCTCGGTGAAGCCGCCCACCACGCGCACCCACTGCGGCGCGGGGGTGATGGCCACCTGCTTGCGCAGCATGGCCATGGCGTCGGCCAGGCTCTTCACGCCGTCCCAGCGCAGCTCCATGTTGTAGTTCAGGCCGCCGCGGATGATGTGCAGGTGGGTGTCGATGAGGCCGGGCAGCACGCGCTTGCCCTGCAGGTCGATCACGCGGGTGGCGCGCCCGGCCAGCCGCACGATGTCCCGGCTGCGGCCCACGTGGGTGAAGCGGCCTTCGCGGATGGCCACCGCGTCGGCTTGGGGGTTGGCGCGGTCCAATGTGGTGAAGCGGCCGTTGTGAAGGATCAGGTCTGGGGTCTGGGCGTCGTTCTTCATGCGCTGTTGGCTCCAGGATGGGGACGGGATGAGGCCGGAGGCCGCCAGGGTGGTGGCGCCGGCCGCGCCGAGGATACGGCGCCGGCCCGCGTCGGGCGCGTGGGTGGTGGTGTTGGTCATGCGCGATCGCCCCGCGAAGGCGCCCCCGCATCGGCTGTCTTCACCGCGGCGCCGGGCTGTGCGCACTTGGGCAGCTCGCCGAACATGTGCGGCTTGACCTGGTCGCGCAGCCATGTGCCCGAGACCGCCGCCTGGCGGTGGTCGAAGGCCTGCTTGACCAGCGGCGGAATCTGCTCGCCCAGCAGGATGCCCAGGAGCCCCACCAGCGCGATCACCGGCGGCGCCGGCGAGCGCACCTGGAACAGCGCGTAGATCACGCCGACCAGCAGGCCCAGCGCGAGGGAGACAAGGTAGGTTTTCATGGCCTGTGTCGTGCGTGTTGGCATGCGCGCTGCGTGCGGTTCAGCCTTCGTGCGCGCCGAACATGGTCTTGGCGTAGGTGATGCCCAGCCCGTAGGCGCCGCCCACCTTCTTCGCGATGCCGGTGGTGAGCTCGTAGGTATCGCCGCGCGCCCAGTCGCGCTGCAGCTCCAGCAGGTATTGCAGCGAGGTCATGGGGCGTGCGCCGGCCTGCACCATGCGCTCCATGGCGCGGTTGTGCGCTTCGGCGGAGACGTCGCCGCAGGCGTCGGCAATCACGTAGACCTCGAAGCCCTGGTCCAGCGCCGACAGCGCCGGGCCGACGATGCACACGCTGGTCCACAGGCCCGCCAGCACGATACGCGGCTTGCCGATGCGGTTCACCTCCTCGATGACGGCCGCGTCTTCCCAGGTGTTCATCGAGGTGCGGTCGAGCATGGCCTTGCCGGGGAAGGCCTCGCCGATCTCGCTGAACATGGGGCCGGAGAAGCTCTTCTCGGCCACGGTGGTCAGGATGGTGGACACCTTGAAGCCGGCCGCCGCCTGGGCCACCAGCGCCGCGTTGTTGCGCAGGGTCACGGCGTCAATGGAATGCGTGGCAAAGGCCATCTGCGACTGGAAGTCGATCATCACCAGCGTGTGGTCGTTGGGCGAGAGCAGCGTGGCGCCGGGTGCGGGGGTGGCTTTGACGGTCATGTGAGGCTCCTGATGGTCTGTTGAAATGGGTCAGAATTCAATTGAATTCACGATCTGCTTTCGGATTCGAATTCCTTGGCAGTGACGCGATCATCGGCACCTGGCCCGGCCGATTTGACGAAAGTTTTCGCCCCCTATCATCGAAATCTTCGAACATTCCCGAAGACGCCCCATGCTCAAGCTCACCCTCGAAGCCATCGAAGTCGTCGACGCCATTGCACGCCACGGCTCCTTTGCGGCGGCCGCGTCGCGGCTGAACAAGGTGCCCTCCACCATCTCCTATGCCGTGGCCAAGCTGGAAGAGCAGCTGGGCCTGCCCCTGTTCGAGCGCAACGGCCCCCGGGTCAGCCTCACGGCCGCGGGCGAAGAGATGCTGCGCGAAGGCCGCTGGCTGCTGGGCGCCGCCGGCGACCTGGAGTCGCGCCTGCGCCAGATCGCCACCGGCTACGAGTCGGAACTGCGGCTGGTGCATGACTCGGTCATTCCCACCGAAACGCTCATCGGAGACATCCGCGCCTTCGAGGACCTGCGCTGCGGCACCCGCCTGCGCGTGGGCACCGAGGCCCTCACCGGCACCTGGGAGGCGCTGCGCGAAGGGCGTGCCGACATCGTCATCGCGGCCGGCGAAGGCCCGGCGGGCGGCGGCTACCAGGCGGTGTCGGTGGGCAGCATCGACTTCGCCTTCTGCGTGGCGCCCGCCCACCCGCTGACGCGCCTGGGCCGGCCCTTGCGGCGCGGCGACCTGATGGAATTCAACGCCGTCGTGGTGGGCGACAGCGCCCGCACCCTGTCGGACCGCACGGTGGGCCTGCTGGCCGGGCAGCCGCGCATTGCCGTGCCGACCATGACGGCCAAGATCGCCTGCCAGGTGGCGGGCCTGGGGCACGGCTTTCTGCCGCGCAGCTGCGTGGCCCTGGCGCTGGAGCGCGGCCTGCTGGTGGAGTTGCCCACCGAGGAGCCGCGCCCGCCCGAATCCTTCTGGCTGGCATGGAAGACCGGCGCGCAGGGCCAGGCGCTGCGCTGGTGGCGCGAGCGCCTCAACCGCTCGCTGGTGCCGGCGCTGCTGCCGCGCACCTTCTGGATGCCCTGAAGGCGGGGGCCGGCCGCTTCACATGCCCCAGCGCAGCGCCGCGGTATGGACGGGCGCATCCCACAAGGCCAGCTGCGCCTCGTCGAGCGCACTGACCGTCACCGAGCAGCCCGCCATTTCCAGCGACGTGACGTAAGAGCCGGTGAGGTGTCGCGCCACCTTCACCTGGTGGCCGGCCAGCACCTTGTGCACGGCGTTGACCATGAGGTAGAGCTCCAGCATGGGCGTGCCGCCGAATCCGTTGACCAGCAGCAGCACCTGCTGCCCGGCCTTGAGCGACAGGTCCTTCAGGATGGCGCCCGTCAGTTCATGCGCGATGTCGTCGGCGCTGGCCAGCTTGATGCGGCGCCGGCCCGGCTCGCCGTGAATGCCCACGCCCATCTCCATTTCGTCCGCGCCGATCTGGAAGGTGGGCTTGCCGGCCGCCGGCACGGTGCAGGAGGTGAGCGCAACGCCCATCGAGGCAGTGGCCTTGTTCACCGCGTCGCCCAGCTGCTTGAGCTGGCGCAGCGACTGGCCGCGCTCGGCGGCGGCGCCCAGCACCTTCTCCACCACCAGCGTGCCGGCCACGCCGCGGCGGCCGGTGGTGTAGGTGGAGTTCTCCACCGCCACGTCGTCGTTCACCACCACCGTCTCGTTGTCGCAGTCGAGCATCTCTGCGGCCATCTGGAAGTTCATCATGTCGCCGGAGTAGTTCTTCACGATGAAGAGCACGCCGGCGCCGGTGTCCACCGACTGTGCGGCGGCCAGCATCTGGTCGGGCGTGGGCGAGGTGAAGACCTGGCCCGGGCAGGCCGCGTCCAGCATGCCGTGGCCGACGAAGCCGGTATGCAACGGCTCGTGGCCCGAGCCGCCGCCCGAGATCAGCGCCACCTTGCCCGGCTTGGGCGTGCGGCGCCGCACGAACTGGCTGCCCTCCCCCAGCGCCACGATGTCGGCATGCGCCGTGGTGAAGCCGTCCAGCGATTCGGACAGCATGGTTTCGACGTCGTTGATGAGCTTCTTCATGATGCGTGGCCTGGCGGATCAGGCAGAAAGGGAAGACTTGGCGGCGCTCGCGGGGGCAGCAAGGCTTTCACAGATCGCGCCGATGATCAATGCCATCGAACGCGAACCCGGGTCCACATGGCCCAGCGCCCGGTCGCCGAGGAAGGAGGCGCGGCCCTTGATGGCATCCAGCGCGGCGGTGGCATCGGCCGCGGCCAAGGCGCAGGCGCGCACGCGCTCCACCAGGTCGTCGCCGCCGGCGGCCAACAGCTTCTGCACCGGGTCCAGCACGTCCAGCAGCGTCTTCTGGCCCACCTGCGCCTTGCCCAGCCGGGTGAGCGCCTGGATGGCGGCGTCGAGCGAGCGGGCCAGGCCCGCCGCATCGGGCGGGTCGGGCAGCTCCTTGCCCAGCGTGACGAGCAGCGTGCCGAACACCGGGCCCGACGAGCCGCCGATGGTCGACATGCAGGTCATGCCCATCGTGCGCAGCGCCCCATTGAGCGACTGGCCGGCGATCTCGCCCAGCTTGCCCTGGATGGCGAGCGCGCCGCGCCGCATGTTCAGGCCGTGGTCGCCGTCGCCGATGGCCTGGTCCAGGGCGGTGAGCTCGTCCACGTGGTCGATCAGCGTCTGGGTGGCGCTGCGGATCAGGTCGGTGGTGCTGGGTTTCAATTGAGTCTCCCGGAGGTTGGGGTCAGGCGGGGGTGGCACCCACACGATGCCCGGCGGCATCGAACCAGAGCGGCCGCAGCAGCTCGATGCGCACCGCGTCGTCGGGCGCAAAGCTCTCGCCGCCGGGTGCGGAGACGATCCATTCCTGGTCGCTGCCTTCCGGCGCCACGTGCACCAGGTGCAGGTCGCTCAGGCGCTCGATGCGGCGCACACGGGCGGCGCGGTGCGCGTCGTTGGCAGACTGGCGGTGGATGCGCAGGTGTTCGGCGCGCACACCCACCGTCACCGCCTCGCCCGGCGCATTCACCGCCGGCACCAGCGAGCGCGCGAAGAGATTGATGCGCGGCGACCCCAGCCGCGTCGCAACCTGGCTGGTGCTCGGGTTCTCGTAGATCTCGCGCGGCGTGCCCACCTGCACCAGCCGCCCGCCTTCGAGCACGCCGATGCGGCTGGCCATGGTCATCGCCTCGATCTGGTCGTGCGTCACGTAGAGCATGGTCGCGCCCAGGTCCTGCTGGATGCGCTTGAGCTCCAGCCGCAGGTCGTTGCGCAGCTTGGCATCGAGCGACGACAGCGGCTCGTCCATCAGGTAGAGCTGCGGGTCGCGCACCAGGGCCCGGCCGATGGCCACGCGCTGCATCTGCCCGCCCGACAGGCGCGTGGCGGCGTTCTTCAGCTTGTCCTCGATGCGTAGCAGGCGCGCCACCTCCGTCACCTTGGCGCGGATCTGCGCCTCCGGCATGGGCCGCAGCGGCGAACGCAGCGGAAACGCGAGGTTGTCGTACACGCTCAGGTGCGGATAGAGCGAGTACTGCTGGAACACGAAAGCCACGTCGCGCAGTGCCGGCGCCAGCGTGGTGACGTCGTGCCCGCCGATGTAGACATGGCCGGCATCGGGCTGCTCCAGCCCGGCGACCAGACGCAGGGTGGTCGTCTTGCCCGCGCCGCTGGGCCCCAGCAGCACGAAGAACTCGCCGCTGGGCATGTCCAGGTGCAGGTCGGCCACCGCCTGCACGGCGCCGAAGCGCTTGCCGATGCCTGTCAGGCGCAGCTCAGCCATGGCGTGCTCCCGTGCGCATGGCCTCGTTGCGGGCAGTGTTCAGGGCGCGGCCGCTCGCGGCGTCGAAGAGCGAAACGGCCTGCGCATCGAAGGCCAGCCCCACATGGTCGCCGCGCCGCGCCGGCGTGGCCGCGTCGACCTTGGCGCGGATGGTGGCCCCCTGCGCGGTGGCCAGCGTCACCACGGTGCGGGTGCCCAGGTACTCGGTGCCCAGCACCTCGGCGCGCAGTGCCGAATCGTCGGCAAAGCGCACATGCTCGGGCCGCACCCCGGCCAGCAGCGCCCGGGCCGACACGTCTTCGTGAAGGCGCGGCACGCCCAGGCTCGCGGGGCCGATCTGGATGGCCTCCTCGCCTTGTACCAAGGCCGCCTCGAAGGGCAGGAAGTTCATCGCCGGCGCGCCGATGAAGTCGGCCACGAACACGCTGGCGGGGCATTCGTACACCTCGCGCGGCGCGCCCAGCTGCTCGATCACGCCCTCGTTCATGATGGCGATGACGTCGGCCATGGCCATGGCCTCCATCTGGTCGTGCGTCACGTACACCGTCGTGGCGCCGATGCGGTCGTGCAAGGCGCGCAGCTCGCGGCACATCAGCTCGCGGAACTCGGCATCCAGGGCGCCCAGCGGCTCGTCCATCAAAAAGGCCTTCGGCTGGCGCACGATGGCTCGGCCCAGCGCCACGCGCTGGCGGTCGCCGCTGGAGAGCTGCGACACCGGCTTGTCCAGCAAGTGGCCGATGCGCAGCGTGCGCGCCGCCGACTCGACCTGGCGCGCGATCTCGTCCCGGGACATGCCCTGCGTCACCAGCGGAAAGGCAATGTTGCGGCGCACGTTCATGTGCGGATAGAGCGCGAACATCTGGAACACGAAGGCGATGTCGCGCTCCGACGCGCGCTTGAAGCTCACGTCCTCGTCGGCCAGGAAGATCTGGCCCGAAGTGGGCAGCTCCAGCCCGGCGATCATGCGCAGCGTGGTGGTCTTGCCGCAGCCCGAAGGCCCCAGCAGGCAGAAGAATTCGCCGTCGCGCACCGCGAAGCTGGAGTCCTTGACGGCGGTGAAGTCCGCGAAGGCCTTGTGCAGATGGTGGACCCTGATTTCTGCCATCTCGTTACTCCGGGAACTTCGACACGATCATGAAGAGCGCGGTGCCTGCGAGCGTGGTCAGGAAGGACCAGGTGAACAGCACCATGGCCAGCGGCTGCAGCATCATCAGCAGGCCCGCGGCAATCACCGCGCAGGCCACCATCTCCATGGGGCCGCGCCGCAGCCAGCGCGGCCAGCGTCTTGGGGTACCGGGGGACGGGTTCATTTGCGCACCGCTCCGAAGGTGATGCCGCGCAGCAGGTGCTTGCGCAGCAGCACGGTGAACACCAGGATGGGAATGAGGAACAGCGTCGTGCCCGCGGCCACCGCCGGCCAGTCCTGCCCGCCCTCGCCGATGATGATCGGGATGAAGGGCGGCGCCGTCTGCGCCGTGCCCGAGGTGAGCAGCACCGCGAAGGCGTATTCGTTCCACGCGAAGATCAGGCAGAAGATGGACGTGGCCACGATGCCGGTGGTGGCCTGCGGCAGCACCACCTTGCGAAAGGCCTGCAGGCGCGTGTAGCCGTCGACCATGGCCGCCTCCTCGTACTCGCGCGGGATCTCGTCGATGAAGCCCTTGAGCAGCCACACCGCCAGCGACACGTTCACCGCGCTGTACAGCAGGATCATGCCCAGCCGCGTGTCCGACAGGCCCAGCTCGCGGTACATGAGGTAAATCGGAATGGCCACCGCGATGGGCGGCATCATCCGCGTGGAGAGGATGAAGAACAGCAGGTCGTCCTTCAGCGGCACCTTGAAGCGCGAGAAGGCATAGGCCGCCATCACGCCGAAGCCCACCGAGAGAACGGTCGAGCCGAAGGCGATGATCAGCGAGTTGATGAAGCGCGGCACGTAGTTCGAGGGCCCCGCAATCACCATGTTGTCGGCGCGCGCCACCTTGTCGCAGGTCTCGGTGGCCGGCGGCAGCGCGGCAATGTACTCGGGCGTCTGGCGCGAGCGCGTGCTGAAGAGGTTGCAGTAGCCCTGCGGCGAGGGCGTGAACAGGATCTTGGGCGGATAGCTGATGGAATCCGGCGGCGTCTTGAAGCCGGTGAGGATGATCCACACCAGCGGAATCATCGTGAGCAGCGCATAGAGCACGACCACCGTGCCCGCGAACCAGCGCGTGCCGGCGCGCGGCTCGACCACCGAATGTGCCGTGCTGATGCCTTGGCTGGTCATGCGGGGCCCTCCTCTTTCAGCGACTCTTCACGTGGTTGAGGGCCTTCACGTAGATGTTCGCCAGGCCGAACACCGCCACGAAAAGGATGATCGCGAACGCCGACGAATAGCCCGTGCGCCACTTCTCGAAGGCCTCGCGCTTGAGCGTGATCGACGCCAGCTCGGTGGCCGAGCCCGGCCCGCCCGAGGTGAGCAGGTTGACCATGTCGAACATCTTGAAGTTCTCGATGCCGCGGAACAGCACGGCCAGCATGATGAAAGGCAGCACCATCGGCAGCGTGATCGACCAGAACTGCCGCCAGGGCGATGCGCGGTCGACCTCCGCGGCTTCATAGATGTAGTCGGGAATGGAGCGCAGCCCCGCCAGGCAGATCAGCATGACGTAGGGCGTCCACATCCAGGTGTCCACGATGATGATCGCCCACGGCGCGAGCTTCACCGAGCCGATCATCTCGAAGGAAGAAGGCGGCACGCCGGTGAGGAAGGCCACGGCGTAGTTGAAGAGGCCCGTCTGCGGCTGGTAGAGAAAGGCCCAGAAGTTGCCCACCACCGCCGGCGACAGCATCATCGGAATGAGGATCACCGTGGTCCAGAAGCCGTGGCCGCGGAACTTGCGGTCGATCAGGTAGGCCAGCGTGAAGCCGATCAGCGTTTGCAGCGTGATGGTCCAGAACAGGAAATGCGCGGTGGCCTGCATGGCCGCCCAGATGTCCGGATCGGTGAGCACCGACACGTAGTTGTCGATGCCCACATCGATCACGTTGGCGTTGGGCCGGTTGGCCCGGTAGTTGGTGAACGACAGCTTGATCGTCCACACCAGCGGGAAGATGTTGATGGCCAGGAGCAGCACCATCGTCGGCCCCACGAAGAGCCAGGCGAGCGCCTTGTCCGACAGCCCGCGCAGGCGCAGCGCAACGCCGGGCGGCGTGGCATGCACCGCGCGGGTGGCGAGCGCGGGCGGGCCTTTCATGATGGGCGGGCGGATGGCGCTCACGGCATTCTCGCTTACTTGGAGGTCTTGCCGTCGTCCTTGAAGACCTTGCGCCAGTCGACCACGAGGGCGTCCAGCGCTTCCTTGGCGGTGCCCTTGTCGGCCACCACGTAGTCATGCGCGCGCTTTTGCATGGCCAGTAGCAGCTGCGCGTACGAGGGTTCGGCCCAGAAGTCCACCACCATGCCCATGGAGTCGAGGAAGGCCTGGGCAAAGGGCGAGCTCTTCGGGTAGGCCGGATCGTCCAGCACCGCCTTGGCGGCCGACGAGCCGCCGATGGCCTGCCACTTCTTCTGCACATCGGGGCTGGCGAACCACTTGATGTACTGCAGCGACTCGTTGCGGTTGGCCGAGTACGACACCACCGAGATGCCCTGCCCGCCCAGCTGCACGCCGCGGGTCTTGTCCGAAGGGTTGGTGAAGAAGCCGATCTTGTCGCCGCCCACGTTCGGGTCCTTGTACAGGCCCGGGAAGAAGGCGAACCAGTTCATCATCATCGCCACCTGGCCCGACTTGAAGGCGTCCAGGCCCTCGCTCATGTAGGCGTTGGTCAGGCCCGGCGGGGTGCTGCCCTTATACAGCGCCTTGTAGAACTCCAGGCCGCGCACCGCGTCGGGCGAATTGACGAAGCCGTCCATGGCATAGGGCTTCTTCGGGTCCTCGTACTTGAAGCCGAAGGGATAGAGCACGTTGGTCACGCCCATGGTGATGCCCTCGGAGCCGCGCTCGGTGAAGATGTAGGCGCCGTAGACCTTCTTGCCGTCGATGGTCTTGCCCTGGAAGAACTCCGACACCTGCTTGAACTCGGCCCAGGTCTTGGGGGGCGCCAGGTCGCGGTTGTGCAGCTTCTTGAAATCGGCCTGCAGCTCGGGCCTGGCGAACCAGTCCTTGCGGTAAGTCCAGCCCACGGCGTCGGCCATGGCGGGCAGCGCCCAGTAGTTGGGGCTGTTCTTCGGCCACTGCGCATAGCCCACCACGGTGGCCGGCGCGAAGTCGGTCATCTTGATGCCTTCCTTGGCGAAGAAGTCGTTGAGCTTGACGTAATGGCCCTGCTCCGCCGCGCCGCCGATCCACTGGCTGTCGCCGATGATCAGGTCGCACAGCTTGCCCTTGGAGTTGAGCTCGTTGAGCATGCGGTCGGCGAAGTTGGTCCAGGGGACGAACTCGAACTTCATCTTCACGCCGGTCTTGGCGGTGAAGTCCTTCGACAGCTCGACCAGCGCATTGGCCGGGTCCCAGGCGGCCCAGCACAGCGTGATGGTCTTGTCCTGCGCGCGCACCGCGGTGCTGGCCAGGCCCATGGCAGTGACGGCGGCCAGGGCGACCATCCCCGGCAACATCTTTTTCGGGAGCAGATTCATTTGAAGTCTCCAAAAAGTTTCGGGTTCAGGCACTTACCGGGCAGCCGCGCCTTGGTGTTCCTCAGTGAAGGTTCTCGGCCGTCAGGATCTCGATTCGCGGCTGCACCACGTTGAGCGCGCCGCGCACGTTCTCGCAAAGGGCGCGCAGCACGCGGCCCGCCGTCTGCACGCAGTAGTGGATGTCCTGGTGCAGCACATAGGAAAGATGGTTGGCGCCCAGCAGCGAGGCATGGGCGTCGGTGAAGTCGTGCGCCACCACGCCGGCCTTGGCCGTGAGGCCCGCCTGCGCCAGCGCGCGCGCGACGCCGGCGCTGCCGGAGCCCACGTTGTAGATGCCCGCCACGCGCTCGGGCTCGATCTCGCTCTTGAGTATTTGCAGGAGGGCCTCGCAGGCACCGTCGTCGTCGGCCGGCAGGTCGGCGGTGCGCAGCATGGTGAGTTCGGGAAAGCGTTCTTCCAGCACCTGCGCGAAGCCGATGCGCCGCTCGATCTCGGAGGACAGCCGCGTGGCCTGCGACGACAGCAGCAGCACGTCGCGGCGCTTCTGCTGGCCGGCCATGCGGCCCAGCAGCAGCCCGGCCGTGCGGCCGGCGGCGCGGTTGTCGGCGCCGATGTAGGTCTCGCGCATGCAGCCGGCCACGTCGGAAAACAGGGTGACCACGTGCACGCCGGCGCGCACCAGCTCGTTCACCGCGCGCTTGATGGGCGGCAGGTCGGGCGCGAGCAGCGCCACGCCGTCGCAGTCGGCCACCTCGGCCAGCTGCTCGGCGAAACGCGCCGGGTCGGCCGCGTCGATGCGATGCGTGACCTCGGTGATGTGGGCATGCCGGAAGTCGCTGGCGGACTGGGCGATCTGGCGCTCCACCAGCTCGAAGAAAGGCGTCTCCTCGGCCGGCAGCACGTAGGCAAAGCGGGCGTTGGCGCTCTTGCGCGGGCGGCCGGGCTGCTGCTGCGGCGCCCCCAACTCCTCGACAGCCTGCAGGACTTTCTGGACCGTTTCGGCGTTCACCCCCGGGCGACGATTGAGCACCCGATCCACCGTGGCCGTGCCCACCCCCGCGGTGCGGGCGATGTCGGCGATGGTGGGTGCGGCGGACATGCTTGATGCGGATTTGATGTGCTTGATCGTATTGGCATCAATAATTAAATCAATCAGGGTTTTGGAGCATCGGGCCGGACCTGCGCCAGGCAAAAAAAAAGCCCGCATTGCGCGGGCCCTGTCGCTTGGTCGGACTCGGCTCAGGACGCACCTGCGGTTGTGAAAGTGAAGGGCTTCAGGCTCACCGCGCCGGTGCTGTTGCTTGTGATCATCGGATTCGTGCCGGTGCTGGTCAGCGGCCCTTGCCGGGGACCCGTGGCCGTCTGGTTGGTCACCGACAGGGTCACCGTGTACTGGGTGCCAGCAAGCAGCGGCGCGTCCGGCAGGACCACCGCCTCGTTGGATCCGATGCGGCCGTTCGGGTCGTTGGCCTGGGTCATCACGGGCCGCAGGGCCACCGGGGTGCCGTCCGAGGTCCTGACCATGGCGGCGGAGGTCACGTTCAGGATCTGGCCCTCGCGCACCATCACCATCACGCCCTGGCCCACGGGATTGGTGTTCAGGTCGCGACCGGGGACGGGATTGGGCGACTCGCCGCGCAGCTCGTACTTCACATCCGTGCTGCCTTCGCAGGGATAAGTGAGCACCACCGCGCTGCCAGGCTTCTGTGTCGCCGACCCTTGCATCACGCCGGCGTCGAACTGCCCGATGATGCGGGGGCCATGGGTGGCGGTGGTGCCGGTGGCGTCCGAATTCATCACCGAGATGCCGACATCGAGCATGCCGCGCAGCATCGACAACGCGTGATAAGGCGCACTCAGCAGGCCTCGCACGGATTTCGGCCCGTAGTTGGCCAGGTTGGTTGTGCTGCGGAAGTCGATGATGTTTTCCTGGACCTCCGAGTAGTTGTAGCCGGCGGCCTCGGCGCGCGTGCCAGGGTTGGTGCCCGTGAAGTGCGGGTCGGTCGCCGACTGGAAGTGGCCCGAGATGTTGTTGTAGAGCTGGTAGAAGGCGTGGCCGCGGGCCGCCTGGTCCAGCGCCGTGCTCTGCCTGAGCAGACCGAAGCCGCAGCGTGCCCGCTCTGCGTTGAGCAGGCTGAAGGCCTTGAGTTCTTCCGAACCCGCGGCGTAGGTGGGTGCCGGCACGCTGGTCACCAGGGTCGAATCGGCTGCGTCCTGGACGGTCGAAGGGCTGTCGGGCGGCGGGCTCCCGTTGCCGTTGCCGCCACCCCCTCCCCCGCCGCAGCCCGCGACCATGGCAAGGCACAGCGCATAGGCCGGGAGATGACGTCGTGCTGGGGATCGGCGGGCGGATGTCATGAGGGGCGGTGCGATGCAGTGACTGCAGGCTGGGGCAGGGTCAAATATTCCATGGCCGCCCCGGGCCCCGGGGTCGGACCAGGCCGGCAAGCGGCGTGCGCCTTCTTCTTCAACGCTAGGATCGCGCCTGTCTTTTTTTCAGCGACCCACCCGCCTTGTCCTCCTCCCGCGACTTCTCCCTGCACCATCCCCTGGCCTTCTGGATCGGCTGCTGCGCCATCATCGGCGGCGTGCTCGCGCATGCGCCCATGTTCCTCATGGGCCGCCACACGGGCTATGAGATGGTGGGCATGGCGATGGACGCGCCCATGCTCGTGGGCATGGCGCTGATCCCGCTGGGCGTGCTGCTGGCGGCCTATGGCCTGCTGCCGCGCATCGCGCAGCTGCGGCGCAGCCTGCACCCCGCGCAGCCGCACCTGCAGTTCCACCTGGCCGACGGCGTTGCGCTCAACCGCGAGCACTGGAAGCTGGTGGTGGTACTGGTCGTCGCGCTGGCGGTGGACGTGCTCAAGCCCGCCACCCTGGGCTTCGTCATGCCGGGCATGACGCGCGAATACGGCATCAGCAAGGAAACCGCCGGGGTGCTGGCGCTGGTGGCGCTCACCGGCACCACGGTGGGCTCCATCGTCTGGGGGCGGCTCGCGGATGTGTTCGGGCGGCGCTCGGCCATCCTGCTGTCGGCGCTGATGTTCATCGGCACCGCCATCTGCGGCGCCATGCCCGCCTTCGGCTGGAACCTGGCGATGTGCTTCCTGATGGGCGCCTCCGCCGGGGGCCTGCTGCCCATCGCCTTCACGCTCATGGCCGAGACGGTGCCGGCCGCGCACCGCGGCTGGCTGCTGGTGGCGCTGGGCGGCGTGGGCACCTCGGCCGGCTACCTGATGGCCGCCGGCGCGGCCGACCTGCTGGTGCCGCTGTTCAGCTGGCGCGCGCTGTGGCTGCTGGGCTTGCCGACGGGCCTGCTGATCATCCTGCTCGGGCGCTACATCCCGGAGTCGCCGCGCTTTTTGGCGAATGCGGGTTTGTTCGACGCGGCGCGCACCGTGCTGGCCCGCTTTTCCGGCCGCGATGCGGCGGGCGCTGCGGCCAGCGATGCGGTGGTGGCCGAACCCGAAGCACCGCCCGCCGAACTGGGCACCCTCCTGCGCGGCCCGCACGCCCGCATCACCTGGGGCCTGATCGTCGCGGGGCTGGCCTGGGGCCTGGTGAATTTCGGCTTCCTGCTGTGGCTGCCGACCAACCTCGGCGCGATGGGCATGGCCCCGGCGGCGGCCAATGCCCTGCTCGCGCGCTCTGCCCTGCTGGCGCTGCCGGGCACGGCGCTGGTCATCTGGCTGTACCACCGCTGGAGCAGCGTGAAGGCGCTGGTGCTCTTCGTCGCGCTCACGGCCGGCGCGCTGCTGCTGTTCGCGGCGCTCGGCACGCTGCAGGTGGCCTCGCCGGCGGCCGTGGTGGCCGCCACCGGCCTGCTGCTGTTCAGCTCCAGCGGCGTGATCGCCATGCTCATTCCGTATGCGGCCGAGATCTATCCGGTGCGCCTGCGCGGCACCGGCTCCGGCGTCATCGCCGCCAGCTCGAAGGCCGGCGGCATCCTCGGCGCGGGCCTCGGGGTGCTGGGGATGTTCGGCCACCTGTCGCTGTCGGCGGTTGCCATTGCCGTCCCGATGGCGATGGCGGCCGCCCTGCTCGTGCGCAGCGGGGTCGAGACGCGCGGGCGCCGGCTGGAAGAGATCCAGGCCGAACTGGCGCCGTAGCGTGCGACGCGCCCCGCGCGGCGTCACCGAACCGTCATGCGCGGCTCCTAAATTGACTGTCCCACCGATGACGACGACACTGAAGGAGCCTCCTCCCATGACCTTGACCCGAAGAAACCTGCTGGGCCGCTCGGCGGTCGGCGCCGGTCTTGCCGCCACCGGCAACCTTGCCGCGCTGATCGCCGGCACCTCCGCCTCAGCCTCCGCTTTCGCTACCGGCAACGGCAGCCCCACCGCAGGCGCCTACGGCGAACTGATCACCGACCCCGCCGGGCTGCTGGACCTGCCTCCCGGCTTCTCGTACACCGTCGTTTCGCGCGTGGGCGAAACCATGCCCAACGGCAAGCGCCTGCCCGGCCGCTTCGACGGCACCGGCACCTTCTCCGGCCCGGACAAGTCCATCTTCATGGTGCGCAACCACGAGCAGGGCGCGACAGCCACCGCCATCGGCGCGCCCACGCAGGACGCGGTCACCGACCCGGCCTTCATCTACGACGCCGGCACGCGCGTCGTGAACGGCGCGACGCTGTACGCGGCCAACGGGGGCACCTCCACCGTGGTGCTCGACAAGCACGGCAGGAAGACCGACGAGTACGTGAGCCTGGCCGGCACCTTCAACAACTGCGCCGGCGGCGTCACGCCCTGGAACACCTGGCTGACCTGCGAGGAGACCGAGGTCAAGATGGGTGCCAACGGCGCCCTCAAGGACCACGGCTTCGTCTTCGAGGTCGACCCCTTCGACCCGCAGAACAACCGCAATCCCTTCCCGCTCGCCGGCCTGGGCCGCTTCGCCCACGAGGCCGCGGTGATCGACCCGCGCACCGGCGAGGTCTACCTCACCGAAGACGCCAGCAATCCGCATGGGCTGCTGTACAAGTGCGTGCCCAACAACCCGAACCCCGGCTACGGCAACCTGCGCGCAGGCGGCAGCCTGTTCGCGCTGCAGGCCCGCGACGGCAACGGGCCGGTGGCCGACCTCTCGGTCTACAGCGTGGTCGGCACGATGCTCCAGGTGGGCTGGCTGGCGGTCAACGATCCGCTGGCGGCCGTCACCTCGACGCGCAAGCAGTTCCGCCATGCCGCCAACCCGAGCGCACCGGTGGCCACCCGCAGCCGCAAGCTCGAGGGCGCCTGGTTCGGCAATGGCAAGGCCTACATCGTGTGCTCGTACGCCTCGCCCAGCGACGGCTCGGGCGGCCGCCACGACGGGCAGGTGTGGGCGCTCGACCCGCAGGCCGGCACGCTGACGCTGGAGGTGTACTTCCCCTACGCCGGCCCCGCCGGCGGCGGCGCGGAAGACTCGGTGCCCGACCAGCCGGACAACATCACCGTCTCGCCCTACGGCGGCCTGATCCTGGCCGAGGACTCGGCCGGCGGCCAGAACATCCTGGCCGTGGCGCCGGACGGCAGCACCTCGCTGCTGGCGCGCAACCGCCGCGACATCGTCACGCCGGCATCCGAAGACATCAGCGAGTTCGTCGGCGTGGTGTTCTCGCCCGATGCCAAGACGCTGTTCTTCAGCACCCAGGAGCCGGGCATCACCTACGCGGTGACCGGACCCTTCGCGCGCATCAACCGGGCGAAGTAGCACAGACAGAGGCAGGGCAAGAAGCCAGGCGCGCCCGCGCGGCGCGCCTGCCTCAGCGCGCCGCGCCGGCCTGCGCCGCCTTGGCGCCGCCCCTGCGATCCAGCAGCTGCAAGCCCAGCATGCCCACCAGCATCGCGGCCACGAAGACCGCCGCCTTGATCTCGCCCGCGGCCATGGCCACGATGCCCGGCCCGGGGCAGAAGCCCGCCAGGCCCCAGCCCGCGCCGAAGATCAGCGAGCCGGCGATCAGGCGCCTGTCGATCTCATTGGAAGCAGGAAGCCGGATCGGACCGCCCAGGATGGCGCTGGTTCGGCGCCTGGCCAGCGCGAAGGCGAAGATGCCCACGGCAATCGCCCCGCCCATCACGAGCGCAAGCGAAGGATCCCAGTGGCCGAACAGGTCGAGGAAGCCCTGGACCTTGCCCGGGTCAGTCATGCCCGACAGCAGCAGGCCCCAGCCGAACACAAGGCCGACAAGAAATTCGATGGTGCGTCGCATGACGGAACTCCTCACAGGTGACGGATCAGGAAGACGGTGAGAAAGCCCGCGCCCATGAAGGCCAGTGTGGCCACCAGCGAGCGCGGCGACAGGCGCGACAGCCCGCACACGCCGTGGCCGCTGGTGCAGCCCGAGCCCAGCCGGGTGCCGAAGCCCACCAGCAGGCCGGCCGCCACGACGGCGCCATAGCCGGCTTCGATGCGCGGCGCCGGCACCAGGCCTGCGGGCGCGATCCAGGAAAAAGTCACCGGCGCGGCCAGCATGCCCAGCAGGAATGCGATGCGCCAACCCGCATCCCCCGCGCGCGGCGAAAGCAGGCCGCCCACGATGCCGCTGATGCCGAGGATGCGGCCGCTGAACAGGATGAAGACGGCCGCCGCCAGGCCGAGCACCAGGCCGCCGGCCAGGGACGCCCAGGGCGTGAAGTGGGTCCAGTCGATGGTCATGGCGCTTGCTTACTCCTTCGTCTTTGCCTTGGATGCGGTGCGCGCACGGCCCCTGGCCGCGGCGGGCTTGCAGTACTGGGCGTACAGGGTCTGGATGACGGCCACGGCCTCGTCGCTGGCCAGCGAGTAGTAGATGTTCTTGCCCTCGCGCCGGGTGTTGACCAGCTCTTCCTCGCGCAGCACGGTGAGTTGCTGCGACAAGGTGGGCTGCACGATGCCCAGCCCCTCCTCCAGCTCGCCCACGCGGGCCTCGCCCTGCGAGAGGTAGCACAGGATCAGCAGCCGGTCGGGGTTGGACAGCACCTTCAGCAGGCCGCACGCCTCGCGCGCGGCCGACTGCATCTGTTCGAGGGAAAGCGGCAAGGCGGCCATGGTGTGGATGGATATCAGTTTCAGTTTCTGAAGCGATATTCTATTGAATAACAATATATCTTGCAATATATTAGCGTCAAGCAAACTGAAGGAGTTCCCGCCATGTCCAAGCCCCAGGTCCACGGCATCTTCGACCCCGCCACCTGGACCGTCACCTACGTCGTCCACAACGGACCGGGCACGGCCTGCGCCATCGTCGACTCGGTGCTCGACTACGACCCCAAGTCGGGCCGCACCCGCGCCGCGTCGGCCGACAAGGTGATCGACTACGTGCAGGACCAGAACCTGCGGGTCGAGTGGATCCTGGAGACGCATGCCCATGCCGACCACCTCAGCGCCGCGCCCTATCTCAAGCAGCGCCTGGGCGGGCGCACCGGCATCGGCGAGCACATCACCGCCGTGCAGAAGGTCTTCAAGGGCATCTTCAACCTCGAGCCCGGCTTTGCGCAGGACGGCTCGCAGTTCGACCACCTGTTCAAGGACGGCGAGGTCTTCCGCATCGGCGAGCTGCGGGCCGAGGTGCTGCACGTTCCCGGCCACACGCCGGCGGACGTGGCCTACCGCATCGGTGACGACGCGGTGTTCGTGGGCGACACGCTCTTCATGCCCGACGTCGGCACGGCGCGCTGCGACTTTCCCGGCGGCAACGCGCACACGCTGTACGCCTCCGTGCGCAGGATCCTGGCGCTGCCGCCGCAGACGCGCCTCTTCATGTGCCACGACTATCCGCCCGAAGGCCGGCCGGTCGCGTTCGAGACCACGGTGGCCGAAGAGCGCGAGAAGAACATCCACATCCGCGAGGGCGTTTCGCAGGACGACTTCGTGGCCATGCGCACGCGGCGCGACGCCACGCTGGACATGCCGGTGCTGATCCTGCCCGCCGTTCAGGTGAATGTGCGCGCCGGCGAGATGCCGCCCAAGGAAGACAACGGCGTGTCCTTCCTCAAGATACCGATCAACGCGCTCTGAAACGGGCCGGCCGGCCGCGTCAGGTGCGCGGGGCCGCCTCGTTCACCAGCACCGCGCCCGGGAAGTGCGTGAGCAACTCGGCCAGCGGCATTTCAGGGCCGAGCGTGCGCACCTGGCCCGTCAAGCAATCCGTCATCCTGCAGCCGGCCAGATCCGCAGGCAGCCGCACGCACGTGTCGCCCCAGGCGGCGCCGCGCCAGGCGGGGGCCCGTGCGTTCGAGTCGCCGCTCACCGCCGTCGCGAGTGCGGCGAACAGGCGCACCGCAATCACCAGCACGCAACGGCCTTCGTGCCGGCGCAGGAAGGCCACCACATGCTCGGCATGAAGGCCGCCCGTTTCGAGGGCCTCGTAGCTGCCCAGCTGGAACAGCGCCGGCATCCGCTCGCGCAGCTTCAGCATCCGCCAGCCGGCCCACATCTTCGCGCGACCATCGGGGGCCTGCTCGACCAGGCGCAGCACGGCCGCGGGCAGGTCCTCGGCCTGCGCCAGCTGCTGCAATCCGTCGAGCGTGCGCTCGCGCAGCGCATAGTCCACCGGGCGCCGGTTGTCGGGGTCGACCAGGCTGCGCTCGATCAGCTCGCAGCCCTGGTACACGTCCGGCACGCCCGGCGAGCCGAACTTGAGCAGGGCCAGGCTCAGGCCCGAGAGGGCGCTGAAGGCGTCGATGGCATGCACGAAGTCCAGCAGGTCGGGCAGGAACGCATTGCCGCCCTCCTCCGCCAGCGCGCCACGCACAAAGCCTTCCAGCGCCGCTTCGTAGGCCGTGTCGGGCTGCGTCCAGCTGGTGCCCCATTTGCTCTCGCGCGCAGCCTTGTGCATGTAGCCCGTCATGCGCGCCACGAAATCCGTGGCCGGCGCCGAGGTAACGGGCAGCGCGCCCACCAGCGTCTGGTAGAACAGGTATTCGTGCGCCGGAAGCACACCCGCGTGCAGCGGTGCGTTCATCTCGCGCCAGCGCATGACCGCATCGCGCCAGGCGTCCACCCGCTCCGACAGCACGTCGATGCGCAGGCGCACATCCTCCGAGCGCTTGCTGTCGTGCGTCGAGGTGGCCAGCATGGTGTGCGGCCAGCGGCGCTGGCGGTCCAGGCTGGCTTCGTGAAAGGCCAGCACCGTCAGGCCGATGCGGTCCGGCTCGCCGCCCACCTCGTTGAGCGAACTGAGCGGAAAGTAGCGGTAGAAGGCCGTGTCCTCCACGCCCTTGGCGGCCACCGGCGCGCTGTACTGCTGGAAGCGCCGCGCAAAGCGCTGCACATCCGGCAGCAGTTGCGGCGACGCACCTGCCACGCAGCGGCCCAGCAAGGCTTCGCGCAAAAAGGCCCACAGGCTCGGCTCGAGCCGCTGCACGCGTTCGCGCGCGGTGGCGATGGCCTGGTCGACGACGCGCACGTCCTGCTCGCTTGCCTCTTCGCCGTTGTAGGTGCGGTAGACCGGCATGCCCGCCGCCACGGCCGCGATGGCCTCGCGCAGGCCGTTGAGCGTGTGGTCGCGCGTGCGCCGGTCCGCCTTGGCGATGGCGTGCAGCGTGCGGGCCAGCACCTCCAGGTCGGAAGCCAGCGTGCCGGTGGCCACCGACAGGCGCGCCTCGTACGCCACCTCGGCAAAGTCCTGCCGGTTGCCGGTGAACGCGTGCCACAGCGCCACCAGCGGCGCTGCCGCGCGCGGGTCCACCAGCACGCCGTTGGCCACATTGGCAAAGCGATAGCCGGTGGTGCCGTGAATCGGCCAGGCCACGGGCACGTCCTCGCCCGCCGCGGCGATCTTTTCCGCCACCACGTACAGCGGCCGCAGCGGCTTGCCGCTGGCCACCAGCCGGGCCGCATGGCCCGACTGCAGCCGCGCGAAGTAGCCGGCCGGATCGAACAGGCCGTCCGGATGGTCGATGCGCAGCCCGTCGACCCAGCCGGCCGCCGCCAGGTCCAGCGCCAGGCCGTGCGTGGCCTCGAACACGTCCGCGCGCTCGGTGCGCAGGGCCGCCAGCTCGTTCACGTCGAAGAAGCGCCGGTAATTGATCTCGTCGGCCGCGCAGCGCCAATGCGCCAGGCGCCAGGCTTGCGAGTCCATCAGCGCATGCAGGCTGTCGCAGCCCTCCGGCGCGTTGATGGCGTCGATCTCGCGCTGCAGCGCCGCCTCGTCGCCGCCGGCCAGCGTGTCCTGCAGGCGCTTGAAGAGGCTGTCGGGCGCTATCGGAAAGCGGTGCTCGAAGTAGCGCACGCTCCAGCGGTTGTGCTCGCGCTCGTAGGCCAGGCTCAGCTCGCCGCGCGCCAGCGCCTCGCCATAGGGCACGCCGAGCACGGGCAGCAGCACCTTGCCGGCCAGGCCCGGCGTGGCGGCATGCCAGTCGATGTCGAAGAAGCCGGCGTACAGCGAGGCCTCGCCCTTTTCCAGCACGTCGTTCCACCAGGCGTTGTCGCCGCCGATCACGCCCATGTGGTTGGGCACCAGGTCGATCAGCTGGCCCATGCCGTGCCGCTGCAGCGCATCGCACAGGCGCCGCCAGGCCGGCATGCCGCCCAGCTCGGGGCTGATCTCGTCATGCGCCACCACGTCGTAGCCGTGCAGGCTGCCGGGCCGCGCGCGGTGGATCGGCGAGCAGTACACATGGCTGATGCCCAGCCGCGCCAGGTACGGCACGACGGCCGCCGCCGCGTCGAAGCCGAAGTCCTTGTGCAGCTGCAGCCGGTAGGTGGCGCGCGGAATGGTCGCGGCGCTGCGCTGCGGGCGGGCGTCGGCCACCGCGGCAATCACCTGCCGCAGCGGCGGGGACTGCCACAGGGTCTGCAGGTCCGCCGAGTACTTGCGGCGCCAGTTGGGATGCTCGCCCACGGTGCCGGGCATGTTGGCCTGCTCGGGCTGGCCCAGCAGGTCTTCGAGCTGCACCGCCATCAGGCTGGACGGCGCGCTCGCCAGGTGGGCATGCACGGCGGCATGCAGCCCGGGCGGCGGTGGCTCGCCCATGCGCTCGGGCGCCTCGACGGGCCGCCCCA
>NZ_BCUU01000006.1 GCF_001591385.1 Variovorax soli NBRC 106424
TGCGCCCGAGGTCTTGGTGGCGTTCATGCGCTCGGCGATGACGATGGTGAGGATGTCGCCCACGTTGCGCGGGCGGTTGTCCTCGAACAGGCCGTTGCTGCGCCCACCCCCCAGGAAGATGGAGCCGCTGCGGGACTGGCCGCGTGCGGCCATCTGCGCGTCGGCGCGGGCCGTCATCGGCTGCTGCGTGATCGGCTCGCGCGGAATCTGCGTGCAGCCGACCGCGAGCAGCGCCGCCAGCGAAGCGAGGAGCCGCCTGACAAGGCTCATAGCTGAGACAGCCGCTGCAGCATCTGGTCCGACGCCTGCACCGCCTTGCTGTTGATCTCGTAGGAGCGCTGGGTGGCGATCATGTTGACCAGCTCTTCCACCACGTTCACGTTGGACGCTTCCACATAGCCCTGGCTCAGGATGCCCGCGCCGTCCACGCCCGGGTTCACCTGGTTGGGCGCGCCGGACGAATCGGTTTCGGCATACAGGTTCTCGCCCAGGCTCTGCAGGCCGGTCGGGTTCAGGAAGGTCGCCAGCTGCAGCTGCCCCACCTGCACCGTGTTGCTGCTGCCCGCCTGCGTGACCGACACCATGCCGTCGCGGCCGATGGTGAGGCTGGTGGTGTTCTGCGGCAGCGTGATGGCCGGCTGGATGAGAAAGCCGCTGGCGGTCACCAGCTGGCCATCGGCGTCGGCCTGGAAGGAGCCGTCGCGCGTGTAGGCGGTGGTGCCGTCGGGCATCTGGATCTGGAAGAAGCCCTGGCCGTTGATGGCCACGTCCTTCGGGTTCTCGGTCTTGGTGAGGTTGCCCTGCGCATGAATGCGCTCGGTGGCCACCACGCGCACGCCGGTGCCCACCTGCAGGCCCGAAGGCAGGCGCGTCTGGTCCGAGGTCTGGCCGCCCACCTGGCGCAGGTTCTGGTACATCAGGTCTTCGAACACCGCGCGGCTGCGCTTGAAGCCGGTGGTGCCGACGTTGGCCAGGTTGTTGGAGACGACGTCCAGCTGCGTCTGCTGCGCGTCCAGGCCGGTCTTGGCAATGCTGAGGGAACGGATCATGGGAAAGGATTTCTCTCGTTGTTGGGGGTTGCTGCTCAGCCGTAGGCGAGCAGCTTGTTGGCCGATTGCGCGCCTTCGTTGGCGCTCTGGATGGACTTCATCTGCAGCTCGAAGCGGCGGGCGTTGGAAATCATGTCCACCATCGCTTCGACCGGGTTCACGTTGCTGCCCTCGATCACGCCGCTGACCAGGCGCACGGCCGGGTCGGCTTCGGCGGGCGGCAGCCCATCGCGCATGCGGAACAGGCCGTCGTCGCCGCGCACCAGGTCGGTGGTGGGCGGGTTGACCAGCTTGAGCCGGCCCACGTCGCCCACGCCGGTGAGCGGGTCGCCCATGCCGCGCGCGGTGACCAGGCCGTCGGCCCCCACCTGCGCCTCGGCGCCCGGCGGCACGGCCATCGGGCCGGCATCGCCCAGCACCGGCAGGCCGCCCATGGTGAGCAGCTGCCCGTCGGCGCCCACCTGCAGGTTGCCCACGCGGGTGTAGGCCTCGCTGCCGTCGGCGGCCTGCACCGCCAGCCAGCCCTCGCCCTGCACCGCCACGTCCAGCGCGCGGCCGGTGTCGGTGAGCTGGCCATGGCGGAAGTCGGCACCGGGCGTGGTGGCCACCACGAAGGCGCGGGTGCGCGCCTCTTCGCCCACCACCGGCACCGCGCGGAAGGCGTTGACCTGCGCCCGGAAGCCGGGCGTCGACACGTTCGCCATGTTGTGGGCCACCACGGCCTGCTGCTCCATGGCCTGTTTGGCGCCGCTCATGGCGACGTACAGCATGCGATCCACTGCGCGCTCCTGTCCGGTCCGCTCAGCGGATGTTCATCAGGGTCTGCATGACCTGGTCCTGCGTCTTCACCGTCTGCGCGTTGGCCTGGTAGGTGCGCTGCGCGACGATGAGGTTGACCAGCTCGGAGGTCAGGTCCACGTTGGAGGACTCCAGCGCGCCCGAGGCCAGCGCCCCCTGCTTGGTGCCCGCGCCCGGCGTGCCGGTGAGCGGCTGGCCCGAGGCCAGCGTCTCGGCCCACACGTTGTCGCCCTTGGGCTCCAGGCCGTTGGGGTTGGCGAAGGAAGAGAGCACCACCTGGCCGAGCAGCTTGGTCTGCTCGTTGGAGTACTTGCCGGTGATGGTGCCGTCCTCGTTGATCGAGAAGGACGTGAGCTGGCCGGAGGTGTAGCCGTCCTGGCCCAGCTTGTTCACGGCGTTCACGTTGCCGAACTGGGTGGTGCCGCGCAGGTCCACGGCCATGTTCAGCGGCGCCGAGCCGTTGGGGAAGGTCAGCCCGGCGATGTTGAAGCCGCCGCTGGCCGGCGCGGTCATGTTGCCGTTGGCGTCGAAGCTCAGCGTGCTGATGGCCGCGCCGCCGTTGAGCGGCGCACCGTCCGCAGTGGCGTACACGTCCCAGGTGCCCGCGCCCGTCTTCACGAAAAAGGCGCCCAGCTCGTGCGGATTGCCCAGCGAGTCGTAGATGGGGCCGAGCGCGTTCGAATAGTTGTAGGTGCTCGAGTCGTTGGCGTCGAAGGGCGTGGCCGTGGGGGTCACGCTGCGCGAATCGAGGTTGAACTGCGCGTCGATCGCGGTGGTGGCGTTCGGGTTCATCGCCGCCGTCTGGATCTGCAGCGCGCCGGGCGTGCCGCCGTTGATGGTGCCGTTGGCCGACACGCCGTAGCCCGTCAGGCGCAGGCCGGCCGAGTTGACGATGAAGCCGTCCTTGTCGCGGGTGAACTGGCCGTTGCGCGAGTACATGACCTCGCCGCTTTCGCTGGCCAGGCGGAAGAACCCGTCGCCGTTGAGGATGGCCACGTCCAGCGGACGCGAGCTGGACTGCACCGACCCCTGCGCGAAGTTCTGCACCACGCCCGACACCGCAACGCCCAACCCGACGCGCGAGCCGGCGTACACGTCCGCAAAGGTGGCGGCGGCCGACTTGAAGCCGATGGTGCCGGAGTTGGCGATGTTGTTGCCGATGACGTCGAGGTTCGCGGCGGCGGCCGACAGGCCGCTGATGCCCTGGGAGAAGCTCATGTGTGGTTCCTTGGGTTCTGTTCTGTTCGGTTCGGGAGAAGAAATGAGAAGCGGCGCGGCCTCAGAGGAACATGCGCACGTCCGCCAGGCCGATGCTTCGGCCGGCCGTGAGCTCCAGCGCCACGCTGCCGCCGCTTTGCTTGACGGCCGCCACCTGCGAGAAGCTCAGCGCCGTGGCGTTGACCGCCACGCCGCCGTTGGCGGCCACCACGCTGTAGCGGTAGCTGCCCTCGGCCACGGCATCGCCGGCGTCGTTCTTGCCGTCCCAGGTGACGCCGTTCACGCCCGAAGGCAGGGTGCCCAGCTCCATGGTGCGGACGGTCTTGCCGGCGGCGTCGGTGACGACCACCTTCACATCGGAGGCGGACGACGGCAGCTCCACCGCAAAGGGCACGGCCGCCTGGTCCTTGGACACGGTCAGCTCGTTGCCCGGCGAGAGCACCGAGTAGCCGATCATCGAGGCGGCCTGCAGCACCTGGCTGGCGCTGCTCTGGCTCACCAGGCCCGACAGGGCGCTGTTGAGCTTCTCGATGCCGCTCACCGTGCTCATCTGCGCCAGCTGCGAAGTGAGCTCGGCGTTTTCCATGGGGTTGAGCGGATCCTGGTTGTTGAGCTGCGTCACCAGCAGCTTGAGAAAGCGCTGCTCGATGTCGGCGCTGGAGGTGGCGTTGCCCATGGCCGCTGCCGCCGCGTTGGCGGAGGCAGCGGATGCGGCGGAAGTGGTGTCGCTGACGGCCATGACGAAAAAGGCTCCTCGGGCCCGCGCTCACGGCGGGCGTTGAAACAGGTGATCTGAAAAAGGGACGGCCGGGCCGCTACTGCCCGACGCTGAGCGTCTTGACCATCAGCGTCTTGGCGGTGTTGAGCACCTCGACGTTGGCCTGGTAGCTGCGCGATGCGGAGATCATGTTGGTCATCTCCTCCACCACGTTCACGTTGGGCAGGCTCACATAGCCCTCGGCATTGGCATGCGGGTTCTTCGGGTCGTACACGGTGCGCAGGGGCGAGGCATCCTCCACCACCGAGGCCACGCGCACGCCGCCCACGTCGTCGCGCGAGTCGGCATCCACCTGGAAGACCACCTGCCTGGCGCGGTAGGGCTGGCCGTCGGGGCCGGCCACGCTGTCGGCGTTGGCCATGTTGCTGGCCGTGACGTTCATGCGCTGCGACTGCGCCGCCATGGCGGAGCCGGCAACGTGGAAGATGTTCATGGGCATGGGGCCTGGGTCCTTGCTTTGTTATTGCTGCACGGCGGCCAGCAGCGTCTTGATCTTGGAACCCAGCACCGTCAGGTTGGATTCGTAGCGCAGCGCGTTGTCGGCGAAGTTGACGCGCTCGGCATCCATTTCCACCGTGTTGCCGTCGATGCTCGACTGCGAAGGCACGCGATACAGCAGGTCGTGGTCGGGCATGCTGGCGGCCTGCCCGGCCAGGTGGCGCGCGGAGGTGGTGGACAGCGAGAAGGAATCCGACCTGCGGCCCTGCTCCACCGCCTGGCTCAGGCGGCTGGCGAAGTCGAAGTCGCGCGCCTTGTAGTTGGGCGTGTCGGCGTGGGCGATGTTGGCGGCCAGCACCTCCTGGCGCTGCACGCGCAGGTTGAGCGCCTCGCGCTGAAAGCCCAGCGCCGCATCCAGCTTGTCGATCATGAAAGCTCCATCCTTTTGGCGACGCCACACCCGGCGGGGGCTGGCGACAGATGGAAAGCAAGTCTATGCACGAGGCGCGTTCGCAATGGGCCGAACAGCGGGGGGTTTGGCCTGCACTTCATCACTTCCGGCGCGGGGCTGCATTCCTAGAATGACCGCACCGACCCCGGGGTCCCAATGCACGACTACACGCTTCGTATTCAGATTCGCCGCCTGGCACTTGCCGTGGCGACCATGGCCGTGGTTGCCGGTCCGGGCGCGGCCGTGGCCGGCCAGCCGGCCGAACCGCTGCCCGAGGCCAGCCGGCTGGCCATCGAACGCCTGGTGCAGACCCAGTCCAGGGGCCTGCCCGGCGAGATCTCCCTGCAGTTGCTGGCCGCGCGCAACCTGCCGCCCTGCGACGCGCCCGAGGCCTTCCTGGCGCCGGGCACCGAACTGCGCGGGCGCATCTCGATCGGCCTGCGCTGCGTGTCGCCGGCCCCCTGGAAGCGCTTCGTGCAGGCTTATGTCGGCGTGCAGGGCCGCTACTACGTCGCGGCGCAACCCATCGAAGCCGGCCAGCCGCTGGGCCCGGCGGACATCAGCGAACGCCGTGGCGACCTGGCCGCCCTGCCCCGCTCGGTGGTGACGGACCCCTCGGCCCTGCATGGCGTGGTGTCGGCCAACCGCATCGCCGCCGGTGCGCCGCTGCGCAAGGAGCTGCTGCGCGGCACGGTCGTCATCCAGCAGGGGCAGACGGTGAAGGTGGTGGCGCAGGGCGCGGGCTTTTCGGTGAGCACCGAGGGCCGCGCCATGACCCGCGCCGAGGTGGGCGCCACCGTGCAGGCCAAGACGCGCGACGGGCGCCTGGTGAGCGGCATTGCCGACCAGGAGGGGCAGATCCGGCTGGCCCAGTAGGCGCTCCCTAAATTTTCGCCAAAGGCTGCCGATAAAAGGGGCAGCCCTCTAGGAACCATCTTGAAAATCGATCCACCTGCCCCGCCGGCCGTTCTCTTCACCCGCCCCGCCAAGGGCGGCAGTGCCACCGCGGCCCCCGCCGACGCCGCATCGTCCCCCAAGGAGGCCGCCGCCTCCGGCCAGGTCCGCCTGCTGCCCAGCGTGGCCGGCGGCAGCGACTTCGATGCGGCCCGCGTGGCCGCCATCCGCGAAGACATCCGGGCCGGCCGCTACCAGGTCAACCCGGAGCGCATCGCCGACGGCCTGATCGACAGCGTGCGCGACCTGCTGAACGGGAAGAAGCCGTCATGAGCGCATTGCTGCAACAGCTGCGTGCGGAAAGCGCGGCCATCGAGCAGTTCATCGCCGTGCTCGGCCAGGAGGAGCAGGCCATGGTCGGCGGCCGCTTTTCCGAGCTGCCCGCCATCACCAGCCGCAAGGCCGACATGCAAAAGCGCGTGACCGAGCTGGACCATCAGCGCGAAGCCCTGCAGCAGGCGCTGGGCTTCGCGGCCGGGCGCGCCGGCGCCGATGCGGCAGCCGCCGCCCAGGGCGAGGAAGTGCAGGCGGCCTGGACGCATCTGCTCGACCTGGCGGCCCAGGCCCAGGCCGGCAACCGCCGCAATGCGTCGATCGTCTTCACCCACCTGGATTTCACGCAGAATGCACTGCGCTTCCTGCGCGCCAGCGGCCAGCTCTTCTACGGGCCGGACGGCGCGCGCCGCGCCGCCCCCGGGGCCGGCAACCGCCTGGCGATGGGCTGAAGCCCACCGCGGCACCTCATGCCAGGCTCCTGACAGGGCGTTGTCAGGAGGCCGGCCGGATGATCATGATCGCGCTGCCAAGCAGCCGCACACATCATTCAAGGAGACCCCGGCATGAAAAAGACCTACCACGGCAGCTGCCACTGCGGCGCCGTCCGCTACGAAGCCGACATCGACCTGGCGGCCGGCACCGGCAAGTGCAACTGCAGCATCTGCACCAAGACCCGCAACTGGGGCGCCACCATCAAGCCCGGGGACTTCCGCCTGCTGGCCGGCGAGGAAGCCCTGAGCGACTACCAGTTCGGCACCGAGAGCTGCCACCACCTCTTCTGCAAGCACTGCGGCGTGCGCCCCTTCGGCCGGGGCTACATCGAGCAGATCGGCGGCGACTACGTGTCGGTGCAACTGGGCACGCTGGACGACGCGGAGCCGCAGGAGCTCATCGCCGCACCGGTGCACTACTCGGACGGGCGCAACAACGCGTGGTGGAACGCGCCCGGCGAGACGCGGCACCTGTAGGCCTTCAATTCTCTTGGTCTGTGTTTTTCGGTGGAATCTTTGGTGCGCCCGAATTGTCAGAAACAGTGATAATATTCTGACATCATATCCAAGACCATGAGCACGCTTCCCGCTTCAATCCTGGCGCATGCCCAGTCCCTGCCCGAGGGGGGCGTGCTCTCGCCCAAGGAATTCCTGCACCTCGGGAGCCGCGCGGCCGTCGATCAGGCGTTGTCCAGGCTCACCAAGGGAGGCAAGCTGCTGCGTGCCGCGCGCGGCACCTATGTGATGCCGGTATCCGGCCGCTTCGGAACCCGTGCGCCCGCTCCGGAAAAGGTCGTGGAGGCGCTGGCCAGCCAGAGCGGAGAAGTCGTGACGCCGCATGGGGCCAATGCAGCCAACGCACTGGGCCTCACGCAACAGGTGCCGATCCGGGAGGTCTACCTGACCTCCGGGCGAACGCGCAAGCTCAAGCTCGGCCGCTCGGAGGTCACGGTCAGGCACGCACCACGTTGGATGCTGGCCTTGGGCGCCGGGCCGGCAGGGGCTGCCGTGCGCGCGCTCGCGTGGATGGGACCTGCCCACGTGGCCAGGTCGCTGGCCGCCCTCCATCGCACCTTGCCCACCGCAGAATGGCAGACCTTGATTTCGGCACGCGCCACGCTGCCATCGTGGATGGCCAAGGCGATCGGCGAGGAAGCCGTTCGTGCCTGAGTCCTTCTTCGCGCTTTCCAGGCAGGACCAGGGCGAAGTACTCGAGCAGGCCCGCGAGAACACGGGCCGTCCGACGCATCTGCTCGAAAAGGATGTCTGGGTCGTGTGGACGCTCGGCGCCCTGTTCGGCTCGGCCTCTCCCCTGGCGGCCGACCTGACGTTCAAGGGCGGTACATCCCTGTCGAAGGCCCACCGGATCATCGATCGCTTTTCCGAGGACATCGACCTCACCTTCGACATCCGCAAGCTCATCGCAGATCTCACCGGCGGGGAGCAATTTCTGCCTACCAGCCGAAGCCAGAGCGCCAAGTGGACCAAGGCCGTTCGGGATCGGCTGCCCGGCTGGATCGAGAACGACGTCATGCCACTTCTTCGGTCCGCGCTGGAGCGATCGAAGCTCGACGCCACGCTGGAAATGGCCGGCGCTGAACAGGACAAGCTGCTGCTGCGCTATCCGGCCATCAAGCAAGGCACCGGCTATGTGCAGCCCGTCATCGCCCTGGAATTCGGCGGCCGCGCAACCGGCGAACCACGCCAGCCCGTGCCGATAGCATGCGACATGGCGGGGCACGTCGATGGCGTGAGCTTCCCCGTCGCTACGCCAGTGGTGATGAGCGTCGCGCGCACCTTCTGGGAAAAGGCGACGGCCACGCATGTCTACTGCGCCCAAGGCCGGATCCGCGGCGAACGGTATTCACGGCACTGGCACGACCTGGCCGCCATCATGCGCAGCGCCCACTTCGACACAGTCCTGCGGGATCGAGAAGTCGCCCAGGCTGTCGCCGAACACAAGTCGCACTTCTTCAGCGAGAAGAAAGCTGGCGGCGAAATCATCGACTACGCCGCAGCGGTCCGAGGCGAATTGCAGATCGTGCCCCAAGGCCCGGCGCGCGACGCGCTCTCGGCAGACTACGCGCAGATGCTCGAAGACGAAGTCATGGTCGGCAATGCGATGGGCTTCGACGAACTGATGCAGGCTTGCGCCGAGCTCTGCGCGCGGGCCAATGCCGCAGCCGCAGCGAACTAGCCTTCCATCGCCCGCAAGTCACACCACATGTGGACCTTGGCATAGAAGCGCCCGTCCACCTGCACCGCCATCGGCTCTTCGCCAAACACCTGGAACCCGCAGCGCGCGTACAGCGCCTGCGCCGCATCGTTGCCCTTGGTGACCGTGAGCTTGACCGTGCGCAGCTCGGGCCTGGCCCGCGCCGCAGCCAGCACGCCCTGCACCAGCTGCTCGCCCAGGCCCTGGGCGCGCGCCTCAGGCACCACGTACATGCCGAACAGGGTGCCCTTGTGCCGGGCCTTGATCTTGTCCTCGACCGACAGGCCCGCCACGCCCACGAGCCGGCCGGCATCGTCGAAGGCACCCAGCACCAGGCTGTGCGGGTTGTCGCCCGGCGGCAGGCGGTCGACCCACCGCGTCATGGGCGCGTTCACGTATTCGGAGGGGCTGCTGGTGAAGGCCTCGGGATGCCTTTCGTAGGCCTCCAGCATCAGGTCGCGGTTGGCGGGCGCGTCGGCGGCGGTCAGGCGGCGAATTTCAGGCATCGGGCGAAATTCTGCCCCAAGGCCCCGCCCAGGCGCCCGCCCCACGGGCTCGCGCACAATCGGGCCATGCAACTCAATTTCATTGGCAATTCAAACGTACTGTCTTCCTCAGGCAAGACCCTGCCGGTGCTGGATCCCTCCGACGGGCAGCCTTTCGACGAGCTGCAGCGCAGCAACGCGCAGGACATCGACGCCGCCGTTCGCGCCGCGCGCGACTGCTTCGACACCACCTGGCACAAGGTGAGCGCGGCCGAGCGCGGCCGGCTGATGATGAAGCTGTCCCAGAAAATCGCCGCCCATGCCGACGAGCTGGCCCTGCTGGAGCAGCGCGACTGCGGCAAGCCGGTGAAGCAGGCCCGCGCCGACGCGTTGGCCCTGGTGCGCTATTTCGAGTTCTATGCCGGCGCCTGCGACAAGCTGCACGGCGAGACCATTCCCTACCAGGACGGCTACAGCGTCTTCACCTGGCGCGAGCCGCACGGGGTGACGGGCCACATCATTCCCTGGAACTACCCCATGCAGATCTTCGGCCGCAGCGTGGGCGGCGCCCTGGCCGCGGGCAATGCCTGCGTGGTCAAGCCGGCCGAAGACGCTTGCCTGTCGCTCATCCGCGTGGCGCAGCTGGCGGCCGAGGTGGGCTTTCCGGCCGGGGCCATCAACATCGTGACGGGCTACGGCCACGAGGTGGGCGACGCGCTGGCGCGCCACCCCGGCATCGACCACATCAGCTTCACCGGCAGCCCGCGCGTGGGCACGCTGATCCAGCAGGTGGCGGCCGAGCGCCACTGCCCGGTGACGCTGGAGCTGGGCGGCAAGAGCCCGCAGATCATCTTTGCCGATGCCGACATCGACGCGGCCATTCCGGTGCTGATCAATGCCATCGTGCAGAACGCCGGCCAGACCTGCTCGGCCGGCTCGCGCGTGCTGATCGAGCGCGGCATCTACGAGCCCCTGCTCGATCGCCTGGGCAAGGCCTTCGAGGCGCTGCGCGTGGGTCCGGCCGCCATGGACCTGGACGTGGGCCCGCTGATCCGCCAGTCGCAGCAGCAGCGCGTGTGGGACTTCCTGAGCGACGCGCATGCCGCCGGCATTCCCATGGTGGCGCAAGGCACCGTGGTGGACGAGGCGCCCGAGACCGGCTTCTACCAGGCCCCCACCCTGTTGCGCGACGTGCCGGTGAACCACCGGCTGGCGCAGGAGGAAGTGTTCGGCCCGGTGCTGGCCGCGATGCAGTTCGCCGACGAGGACCAGGCCGTCGAGCTGGCCAATGCCACCCAGTTCGGCCTGGTGGCCGGCGTGTGGACCGAGAACGGCGCGCGCCAGTTCCGCATGGCCAAGCGCCTTCGCAGCGGCCAGATCTTCATCAACAACTACGGCGCCGGCGGCGGCGTGGAACTGCCCTTCGGCGGCGTGAAGTCCTCCGGCTACGGCCGCGAGAAGGGTTTCGAGGCGCTGTACGGCTTCACCACCCTCAAGACCGTGGCGGTCAAGCATGGCTGAAGTGCAAGCGAAGACCCCCCGCACCGTCGCCATCATCGGCGTCGGCATGATCGGCACCGCCGTGGCGCAGCGCTTTCTGGATTGCGGCCACACGGTGCGCCTGCACACCCGCAGCCCTGAAAAGCTCAAGCCCCTGGTGGAGCGCGGCGGCATCGCCTGTACCTCGGCCGCCGAGGCCGCCCAGGGCAGCGAATTCGTCATCACCAGCCTGAACAGCGTGGAGATCGTCGAAGACGCGGTGTTCGGTACCCGCGGCGCCGCGCAGGGCATGGACGCCTCGGCCGTGCTGATCGACATGTCCTCCATCAACCCGCCGGCCACGCGCCGCCTGGCGCAGATGCTGACCGAGCGCTGCGGTGCCGAATGGGTGGACGCGCCCCTGTCCGGCGGTGCGCCCAAGGCGGTGATAGGCAAGCTCACCGTCATGGCCGGCGGCACCGCCGAGGCCGTGGCCCATGCCCACGAGCTGATGCGCGACCTGTGCGCCAACTACACCCACATGGGCCCCTCGGGCGCCGGCCAGACCACCAAGCTGGTCAACCAGGTGCTGTGCGCGCTCAACAACCAGGCGGTGGCCGAGGCGGTGCGCCTGGCCGAGGCCGGCGGCGTGGATGCGAGCAAGCTGCCCGCAGCCCTGGCCGGCGGCCGCGCCGACAGCGCCGCCCTGCAGGAATTCGGCCCGCAGATGGCCGCCCGCCAGGCACCGCCCACCGGCGCCATGCGCAACATGGTCAAGGACATGGAAGGCGTGCAGGCGCTGGCCCAGGCCCACCGCGTGGCGCTGCCGCTGTCCAGCACGGTGGCCGATGTGCTGCGCACTTTCCTGGCCGCGGGCCTGGGCGATGCGCAGGTGGCCGAGCTCATGCTGCAGTTCGACGGCTACCAGCGCCAGCCGGCGCGGGCCTCGCGCACTTGACCTCGGTCAGCGCCAGGGCAGCCCCGTTGCGCTAAATTGGCCCCAATCATGTCGTCCGAAGTCCGTGTTCCCCTCAGCGCCGTGGGCCGCCCGCTGCGCCTGGATTCCCTGCCCAGGGTGGCCGGCAGCGGCAGCCTGCTCGACCGCCTGGGCCGGCCGCTGACCGACCTGCGCATCAGCGTGACCGACCGCTGCAACTTCCGCTGCAGCTACTGCATGCCCAAGGAAGTCTTCGACAAGGACTACCCCTACCTGCCGCACAGCGCGCTGCTGAGCTTCGAGGAGATCACGCGGCTGGCGCGCATCTTCGCCTCGCACGGCGTGCACAAGATCCGCCTGACCGGCGGAGAGCCGCTGCTGCGCAAGAACATCGAGCTGCTCATCGAGCAACTGGCCGCGCTGCGCACGCCCGACGGCCAGCCGCTGGACCTGACGCTGACCACCAACGGCTCGCTGCTGGCGCGCAAGGCCAAGGCGCTGAAGGATGCGGGCCTGCAGCGCGTCACCGTCAGCCTGGACGGGCTGGACGACGCGGTGTTCCGCAGCATGAACGACGTGGACTTTCCGGTGGCGCAGGTGCTCACCGGGCTGGACGCGGCGCATGCGGCAGGCCTGGGGCCGATCAAGGTCAACATGGTGGTCAAGCGCGGCACCAACGAGAACGAGATCCTGCCCATGGCGCGGCGCTTTCGCGGCACGGGCATGGTGCTGCGCTTCATCGAGTACATGGACGTGGGCGCCACCAACGGCTGGCGCATGGACGAAGTGCTGCCCTCGTCGGAGGTGGTGCGGCGCATTGCCGAAGAATTTCCGCTGGTGCCGCTGGAAGCCACCGCGCCCGGCGAAACCGCGCAGCGCTGGGGCTATGCCGGTGCCGACGGCGCGCACGACCCGTCGCTGGGCGAAGTCGGCGTCATCAGCAGCGTGACGCAGGCCTTCTGCCGCGACTGCACGCGCGCGCGCCTGTCCACTGAGGGCAAGCTCTACCTGTGCCTGTTCGCCCACGGCGGACACGACCTGCGGCCGCTGCTGCGCGAGCAGCAGGCCAGCGACGAGGACATTTCGTCGGCCATCGCCCACATCTGGCAGGGCCGGGCCGACCGCTATTCCGAGCTGCGCGGCCAGCGCGCGCCGGACGACAGCGCCACGCCCGGCGCGCGCCGCGTCGAGATGAGCTACATCGGAGGCTGATGCAGCCTCCCCACAAGAAACCAATGCCAATCACACACGAGGACATCACCGGCCTGGTGCTCGCCGGCGGGCGCGGATCGCGCATGGGCGGCGTGGACAAGGGCCTGCAGAACTTCAACGGCACGCCGCTGGCGCTGCACGCACTCTTGCGCCTTGGGCCGCAGGTGGGCCAGACGATGGTCAACGCCAACCGCAACCTGTCCGCGTACGAGTCCTTCGGCTCCCCGGTCTGGCCCGACGGCCTGGCCGACTATGCCGGGCCGCTGGCCGGCTTCCTGGTGGGGCTGGAGCGCTGCGAGACGCCCTACCTGCTCACCGTGCCCTGCGACACGCCGCTGTTCCCGCTCGACCTGGCCCATCGCATGGCCGAGGCACTGGCGCGGGAAGACGCCGAGATCGCCATGGCCTGCGGTGCCGAGCCGCAGGAAGACGGCAGCGTGCAGATGCGCACGCAGCCGGTGTTCTGCCTGCTGCGCGCCGACCTGCTGGAAAGCCTGGTGCGCTTCACCCAGGCCGGTGGCCGCAAGATCGACGCCTGGACGGCCACCCACCACACCGTGCAGGTGCCCTTCGACCGCGAAGGCGATGCGCGCGAGGCCTTCTTCAACGCCAACACCCTGGCCGAACTGCATGCGCTGGAACGCCAGCGCACCACGCCCTGAGCCCTCGACCACACCCATGAGCCGCATCGAAGAAATCGCCGCGCAGTTGGCCGGCTACGACCCCAAGGCCCTGGGCGTCGACGGCGTCCAGTCGTTCCTCGCGCAACTGGTGCAGCCCGCCGTGGTGACGCAGCAGGAAGAAGCCGCGCTGTTCGACGCGCTGGACCGTGTGCTGGGCGAGGACATCATCTCGCCCTTCAGCGTGCCGCCGCACGACAACTCGGCCATGGACGGCTTTGCCTTCGACGGCGCCGTGCTGCAAGCCGCGGCCCCTGACCAGGACATCGAGTTGCGCGTGATCGCCACCGCCCTGGCCGGCGCCGCCTGGCGCGGCAGCGTGGGCACGGGCGAAGCCGTGAAGATCATGACCGGCGCCGTGATGCCCGCCGAGCTCGACACCGTCATTCCGCAGGAGTTCTGCAGCGTGGACGGCGACACCGTGCGCTTCCCGGCCAAGGCGCTCAAGCGCGGCGACAACCGCCGCCTGATGGGCGAGGACCTGCGCCAGGGCGAGCCCGCGCTGCGCCGCGGCGACCGCTTCACGCCCGCGGCGCTTGGCATGGCCGGCAGCCTGGGCCTGGCCCGCGTGCCGGTGCTGCGCCGCCTGCGCGTGGCCTACTTCTCCACCGGCGACGAGATCCTGAGCGTGGGCGAGCCGCCGCGCGAAGGCGCGGTGTACGACAGCAACCGCTACACCGTGTTCGGCCTGCTGCGCCGCCTGGGCTGCGACGTCATCGACCTGGGCCTGGTGCGCGACGACCCCGCCACACTGCAAGCCACGCTGCAACGCGCCGCCAACGAGGCCGACGCCATCATCACCAGCGGCGGCGTGAGCGTGGGCGAAGCCGACCACACCCGCGCGGTGATGCAGCGCCTGGGCGACATGGCCTTCTGGCGCGTCGCCATGCGGCCGGGCCGGCCGATGGCGGTGGGCCTCATCCCGAAGAGTGACTCGAAGGAACCACAAGGCAACGCCGTGCTGTTCGGCCTGCCGGGCAACCCGGTGGCGGTGATGGTCACCTTCCTGGCCTTCGTGCGCCCCGCCCTGCTTCGCATGATGGGCTGCAACGAAGCCGCCAGCACGCCGCCGCCCCTGCTGCGCGCCAGGAGCACCATGGCCATCCGCAAGAAGCCGGGCCGCACCGAATACCAGCGCGGCTTCGTGCAGCCGGTGCCGGGCCAGATGCCGCAGGTGAGCATCGCGGGCAACCAGGGCTCCGGCGTGCTCAGCTCTATGGTGCAGGCCAACGGGCTTGTGGTGCTGCACCATGAGCAAGGCAACGTCGCGGCGGGCGACGAAGTGGATGTGATGGTGTTCGAAGGCGTGATCTGAGCCACCACGCCTGAGCCGCCTCAGCGCGCCCGCGGCGGCCGCTTCTCCAGCAAGGGCTGCGACACGCCCTCCACCCCCACCAACCCCAGCACCGTCACCAGCGAGCTCTGGGCGCCCTTCCATGCGTCGGTCAGGTCGATCCACTCGCTCAGCGCGTGAAAGCCGCCGGTCTTGCCGCCGCCGCCGATGATGATGGCCGGCACCCCCAGCGACATGGGCACGTTGGCATCGGTGCTGGCGCCGGTCAGCACGCTCTTGCGGTCGAAGGCGGTGTTGGCCCGCACCGCCGCCTCGACGATGACCGAATCGGCCGGCGTCATGCCGCCGGGCCGGTCGCCGATGAGCTTGTTGCTCACCGACAGCGTGTTCACGTTCCAGCGCTTGTTCTCTTCCGCCACCGCCTGGTCGACGGCGGCCAGCACCTTCTTCTCGGTCTCCAGCAGCGGCGCCATCTGGTTGGAGCGGATGTCCACCGCCATCCTGGCGTCCGGCGCAATGGTGTTGACCGAGGTGCCGCCCGACACGGTGCCCACGGTGAAGGTGGTCTTGGGGTCGCTCGGCGTGTGGATGTCGGCGATCTTGGCAATCGCACGGCCCATGCCGTGGATGGCGCTGGGCACCTCGCCGAAGGCGCCGAAGCTGTGGCCGCCCGGCCCCTTGAAGTTGAATTCGTAGCGATGGCTGCCCGTGCCCAGGATGAGCACGCCGCCGTCCGGCACGGGCTCCAGCCCCACCATGCCGTCGATGTCGCGATGCTCGGCAAAGATGTGCTTGATGCCGCGCAGGTTGCCCAGTTCCTCTTCGCCCACGTTGCCCACGAAGACGAGGTCGCCCACGGTCCGGATCTTGTTGTCGTTGAGCACCTTGAGCCATGACAGCAGCACCGCCAGGCCACGCGTGTCGTCGGAGATGCCGGGCGCATGCAGCTTGCCGTCGCGCTCCTTCACCTTCACGTCGGTGCCGGCCGGGAACACGGTGTCGAGGTGGGCCGAGATGATCAGCTTCGGGCCGTTGCCGCTGCCCTTGCGGATGCCGATGGCATTGCCCTCGGCGTCGATCTTCGCGTCGGCCAGGCCCAGCGCCTTCAGGCGGGCCAGGAAGGCTTCGGCGCGCTTTTGCTCCTTGAAGGGCGGCGCCTCGATCTCGGTGAGCATCTTCAGGTCTTCGATCGAACGCTCGTGGTCGGCCTTGACCGCCTCCAGCAGTTTCTGGATCTGCGGCGCGGCCATGAGCTGCGTGTAGGCCTGATCCACCGCCGGGCGCACCTGCGCGGGCGTGGGCGCAACGGCGTTGAAGGACTGCGCTTGCGCCGCGCCCGCGGCACACAGCGCGGCCAGGGCCACGGCAATGGCGGCCAGCGGATGGCGATTCGATTCGAAGGTCATGAATGGATAGGAAGCGTTGGAAAAGACAGGAGCCCCAAGCATGCAAGAACGGCGCCCAAAGGTCGAGTCCGCAGCGCTCGCCCTGCCCTACCATGCCGGCCTGTGTCTTTCAAAAACCACCATCCGGCGCCGCCGCGCTCGCTGTGCGCCCACCTCGCCTCGGCCCTCGTCCTGGTCCTGGCCGCATGGCTCATCAGCGGCTGCGCATCCCTCCCCGACGGCCTCGCCGGCCCGCCCGCCAAGGCCCTGCGCGCTTCGTCCGACACCGCGCTGGGCCGCATGGCACTGGCCGCGCGGCCCGACCCGGACCTGAGCGGCTTTCGCCTGATGCCCGGCGGCGACAACGCACTCAACACCCGGCTCGAACTGGCCCGTCGCGCCGAGCGCACGCTGGACGTCCAGTACTACCACATCGAGAACGACGAAACAGGCCGCTACTTCCTGCGCACCCTGCGCGACGCGGCGCTGCGCGGCGTGCGCGTGCGGCTGCTGATGGACGACCTCTACACCTCGGGCGAGGACGCGCTGCTGCTCGGCCTGGCCGCCACGCCCAACCTGGAGCTGCGCCTGTTCAACCCCTTTCCGGCCGGGCGCAGCAGCATGGCCCGGCGCTTCGGCGCATCGCTGTTCAATTTCGACCGCGTGCAGCGGCGCATGCACAACAAGCTCTTCATCGCCGACGGTGCGATGGCGGTGGCGGGCGGGCGCAACATCGGCAACCAGTACTTCACCCGCACCACGGGCGAGAACTTCATCGACCTCGACACCTTCGTGACGGGTGCGCTGCTGCCGCGGCTGGGCGCTTTGTTCGACCAGTACTGGAACAGCCCCTACGTGGTGCCGGTGCAGGCCATCGTGAAGAGCGATGCCACGCGCGAGGAACTGGCGGCACGCTTCGAATCCCTGACCGGCCCCGACACCACCCCGCCGCCGCCCGCCCCCGCTCCCAACGACCTGCTCGGCTACGCGCCCATGCAGGGCGAACTGCGCGCAGGCAGGCTCGGGCTCATCTGGACACGCGGCGAGGCCTATGCAGATTCGCCGGAACGCGTGGTGGGCAAGACCGCGTCCTACGGCGGCGTGCCGCTGCTGGACGTGGACAGCGTGCGCTACAACGTCACCGAGCAGATGCGCCGCGCGCGCAGCGAGATCAGCATCACCTCGCCCTACCTGGTGCCGGGCCGCGGCGGCCTGGAGGTGATGCAGGAGGTCCACGCCCGCGGCGTGAAGATGAGCCTGGTGACCAATTCGCTCGCAGCCACCGACGAGCCGCTGGTCCACACTGCCTACCGGCGCTACCGGGCCGACATGATGCGGCTGGGGGTGGAGCTGTACGAGCTGAGCACCGAGCGCACGCGCACCAGCGTGCGGCTGGGGCTGCTGGGCTCCAGCATCGGGCGGCTGCATGCCAAGTCGGCGGTGATCGACCGGCGCATCCTCTTCATCGGCTCGATGAACTTCGACCCGCGCTCGGACATGCTCAACACCGAGATCGGCCTGTTCATACAGAGCCCGGAGATGGCGCAGCAGGTGCTCAAGCTGGTGGACGTGCTCAAGCAGCAAGGCGCGTACCGCCTGCAGTTCGCAGCCGACGGCCGTTCGCTCGAATGGGTGGGCGGCCCGCCGGGGCGGCAGGTGGTGCTCACCGAGGAGCCCGACTCGACCTTCTGGAGCCGCATCATGCTGGAGCTTCTCGCGCCGCTCACGCCAGAGAGCGTGCTCTAGTCCGGCAGGTTGATCGCCTCGACCTGCACCAGCAGCCGCACCTTGTCCTCGAAGCCGAAGTTCAGGCCCCACAGCATGCCCCACTGGCTGCGCTCGATGGTGGTCTCGAAATCGCCGCCGCAGACCTGGCGCTTGAACATCGGGTTCATGTAGCAGTTGAAGCGGCTGGCCTTGAGCAGCACGGGCCGGGTCTGGCCCAGCATGGTGAGCGTGCCGGGCACCTCGCTCACCTTGTCGCCCGCGAGCGTCATCTTCTCGGCGCGAAAGCGCGCGGTGGGAAAGGCCGCCACGTTGAAGAAGTCCTTGCTCTGCACATGCCGGTTGAGCAGGTCCACGCCGGTATTGATGGAGCTCATGTCCATGGTCACGTCCACCGCACCGCTCGCGCCGCTCGCATCGATCTGCACGCTGCCGTCGCTGGTGCTGAAGCGGCCGCGGTTGGTGGTGGTGCCGTAGTGGCCGATCTCGTAGTTGACGAAGGTATGGGTCGGGTCGATGACATAGCGCCCGCCCTTGATCGGACCGCCCGAGGGCTGCATGGCCATGGGCGGGGCCGTGAAGTCGGGTGCGGTGGGAATGGCCTGCGCCAGGGCGGCCAGGGGCCACGCGCATGCCAGCAGCGCGGCACCTGCAGTGGCGAGTTTCTTTGTCGACTGGATCATTTTCCTGCTCGGATGTGTCTCTGGCTCAGAGCGGTCCGAGGCCGCTCAGGGTGAACTTGAATCGCACCAGCACATCGTTGGCCACCAGCGAGGTGTCGGCCCATTCGCCGTCCCCCACCTTGAAGGCCAGCCGCTGGATGGTCAGGCTGCCGGTGGCCACCGACTGGCCCTCTGCCTGGGTGATGGCGAGCGGCACCACGAGTTCCTGCGTGCGGCCCTTGATGGTCAGGCGCCCGGCGACCTCGAAGCGCCCGTTGCCCAGGCCCTTGATGGAGGTGGAGGCGAAATCCGCCTGCGGGAAGCTCGCGGTGTCGAACCAGGCGGGCTTGGGCAGCTCGGCATCGCCCTCCGGCACGCCCAGCGTCGCGCTGCCCGTGTCGACGAGCAGGCGGATGCTGCCGCCTTCGGGCTTGCGCGGATCGAACGCCACCTGCGCCGAGAAGCGGCCGAAGCGCCCTTCCACCGGCACCCCCATCTGCTTGCTGACGAACTGGACCTGGCTCTTGTCCGGCACGAGGCGCACCGCGGGGGCATCGGCCCGTACCCACGGCACAGCCGCCGCCAGGGCCAGGCAGCAGGCCAGGTTCAGTACTGACCGCCTCATCACACGCCCTCCTTGCCAGGCCACATCCGAACCAGCAGGTTGGCATGATCGATCCAGCGGTGCTTGAGCACGCCGGCCACGTGAACGACCACCAGCGCGGCCAGCAGGTAGGCCCCGCCACGGTGCAGCGGCAGCAGCACCGACTTGGCGAACGCCTCGTCGGGTGCCACGAAATCGGGCAGCGGCAGCATGCCCATCCAGACCACCGGGAAACCCATGGCCGAACTGTAGGCCCAGCCGAGCAGGGGCACCGCGAAAAACAGGAGGTAGAGCGCGGCCATCGTGCCCTGGTGCAGGCGCTGCTGCCACGGCGGCATGGCGCGCAGCACCGGCTCGGGCAGCGGCGGCGGCGCATGCCGCAGGCGCCACGCCAGCCGCAGCAGCGACAGCGCCAGGATGGTCACGCCGGCCCACTTGTGCCAGTTCATGAGCCGCAGCCGCCAGGGCGAGATCGGCAGCCCGGCCACGTACAGGCCCATGCCGAAGGCGCCGGCGATGAGCAGCGCCAGAAGCCAATGCAGGCCGATGGCCGTGCGGCTGTAGCGGTTGCGTGGCGGCATGTGGCTGTCTTGCTTGAGACTTGGGGTGCGCGGCCCTAGAGCCGCCCGAGCGCCTTCTGCACGCCCTTGTTGGCCAGGGCGTCCGCGCGCTCGTTGCCTGGGTCGCCGGAGTGGCCCTTCACCCAGCGCCATTCGATCTGGTGACCGCCGCTGCTCACCAGCGCGTCCAGGCGGCGCCAGAGCTCGGCGTTCTTCACCGGCTGCTTGGTGGAGGTGATCCAGCCCTTGGCCTTCCAGCCCTTGATCCACTCGGTGATGCCCTGGCGCACATACTGGCTGTCCAGGTACAGCACGACCTTGCAGGGCCGCTTGAGCGCCGCCAGGCCCTCGATGACCGCGGTGAGTTCCATGCGGTTGTTGGTGGTGTTGAGTTCGCCGCCGAACAATTCCTTCTCGGTGGCGCCCGACTTGAGCCAGGCCCCCCAGCCGCCGGGGCCCGGGTTGCCCTTGCAGGCGCCGTCGGTGTAGATCTGCACTTCCGTCAACTTGACTTCTCTTTCTCTGCTTTCTTGTGTTTCTTGTGATGGTGCTGTGGCACGCGGTGCACGCGCCCGGTCACCGGCATCGGCGCGGCGCTGATCGCCGGCTTGCGCTTCCAGTCCGCCTGCAGCATGGTCATGCCGCGCACCCTTTTCACGGCCACGATGAAGTACACCGCGCCGAAGATGGGCCACCAGCGCTCGCCGGCCTTGTCGACCCAGCGGTAGCGCTCCAGCCACGACTGGCTTCGCACCGCCGGCCGGTACAGGCCGAAGTTGCCCGACTCCACCTCGAAATCGAGCAGGCGCAGCCAGTCGCGCATGCGCCAGTAGCCGATGAATTCGCCCGCCTCGGGCAGGAACAGCTCGCCGAAGCCCAGCCGCCGGTACAGGCGCGCGCGCCGCTGGCGCATGCCCCACAGGCTCGCGGGGTTCAGCCCGCAGATGACGACCCGGCCCTCGGGCACCAGCACCCGCTCCACCTCGCGCAGCGTGGCGTGCGGGTCGTGGCTGAGCTCCAGCGCATGCGGCAGCGCCACCAGGTCGAGGCTGTTGGCCGGGAACGGCAGCGCCGTGAAGTCGGTCAGGAGCGCCGAGCGCCGCAGCGGCGACGGCCGCTCGGTGGCCAGCCAGCGCCGCGGCATGCGGTTGGTGCGCAGGGCGTCGACCTCCGCCAGGCCCAGCTGCAGCGCGTGGTAGCCGAACAGGTCGGCCACCGCCTGGTCGAACCGGGCTTGCTCCCATTCGAGCAGGTAGCGCCCCGGCGGGGTCTCCAACCAATCTTGCAAACCTATAATTTGACCGCTCATGACCCTCGTTCCGCTGCCCGCCTTTGCCGACAACTACATCTGGATGCTGCACGACGGGGTCGGCGCGATCGTGGTCGATCCCGGCGACGCCAAGCCGGTGACCGATGCACTGGTCCGCGGCAATCTGAAGCTGGCCGCGATTCTAGTCACGCACCACCACGCCGATCACGTCGGCGGCGTCGACGAATTGCGCAACGCCACCGGCGCGCCCGTGTATGGCCCCGCTGGCGAGGTCATTCCCGAACCTTACCAGCCGCTGGCCCAGGGCGACAGTGCCCAGGTGATGGGCCTCACCTTCCAGGTGCTGGACGTGCCCGGCCACACCGCCGGCCACATCGCCTACTATCTGCCGGCCGAAGCCGCCTGGGACGGCACGCCGCTGCTGTTTTGCGGCGACACGCTTTTTTCCGGCGGCTGCGGGCGCCTGTTCGAGGGCACGCCGCGCCAGATGCTGGCCTCGCTCGACGCGCTGGCCGCCCTGCCGGCCGACACCCGCGTGTGCTGCGCCCACGAATACACACTTGGAAACCTGCGCTTCGCCCAGGCGGTGGAACCCGGCAACACGCAGCTGACTCAGTACATGGCGCAATGCACCGCATTGCGCGAGCGCGGCACGCCCACCCTGCCTTCGCGCATGGGCACCGAGCGTTCCGTCAACCCCTTTCTCCGCAGCCGCGAAGCATCCGTGCGCCAGGCGGTCCAGGCCCAAGCCGGCCTGGCGCCGAACGCCGCCGACGCCGATGTCTTTGCTGCGCTGCGCCAATGGAAAAACGAATTTCGATGAAGTTCCTGATTGCCGCCAGCCTGGCGTTCTCGCTCTTCCTGGCAGGATGCGCCACGCCCGGCTCGCCAACCCCCGAGACATCGGGCAGCACCGCCGTCCTTCCCTCCGGCCCCCTCAAGCCCCTCGCCACCAGCCAGCCCGGCTCGCGCAGCGTGGCCCTGATGGCGCCGCCGGCGGACATGTGGGACCGCATCCGCCGCGGCTTCAACATGCCCAACCTCGACAGCGACCTGGTGCGCACGCAGGAGCAGTGGTATTCGAGCCGGCCCGATTACATCCAGCGCATGACCGAGCGCTCCAGCAAGTACATCTTCCACATCGTCGAAGAGCTGGAGCGGCGCAACATGCCCACCGAGCTGGCGCTGCTGCCCTACATCGAAAGCGCCTTCAATCCGCAGGCCGTATCCAGCGCGCGCGCCGCGGGCATGTGGCAATTCATGCCGGCCACCGGCACCGACTACGACCTCAAGCAGAACCTGTTTCGCGATGACCGGCGCGACGTGATCGCCTCCACCCGCGCCGCGCTCGACTACCTGCAGCGCCTGTACGGCATGTTCGGCGACTGGCAGCTGGCGCTGGCCGCCTACAACTGGGGCGAAGGCAATGTGGGCCGCGCCATCGCCAGGAACCAGCGCGCCGGCCTGCCCGCGGGTTACACCGACATCAACATGCCGGCCGAAACGCGCAACTACGTGCCCAAGCTGCAGGCGGTGAAGAACATCGTGGCCAACCCCGAGCGCTTCGGCACCGAGCTGCCCTACATCGCCAACCACCCGTACTTCCAGACGGTGGCCCTGAAGCGCGACATCGACGTGAGCCTGGTGGCCAAGCTGGCGGACGTGCGCGTCGAGGATTTCCGCGCGCTCAACCCGGCCGCCCACAAGCCGGTGCTGCTGGCCAGCACCACCAGCGACATCCTTCTGCCCTGGGACAACGCGGCCGTCTTCGAGCGCAACTTCCAGGCCTACACCGAGGGCCAGTACGCCAGCTGGACCGCCTGGACAGTGCCCAGCACCATGACGGTGGCCGAAGCCTCGCAGCGCTCGGGCATGAGCGAGAGCGACCTGCGGGCCATGAACAACATTCCGCCGCGCATGCTCATCAAGGGCGGCTCCACGCTGATCGTTCCGCGTACTGCGCGCGTCCAGGAAGACGTGGCCGCCGTGGTGGCCGAGACCGGCACGCTGAGCTTCCAGCCCGAAATCGTCACGCGCCGCACGACCGTCAAGGCCGGCCGTTCCGACAGCGTGGCCAGCATTGCCCGGCGCTACAAGCTCAGCCCGGCCAACGTGGCGGACTGGAACTCGGTCGGCGCCAACCATGTGTTCAAGCGCGGCTATTCGGTGGTCGTGTACCTGCCGGTGCGCGCCGGCGCGGCGGCGCGGGTGGGGAGCGGCCGCAAGGCCACCAGCCAGCGCGCGCCTGTGGTGAAGAGTTCGTCGAAGACATCGGTGGGCACGTCCGCGCGCGGCGGCACGCCTTCGAAGAAGAAGCGCTGAAGCGCCCTCCTTCACGCCGGCGCGATTTCCTCGCGCCGTGCATCGCGCGGCTCAGATCTTCTCGGTCTCCCCTGCCTGCGGCTGCCAGGTCATGAGCCGGCGCTCGATGAGGCCGACCAGCGCATCGAGCACCAGCGCGAAGGCCGTGAGAACGATGATGCCGGCAAACACCGTGTTCACATCGAAGGTGCCCTCGGCCTGCAGGATGAGGTAGCCCACCCCGCGCGCCGAGCCCAGGTACTCGCCCACCACCGCCCCCACGAAGGCCAGGCCCACCGAGGTGTGCAGGCTCGAGAACACCCAGCTGGTGGCGCTGGGCAGGTACACGGTGCGCAGCAGCTGCCGCTGGCTGGCCCCGAGCATGCGCGCATTGGCCAGCACCGTGGGGCTGACCTCCTTCACGCCCTGGTAGACGTTGAAGAAGACGATGAAGAACACCAGCGTGACCGCCAGCGCCACCTTGCTCCAGATCCCCAGGCCGAACCACAGGCCGAAGATGGGCGCCAGGATCACGCGCGGCATCGAGTTGGCGGCCTTGATGTACGGGTCCAGGATCATGCTGGCCATGGGCGAGAGCGCCAGCCACAGCCCGAAGGCCAGGCCCAGCACCGTGCCGATGCCGAAGGCCAGCACCGTCTCGAGCAGGGTCGTGCCCAGGTGCCGGTAGATGTCGGCGTTGCCCGGCAGTCCTTCGGGAAACAGCACGTTGGGCGGCAGCGCCACCGGCAGAAACCAGCTCCAGATGCGGCCCAGCACCTGGATCGGCTGGCCGAAGAAGAAGGCGACCTTGTCGCTGCGCGAAGCCAGGTGCCACAGCACCAGCAGCAGCACCAGCAGGCCGATCTGCCAGGCGCGTGCGTTGCGTTCGTTCGGTTTGAGATTCATGGGCTTCCTCGGGTGTGCCGTTCAGGCGGCCTTCTTCAGCTGCTGGGCGTAGCCCTTGAGCACTTCGTCGCGCAGCACGCCCCAGATCTGCGTGTGCAGTTCCACGAACCGGGCATGGGTGCGCACCTCGGCCACGTCGCGCGGCCGCGCCAGGTCGATCACGAATTCGCCGATGGGCCGCGTGGCCGGCCCGGCGGAAAGCACCACCACGCGGTCGCTCATGGCAATGGCCTCGTCCAGGTCATGCGTGATGAAGAGCACCGCTTTTCGCTTGGCCGCCCACAGGTCGAGCACCTCGTTTTCCATCAACTGGCGGGTCTGGATGTCGAGGGCGCTGAAGGGCTCGTCCATGAGGATGATGTCCGGGTCCAGCGCCAGCGTCTGCGCCAGCGCGGTGCGCTTTCGCATGCCGCCCGAGAGCTGGTGCGGATAGCGGTCGCCGAAACTCGCCAGGCCCACGCGCGCCAGCCATTGCTGCGCCTGCTCGCGCGCCTGCGCCTTGGGCAGGCCGCGGTACTGGAGCCCGACGGCCACGTTGTCCAGTGCGCTGCGCCAGGGCATGAGCGCCTCGCTCTGGAACATGTAGCCGGCGCGTGCATTGACGCCGGACAGCGGCTGCCCGAACACCTTCACCGATCCGGACGAAGGCGCGAGAAGCCCGGCCCCCACATTGAGCAAGGTGGACTTGCCGCAGCCGGTCGGGCCCACCACCGACACGAACTCGCCCGCACGCACGCGCAGCGTGGTGTCGGCCACGGCGGTATAGCGTTGCGATGGATCGTCCTTCGAGCGGAAGGTGCACTGGATGTCGATCAGTTCGAGCGCGAAATCAGACATGTTTTTCGAAGGTGTGCATTCGGAAAAGAAAACGCCCGGCACGGGCCGGGCGGTGGCATGCGTTCATGCGCTCGGGCGCATCAGGCCTTGAAGCGTTCCTTGGCGCGCGCGGCGAAGTCGTTGGTGTAGGTGCGGGACAGATCGATCTTGTCGGCCTTGACCGCCGCGTCGAAGCTCGCCAGCGCCGTGAGCGCGGTCTTGGGTCCGGCCGCGGGAATGAGGCCGTCGGTGGCAATGGCTTCGCGCACCTTGTCGAACGAGGCCAGGTACAGCGCGCGGTCGCCCAGCAGGTAGGTCTCGGGCACGGTCTTGATGATGTCGCCGGGACCGGCCGTCTGCAGCCACTTCAGTCCGTGCACGATGGCGTTGGCCAGCGCCTGGCAGGTGTTGGGGTTCTTCTGCACGAACTCGGCCGAGGTGTACAGGCACGCGGCCGGCATGGGGCCGCCGAACACCTCCTGCGTGCCCTTGAGCGTGCGCGTGTCGCTGATGATCTTCACGTCGCCCTTCTGCTCGAGCATGGTCATCACCGGGTCGGTGTTGCTGATGGCGTCGATCTGGCCCGAGCGCAGCGCCGTGAGCGCGCCCGCCGCCACGCCCACCCCCACGTAGCTCACGTCGGCCGGCTTGATGCCCGCACGCGAGAGCACCAGGTTGGCCACCATGTTGGTCGAGGAGCCCGGCGCCGAGACGCCGATCTTCTTGCCCTTGAGGTCGGCCAGCGAACCGTAGGCCGGCAGGTTTTTGGTGGACACGCCCACCGCGATCTGCGGCGCCCGCCCCTGCAGCACGATGGACTGCAGGTATTGGTTCTTGGCCTGCAGATTGATGGTGTGCTCGTAGGCACCCGAGCACACATCGGCCGAGCCGCCGATGAGCGCCTGCAGCGCGCGCGCGCCACCCGCGAAATCGGAGATCTCGACCTCGAGCCCTTCGGCCTTGAAGTAGCCCAGCTGCTCGGAGATGGTGAGCGGCAGGTAGTAGAACGCCGCCTTGCCGCCCACCGAGATGGCCACCTTGGTCTTCTCGAGCTTCGGCTGCGCATAAAGCGCCGGTACCGCGATGGACGCCGCGGCAGCGGCAGAAGCAGAGACGAAGTGACGGCGATTGAGCATTCGGCAAGACCCGCGAGAAGCCACGACTTGTGGAGGTCGAAGGGAGCTTAGGTGGGCCGATTTTTCAGTACATCAGGAACATCCCGTGCGGGTTTCCACGTAAGCACGAAGGCCGCGTTCAGGCGGCGTTCGCGCGGCTCAAACACCAATGAAAAAGATGCCGATGTTGGCCACGAAAGCCAGCGCCCAGACGGTGCTGCGCAGGCTGCCCATGCCCGCGATGTAGAGGCCCGTGTAGACCACGCGCAGGAGCACGTAGGCCAGCGCGAGAAGGTCCAGCCGTTCCTGGTTGTAGCCCAGCTGGTGCGCGATGAGCACCGCGCCGATGAACAGCGGCAGCCCTTCGAAGCCGTTGGCCTGCGCCGCCATCGCGCGGGCGCGCCAGCCCTGCTGGCGCCCCATCCATTCGCGCGGCTGCTGGTTGTCCTTGAAGCCGAAGCCCCCGGCCTTGCCGATGTAGGCGCTGAGGTACGGCAGCAGCCCAGCGGCCAGCACGCACCAGTAGGCCAGGGTCAGCTTGGAGAAGTCCATGGTTGCGCCTTTCGTCCTCGGTTTCAGCGGCGGTCCACCAGCGCATGCGCGATGGTGCCCAGGTCGACGTACTCAAGTTCGCTGCCCGCGGGCACGCCGCGCGCCAGGCGCGTCACCGTGAGGCCGCGCTGGCGCAGCGCCTCGCCGATGACGTGCGCCGTGGCCTCGCCCTCGGCGGTGAAGTTGGTGGCCAGGATCACTTCGCTCACCTGGCCGTCCTGCGCCCGCTCGAAGAGCCGGGCCAGGCCGATCTCCTTGGGGCCGATGCCGTCCAGCGGGCTGAGCTTGCCCATGAGCACGAAGTAGTAGCCGCGAAAGGCGCCCGTGCGCTCCAGCGCCGCCTGGTCGGCCGGCGTCTCGACCACGCACAGCTTGGTCGCGTCGCGCCGCACATCGAGGCACACATTGCACACCGGCGCCTCGGTGAAGGTGTTGCAGCGCTCGCAATGCCGCACGTTCTGCGCCGCCTGCTGCAGCGCCCGCGACAGCAGCTGCGCGCCGTCGCGGTCGTGCTGCAGCATGTGGAAGGCCATGCGCGAGGCCGACTTGGCGCCCACGCCGGGCAGGCGGCGCAGCGCCTCGACCAGGGCGTCGAGCGAACTGGAATCGGCCATTCAGTGCGGCTGCCTGCCGTGGTGCATGCCGCGGATCAGAAGGGCAGCTTCATGCCGGCCGGCAGGCCCGGCATGCCGGCGGTGATCTTGCCCATCTTCTGCTCGCTGGTTTCTTCGGCCTTGCGCACCGCGGCGTTGAAGGCGGCGGCCACCAGGTCTTCGAGCATGTCCTTGTCGTCGCCCAGCAGGCTCGGGTCGATGCTCACGCGCTTGACGTCGTGCTTGCAGGTCATCACGACCTTGACGAGGCCGGCGCCGGACTCGCCCTCGACCTCGATGCTGGCCAGCTCTTCCTGGGCCTTCTTGAGGTTTTCCTGCATGGCCTGGGCCTGCTTCATGAGGCCGGCGAGTTGTCCCTTGTTGAACATGGTCTGGATCCTGACGTTGAATTGAAGATGAAGAAAAACGAAAAAGTATGGCGCGCGGGGCTCACACCGGCCGCAGGCTGCCGGGCACGATGCGCGCATCGAAGTCGCGCATCATGGCCTGCACCAGCGGGTCGTTGTGGATGGCCTCCTCGGCCTCCCGCTGGCGCGCCTCGGCCGCCTGCTTGTTGCGGCGCGCCGGGCTGTCGCTCACCGCGCCGATCTCGATCGCGATTTTGACGGAATGGCCGAGGGCCGCCAGCGCACCCTGCAATTTGTCGCGGCTGCCGGACTGGCCGAGCGATTCGCGCTCGATGCGCAGCAGCCACTGGTCCTCGTCGCGGCCCACCAGCTGGGACTGCAGCGCGAGTTCGCGCGCCAGGGCGCCGATGAGTTCCTTGGCCACCATGCTCGTGACGGTGGCGTACCAGAAGTCGCCCTCTTCGGTGGGCACGATGGGCGTGCTGCCGGACGGCTGGGCCTGGGGCATGTCACGCATGCCGGCCGTGCCCTGCACGCGCAGCGGCATGGCTTGCGCGCGGCTGGGCGCAGTGGACTGTTCCGGCGCGGCTGCCGCCGGGCGTCCCTGGGGCGCGTCGAGCACGGGCAGCCGGTGGCCAGGCGGCACGGGCTGCTCATCGATGGGCGCCGCATCCGCCATGGACTCGGGCTGCGGCTCGCGTTCGTCGTTCGGGCGGCTCGAGGCCTGCGGATGCGGCTCGCGCACCGGCGGCTCGGGATCGCGCGCAGGTGGATGCACGGGCGCCGGTGCCGGCGCAGGCGGAGGCGGTGCAGAAGGCGACGGTGCCGGCGAAGCCGGAAGCGAAACAGGCGGCGGAACCGAGGACGAATTGGCCGCCGGCGCACGCCGCGGCGCCGCCTCGGCTTCATTCAGAGTTTTTTTTTCCGCCGCGCCCGTGGGTTTGAAGGCCAGGGGCCGCAGCAGCACCATGGTGAGCGCCGCGTACTCGTCGGGAGCCAACCCCAGCTCACCGCGGCCGTGCAGGCACAGGCTGTAGAGCAGCTGCGTTTCTTCCGGGGCCATCGAGGCAGCCAGCCGCGCGGTTTCGCCCGCCTCGGCATCGGACGCGTCCAGCGCCGCGCCGCGGCCGGGCACGGCCTGCAGCACGGCCATGGCCTGCAGCACGGTGGTCATCTCTTCGAGCGTGGAGGCGGCCGAGAGGCCGTCGCGGCGCAGGCCTTCGGAGATCTCGACGACGGTCTTGCCGTCGCCCTGCGCAATGGCGTCGATCAGGCGGAACACATGGCCGCGGTCCACGCTGCCCAGCATCTGCCGCACGCCGGTTTCGACGAGTTCGCCGTTGCCGTAGGCGATGGCCTGGTCGGTGAGCGACAGCGCATCGCGCATCGAGCCGCGCGCGGCGCGCGCCAGCAGGCGCAGCGACCCCGGCTCGGCCGGAACGCCCTCGCCCGCCAGCACGCGCGTGAGGTGCTCGAGGATGGTTTCGGGCGCCATCGGCCGCAGGTTGAACTGCAGGCAGCGCGACAGCACCGTGACCGGCACCTTCTGCGGATCGGTGGTGGCCAGCACGAACTTGAGGTACTCGGGCGGCTCTTCCAGCGTCTTGAGCATCGCGTTGAACGCGGTGTTCGACAGCATGTGCACTTCGTCGATCATGAAGACCTTGAAGCGGCCCTGCACGGGCTTGTAGACGGCCTGCTCAAGCAGCTGCTGCACTTCGTCCACGCCGCGGTTGGAGGCGGCGTCGAGTTCGGTGTAGTCGACGAAGCGGCCCGCATCGATGTCGCGGCAGGCCTGGCACACGCCGCACGGCGTGGCGGTGATGCCGCCGTTGCCGTCGGGCCCCTGGCAGTTGAGCGACTTGGCCAGGATGCGCGACACGGTGGTCTTGCCCACGCCGCGCGTGCCGGTAAAGAGGTAGGCATGGTGCAGGCGCTGCGTGCCCAGCGCGTTGGCCAGGGCCTGCACGACATGCTCCTGCCCGACCATCTCAGTGAAGTTCTTGGGACGGTGTTTGCGAGCGAGCACGAGATAGGCCATCGGCGCATTTTAGGCGGCCCGAACGTCCCTTTTTTCGAAGCGGTGCGCGTTCGCTGAAGACCTCAGCGCCGGTCCGGCAATCGGCGTCGCCTACAATACGAGTCGACGGGCCTCCCCGCATGGTGAAGCGGCCAACCGGGTCAGGTGGGGAACCAAGCAGCCCTAACTGCGTAGTCAGTGCCGGGGGTAAGGCTCGTCACCATATTTTTCGATTTGGGTTCTCCGAGGGAAAACAGGCAAATCCAGCATCCATGCGGCTTTCAGGCCGATCCGGTGTGAGCGTGAGGTGTGCACCTGACCTCTGTTCAACCGGACCTCAGGACCTGACACGTATGGCATCCCCACAGCGCAAGATCACCGGCCTCAAGCGCCGCAAGCTCGGCTTTTATCTAACCATCATTAAGCCGCTGGACCTCCAGTCCTCGCCGGCTGATCGGTACGCCTTTCGCGGCACTCTAAGCACTCGGGATGAAGCCGAGGCCCGCATAAAGGCCATGGCGATCCGGGCCGACCTAGAGGCCCAGTGGGCCGCTGAACGGGAGCGCCGCAGGCCCGCCCCCCTCACAAAGCCCACTGAGGCTCTAATCGATTCCCTCGCGCATGTAGTTCGCCACGCCGTCCTCTCTGGTGATGACCGGTTGCGCGTCGAACCCGAGGGTTTGGACGCAGTGCTCGCCTCCTACGAATGGGAGGGGAATCCGTCCGCACTGGAGCGCCGGCTCTTGCTTCGGCTGGGGCTTGCTGAGGAATGGGCACGGCAGGCGGCCGCAGGCGATCTGACGGCGATCACGTTGCGCGTCAACCGACTGACGGAGCCGATGGGCTTGCATATCGATTGGGGCGGCACGGAGGGCAAGGTGGGCTTGCTGAAGCTCGCCCGTGTCCTGGCAAAGGCCAGCGCCGATGCCGCTGCACGGGATCGCGGGGAGTTGATCGACACCCCGAGGACGCCAGCGCCCATCGCCACGCCGCAGGAAACCCCATGCATTCCGGCGCCAGCCAGCGGGCCCAGCCTGCAAGACCTGTTCGCCGAATGGAAGGCGATCAAGACGCGCAACGCGCCGGCCATCAAGATCACCGAGCGGGCTATGGCGATCATGGGCGAACTGGGCCTAGACATCCCAGTCAACCAACTGGACCGAACGCACGCCGCGAAGCTTCGTGCGCATCTGGTCGCCCAGGGCCTCCGGGGAACCTCGGTGAAGAATCTCATTTCCCCCATTCAAGCGCTACTGAATGTGGGCGTGGACGCGGGCAAGATCAAGGCGAACCCGTGGTTCGGGCTCAAGGTCGATACCTCCGACTCTGTGGAGCGCCAGCCCTGGCGGCTGGAGGACCTGAAAAAGCTTGCCCAGGCCAACGAGAAGCGCACGGACACCCACGCGGAGCACAATCGATGGCTATTCCCGATCCTGCTGCATACCGGTTGCCGTATTGGCGAGGTCGCCCAGCTTGAGCTGGCGGACATTGCGGTCATTGACGGACACTGGGCCATTGAGATTCACGCTCGAAAGACCGAGGGCCACCACAAGCGCACAGTGAAGACCAGGGCCGGTAATCGAATGGTTCCCGTCCACCCTGCCCTAGTCGCCCTGGGGTTCCTAGAGCACGTCCAAGCCCTCAAGGACGCCGGGGAGCGCTTCCTGTTCCCCGCGTTCATCCAGAAGGGCAAGCGCCGGCCTGGCGATCTAGCGGGCATCGACTTTGCCGAGCTTCGCCAAGCGGCGGGCGTTCCTATCGAGGAGTTCTGGACGGCGCACTCGATCCGCCACAACGTCCGCTCCGCCATGGTGGCCGCCAACATCAACGAGACGCAAATTGACCTCACCATCGGGCACGAAAACGGCAAGGTGCAAGGGCGCTACAGCCACGCCATGATGCCGGGGCTAGTCCGAGCTATCGAGGCGCTCGATTGGTCGGCAGTGGGCTACCCCTTCACGAGAGCCGTTTAGCCTTTGGCGCCTATCCCGGGATCGTTCTGGGCGTCCTGCGCTGGCGGCTGGGGGCCCAGTGCCTGCTCCTCGGCTTCCAGCAATTTCGCCTCGGTCCGCATCGCGATGGTGCGGTACACGGAATTGAGGACGTTGAGCCTCGCGAGCACTCTGTCCATAGCCGCAATGGAACTCGCAATGATCCCCGCCATACTGAGCCACATGGCGGACACTATGAGCCACTTGATCGATATGCCCTCGTCTATGGCAGCCGAGGTCAATCTCGCCGCAGACGGCGCTAGGGTGAAAAGCATGAAGATAAGGGCGCACGTGATAGCCATCAGGAACATCACGAGCATGTAGCCTGTGTATATCGGGATCAACTCCGGCGACCGGAGAAGAAGCGCTTTGTCGAAGTCATGTTGCTCCCTACGCGCCTTTGTCCTATTGCCGGCCCAGGTCGCAAGGAATCGCGGCACGGCCGCCAGGCGCCCGTACATCCACTGGCTCGCGAAGTTGACCAAGATGCCAACGATGACCGAACCAAACCAAAAGCCCGGCGTAGACAAAAGCTTCAGTGTCTCTTCCATTTCCCCGTCCTCTTCTCAAACTATGAGCCGATGTTAGACGGGGCTGGGTCCGCGCCATCGAAGCGCGCGATTGGTCGGCAGTGAGCTAACCCGATCAAGCGGCCCCTGCATCGGCGTGACGCCCAGCGCGTGAAGTAGTCCCCCTCCGCGCCCTCTTCGTGTCGTCCCCACAACGGATGACCGTCTCGCGCCGCTGTTCGCGTTAGCCTCAGAGCTCCCCAACAACAGTTCGAAGCCACCCCGATATGCGCCGCATCCTGATCGCTTTTGTTGCCCTTGTCCTCGCAGCCTGCTCCACCAGCTACTCGACGCTGAAGGCCGAGAACTCGGCGACCCAAGTCCTGTACGAAATCCCCGAGCAGCAAGCGTTTCAGATCGCGTTCTCTTCGCTGGGGCGCCTCCTGCCTGGCTATGAAATCACCGACATTGACGGGCCGCTCAAGGGCTACACCGCGACCTTCCGATTCGTCCTCGACACGTACACCCAACAGGTCATGGTCGTCCCGGCGACCGGCAAGGCCAGCGACGGGCGCAACATCCGGGGCTACTACTTCGAGGTCTCGGGTCGCGGCACATCCGGCCAGGGCGTCGCCAAGAACGGCCAGTTGTTCGATATGGTGGCCGAGGCCGCAAAGGCGACCGGCAAAGGCGTTGCGGTTTCCGGAGTCGCAAACAGCTCGTACACGGGCGCCCAATGGAAGCAGGGCCAAGCAGGACAGAAGTCCAGCGGCAGCAACGAAGCCATGGACCAGCTAGAACGCCTCAAGTCCCTCCGCGATGGCGGCGCGATTACCGCCGACGAGTACGAGAAGAAAAAGAAGGAGCTGCTCGACCGCATTTGAGCCCGCTTGGGGCGCAGGGGTGTCGCAGGCGGACGACACGTTGACGCCCCGCAGTGGACACAGGGCGCCGGGCCCTTGCCTCGTTCCCGCTCTGTCGCTCTGTCAGCGACCAACGGACTAGTGCCCCTCTGCGCATTGCGGGCCGCGTGACATCTTTGCGCGAGTGCGCTGTAGTTCCGGGGTTGTCACTTCCACCCGGAGCCATGCCCCAAGGAACACCGTTCACGCACACGCAACAGGTCCTCCTCGACCGGATGCGAAAAGCCCTGGACCGACAGTCACCAAGATCAATTTCAGTGGACTACGGGGCAACCGAAGACCGCCTGATCTTCCCCGCAACGCTGTGCGCCGCAGAAGTGACCGGAGGGACCAAGGAGCCGCTGGTGTCGATCCTGACCGGGCCAGCTATCGGCGGGGACGGCTACGCGGTCTTGGCTGCAGACGGGGCCACTTTGGCCAATCGAGTTAGTTTTGTTCTCGCCGCAGAAGTGGCCCGGGCCGCCGCGTGGCGCGTCCGCGACATGGGCTTATCAGGCTTGACATTCGAGTGTTCGCCCCTCGGGGAAATTCAATTGCGACGTAAGCCCCTGCCGCGAAACAACAAGGCGTAAGTGACTTACGTTCGAACTGCTGAGAGTGATTCGCGCTGAAGACCCTCAACTAGGTGAGTCGTGCTACGACAACGCGCGAACGTTGTCGCAAATTGAAGGCCTCGCACAACTCCATAGGACTTACCGGCCATGCAACCACATACGACCTTCACCGCATCCCATCGCGCAGCTATCGCCGCCCTTTGCTGCGACCTCACCCGACGCCTGCAGCATCCCGTGACCGTCGAGTACGGCGCCACTGATGACGACCGTTTCCACGATGCCGCCTTGTGCGTCGAGGAGCTTCCAGTGGGCTCCTGGGGCTCACCCGGCCCTCTGGTGTCCATCCTCGCCGGCCCAGGGATCGGGGGCGGCCTGGCAGTCATGGCGGCCGATGGTTCCTCCTTGGCCGATGGCGTTGACCTCGGACACGCCGTCCAGGCCGCTCGGGCCGCCGCGTTGCAGCAGTTCCGCAGCGTCACCGATGGCGCCCTCCAGTTTTCCGGGGCCGCCTGATGACAGCACAGACCTTCACCGCAACCGACGCCATCAACCATCCCGCGATCCGCGTAGCGATCTTGGCCGGCCAGAAGGTCGCGGAGGCCACGGGGAACAGGCCCGAGCCCGCAGCGCTGATCAAACTGGTGAACGCGGCCCTGCCAGTGGTCGCCATGATCGAGGAAGCGCATAGACCCCAGGGGACCGAGGATGACCCCGAGGGCGCTGGGTGGACCGAGCGGGTCTTGGTAGCGATGCTTTCCGGGGCGCTGGTAGCTGCAGGGGACCACCCTGGGCAGCTGAATCCCCCCGGCACAAGCGCCCGCCGTGCTGCGCGAGCACATTAAAGACCTCCGAGCCGCGTGCATTCACGAGCACGAGCACACGACTGTGGCGTTTCACTTTGGCGTCCCGGGCCGCGCGGTAATCAAGCGAAGCCCTACAGCCGAATGCCTAGCACTGCCCCGCAAGTTGTGGCCCTCCATCGTCGCTGCGGCGGACTGTGAGGAGCGCGGCTACCGCCCCGAATACTTAGGACCCTGCGAATAGGTTCCCCTCCGCTGTCTCCCCTCCCTGTCCGGCCTTTGTGCCGGACTTTTCGCTTTTCGGATAGTCTCCGCTGATTTAGCTCCGGACCGTCAAGAATGAAAAAGTGCCTACTCACCGTGGCCGCAGCGGGGGCCAGCGTGTGCTGCTTTGCCGCTGCGCCTGTTCAACCGGAGCCTACTTTCGCGATCAGTGGGGCGGGGTCTCGTCCATGCAGCGCATGGCTTGAGGCGCGAGGAAAGCGGGCCAGTCGGGACCCCGTTGCAATCATTGATGAGTCAATGATGGTGAGCTGGATTCAGGGCTTCTTCAACGGGATGAATGTCATGCGAGCCAGCAGCGGCAAGTTGGCCGTTGAACCCCCGAATGGGCAGGCCATGAACGAATTCATCGACCGCTATTGCAGCGGCAAGCCCAAGAGCAGCATCCTAGATGCCAGCATCGAGCTATATGTCTCCACGGAGCGAAAAACAGGCCGATAACTCGCCCCGCCGGGGCGTACCATGCGCCCCATGTGGACCTGCCGCACCTGTGGCCTCTCGATGATCTTCCGCGCTGCCCAGCCGGAGGTAGACGAGGACGGCCCCTACTTCCTGTGTGTCGGGTGCGGCGCCAGGAATGCGCTGGTGAACATTGCGGGCCACTTGGGTAAGACAGTTCTGAAGCAGCCGGAGGAGTGACCGTGGGCGCGGCCAAGTGCCCTATACGGCCCAAATCGGCCGTACTCCTTCTCGCAGCAGCATGGCTGCATGAAACGCGCCCGTAGCGTGTATCAGAAGGCCCGTTCCGTCCTCGTCTCGCTCCGCCTCGCACGATGCTCCCGACCTTTCCGCCTCTTCTTGAACAAGCGCGGCCAGGTCCGTTTGTGTCGGATCAAAGTGGTAGTACAGCTTCTGCATGCGCTCGCATTCTGGCCTTCATCGCGCGGCCCCGCGAAGTTAGCAGACCAACTGATTGCAAATCCGTCGAGAGGAGTCAGGTGGTTCTCGCGAGTAATCCCTCCCAAGGCGACGGCTCTAACGCCGCAGCCCTCGTGCTTCTATCGCACGGATTTGTTTTCGATCTCGTAGCCGCCCGCGTGCCGGGTCGCGCTGCAGCAGTTCCGCAGCGTGACCGATGGCGCCATCCAGTTTTCCGAGGATGACCCCGAGGGCGCCGGGTGGACTGAGCGTGTCCTTGTGGCAATGTTGGCGGGGATGCTCGTGGCCGCCGAGTCGCCCCGCTGAACCTCTCGCCCTTCTGCCGTATCTCGCTTTCGGCCTGGCGAAGCAGCTACCCCGGGTCACCGGTCAATAGCGCCGCCCGCTTCGGCCCTGCCGCCCATTCGCGAAGCGCTTCCGCCGAACCTTGTAGGTGTGGCGGAAGCCACAGCGCAACGAGTTCTAAGTTGTCCGGTGACAGGAAGCGAAGGACAGAGGCGGCGGCCTCTTCTGCAGCTGCGACCTCGGCATCCAGCTCCTCGAAGGGCTTGAGCAGCAGACGCAGCTTCGGCGTGGACAGCTGCTCGGGGTCGAGAGTCTCAAAGGATCGAAGGGCGTCAACGAAACGCTTTAGAAGCCGTCCGGTGAAGTCGAATCCGATCCACGGCATGGCTTCAAGAGTGCCGATGCTCTCGGTCGAGTACTTGGCACGCTCGCGGGACAGGCCCGGCGTCAGCGCCATCACGTTCTGAATCTCTTCTTCAGTCCGCTCCACCGAACGCGACACGACGAGTTCGCGACGAAGATGCGCGGCTTCTAGAGAAGTCAACAGCGCCGGCCCAAGCACCTTGACCATGCTGGACTCAACCTTCCGGACCCATTTGCCTCCGAACGCCCTGAACACAACATCCTTCAGCCTGTCTGCAATAGGGTCGGCCCCAGCTTGAAGGGAGCGGAAACGCGCGATCAAGTCGGCCCGCTGACGCCTGCGCTGGTATTCCGCGTGCACGGTCGAAAAGACCTCGTCGCCGAAGAAGCTCCGGCCGCAGTCCTTGCCCACGTTCGTCTCGACGCCATCCTCGGTGATCACCAAGAACCCGTTGTTGTGCGGCTGCCGGCACCCCTTCAATCCACAGGGGACCTCTCGTTGGAAGTGGTAGTCAGCTAGCACCGCCTTCAAGGCGTGCTGCTCATGATCCAGCGGGGCCACGAAGCCGGCTCGTGCCAGCAAGTCCTCGTAGGACTGCGGGCGATCCACCAGCGGCGCAAGAGGCTCTTGGGTGTCAATCATGAGCTGTCATTTTATACAGTACCTCAAAAATGACCACTTGGAGCTTTTAACTATTCATTAGTTATCAATAATAGCCAAAATAAAACATACCCAGGGTAGAGACCCTATGGCCCGGCGCCCTCTTCCCGCGCCTTCGCGACGCCCCCGAGGCCCGAATAAAGACGCACAAGGTGAACACCCCATCGCCAAGCGACCTCACCACATGCAACACCATGACCTCACAGCACTACTGCAAGGTCTGCAAGACCATGCACCCTTCCACTGAGTTCTATCGGTACGGCGGAACCGGGCCCAGCGCCGACAGGCTACGCACGTACTGCAAGAACGCCCAGAACGAACTGAGCGCAGCGCACCGCGCCAAGCGCATCGGCAGGCCATACAAGCCCGGCCGGTTCCTCCACGTCACCAAGGGAACGCCAATGTTCTCGAACCTCATCAAGTGACGCCGGCCGCAACTACGCGGCCTCCCCTTTTTGCTAGGCACTTCATTCCACGCCCCAGCGCCGCTAGGTCCTGGGGCTTTTCTTCGCTTTCACCGCACTCATGGACGCACCCACACCCCCCAAGCCCGGCCGCTCAGTGGTCACCTTGCCATCCAGAACCGGCCAGAACGCCCTGCGCGTCACTGTCCCCTACCAACTCGATCCAACCAAGCCGGAAGAGGCCAAGGCAATCGCGCTCAAGCTTGCCGAAGACAACGGCATCGACGTTGAGGACTACCGATGACAGCGGGGTTTCAGGTATTCAAACCTGACGGGGGCACCGCCTTTGATTCCGCCATGCGGGTCGGGCGATTCCTTGGCGTCGTCCAGCCGCCGCTGGGCACCAGCACCTACTACGACGACCGACTGGCAGACGGAGGCATCCCTTTCGCCTTCGCTTGGCCCATCAGCAACTCCTACAGCCTGGGCGACATGCCCGCGCTGTCCTGGCCCGCCATCACTTTCTCGGGTAACGCAATGACAGTCACGCGCTCCAACCCGCGCAGCAACGTCGCAGCCGCCGGATTCACCGTGTACTTCGGTGTCAGGTGACCCGCTCCATCCTATGAACATCCTCATGCTCGCGGCTGTCGCCGCAGTCTTTATCGTGGTCGTCTCCAGCCTCGTGAAGGCGAAGGCGCCCCAATCCACTCAACCCGCCCCCGTGCAGCCTCTGCCTCCGGGCCTCGTAGAGCAGGACGGCCAACTGGTCCCGGGAACACCGGGCGCCTGATGCCGGCCGGACTCATCATCTACGGCGACGGTGGGCAAATGCAGATCGACGGCTCGACGCCGATGGTCACGCTGCGCCGCTCGGGTGTCGTGGCGACCTCCGCAGTCAGCGGGGTTCCCAGCATGTACACCGGGGCCCTGAGCGTCAATGGCGATGAGTTCGTCGCCTTCCGGCCCCAGGGCTTCAACTGGGGAACCATGTGGGGCAACGGTAATGGCCAAGCCCTGTTCGCCTCGACTGGCGGCCCTGTGGCCTTCGACTACTGGGTCTTCGGGCCGCACCAAGACTCCGGGATCAACTACGGTCTCCGGGTCTGGAACGAGAGCGGCGGGCTGATCTACGACACCGGCAGGCCCATGTGCAACGTGCTGGGCTCCCATGACGGCACAGGCGGCCCCACCTTCTGGGGCAACTCCAGCGTCGCTGTTGTGCCCAAGAACATCCACTGCTTCTTCGAGATCGGCGTGCCGCCGAACTACGTCGCGTCGTGGCAGCGTCAAACGATGGGTGGCGTCCAGATCAGCGGAAACCAGATCACGACCTCAAACCGCGTGATGGCCGCGAACGGGCCCACTGAATCCCCAATCGGCAAGACGACTCCTGACAGTTCCTGGACCAACAACCAGGACAACAGCTTCATGGTCGTGGGCTTGGACAACCTGTTCTAAGGCTCGTCACGGGCCCCCGCCGACAGATCGGCCCTCCTAACCCCCACGGTGCCCCCGCTCGCTTGCATGCCGAGTGGGGCCGCCGCATGAAACAACGCATGCCTGAAAGACTCCCATGGATACCGAAAAACCCCGGCCCCTCGTGGCCCTCCCCCCGCCCTTTGACGGCCTCAAGGTCTACGCTGATTCGCCGGAATACGCTCACTGGATTGAAGCCAAGGAGGCTCAAGACTGGGGCAACAAGTTCCTGACCGACATCGAGACCGGCCAGGTCCAACAGGCCGAAGGAATTGCGCGGATCGACGCGTTCTTGGCAAAGGAGCCCTCCCAGGGGCTCAGCCAAATGGCACAAAGCCTGAGCTACATCCGCGCCTCCTACGCGGGCAACGCTGAAGTCCGATTGGGTCGGCATCTGATGGCCCTCCGTCGTCACCTAGACGCTCTCAACTACGTTGTGGGCGCTACGTCCTTCATGCCACGCCCTGATGACGAAGGCGGGTCTCCGCAGTACCGCCGCAATGTCGTACCCGATCATGCGCGTATCGCACAACGCGAGCGCCAGGCGCAAGAGTTGGACCGGCTCTCCCGCATCAGCTAAGGACCCCAGAACATGCAAACGATCTACACCAGCCGGGACGGCCGCCAGTTCGCCGACGCAGGGTCTCGCGACCGCTACGAGTCGTACCTCACCGAGCAATCCAAGCCACGAGGCGCCATCAACGCCGGCACCGTAGCCCAAGGTCGTCCCCTTGGTGGCCCGAGCCCCTGGGCCGCACCGACGCACAGCTACACCATCGGCGGCTCCGGCGGCACTCTGCCGGTGGATCACTACCGCCGAGCTGGCGAGAGCCGAGAGCGTGCAGCCGACCGGCTTGCGCACGCGGCCGATCAATTCGAGGTCATCAAAGGCCGCGCTGTGCGCGTGCGTGACGACCACGGCCGCCCCCTTGGCCCTCTGTAGGCCACGCGGCCATCGCTGTGCTCGCGCAGCTTCCCTTCCCACCAACAACTAAAGACCCTGAAACATGACCACCATCAACCTGACCACCGCCACCTACGAAGGCCAGAACACGGCCTCCGCCCCGATCACCAAGTACATCGCTGTGGTGAACCGCACCAGCGGATTTGTTCACGCGCTGGAGACGGACGCCGACACGTACCGCCCCAGCTACGGCATCGAAGTGGACCGCATCGAGTACCCCGTCGAACTGGGCATCGTGCCCCAGGTCGGCCAGCCTGCCCCGCCCCTGAACTGACATAGCAGTCCGCGTCCCCGCAGCGTCATCGCGGGGCCTCTCATCTATCGCCCGGCTCCCTGGGTGCCATCCCCATGACTCACCCTGATTCGCTGGACGCGGAGGCGCCCGGTGTCTCTGCGCTCGTCCGTCGTCCTCGGGGGCGCCCGGCGAAGACGCACGACAACCGAGCAGTCCGCGCCTGGCTCCTTACCTACTGGGACTGCAGCGACTTCCGGGTTGCCAATCGGCGCGGCGACGACGTGCTGGTAGGCGTAGCCAGTGCGCGAAGCGAGAAGGACACGGGACGCGGCCTAAGCGTCCGGCGCCTGTTCAACGTCCTGCGCTCGCTGGACGAACTCAGCGCCTCGGGTGTTGCAGACCGCCTGCAATGCGCGAAGTCCACCGCTGCGGCCTACAGCCTCGCGGCTCGGGTAGCTAGTCGCTTCCTAGAACCGCTTGCGCTCCACGGCCCGAAAGGCGAACTGGTCCTCGGAGGCGGCTTCGACTACGCCGTCCCCGACGACTTCGGCGCCGACCACCGGCCGCAATTTATCTAACCTTATTAAGGGGACACGATGTCCACGAGCAACGACCACCAGACCGTAACCATCGAAGCTCCAGCATGGCTGGACGACCCCAAGGCCATTCAGTTCCTTCATGCCCTCAAGCTGGACCCTGATCGGCTTTGCCTGGAGGAGGATGGGCTTCTTCATTGCTGCCGCCAAGGGAGCGACGAGACGCACCCTGCGCCCGTAGAGACTCTCCTGGCAGCCGCCGGGATTCTCAAGACGGAGCCCGTTGTGGTCGCAAAGGAGGAGAAGCCAGAAGCCCCCTCATCCAAGACCTGCAGAACCTGCGAGACCACGAAGCCCCTTAGCTCCTTTCGCAAGCACACCGGCATGGCTGATGGCTACATGTCCAACTGCATGACGTGTCAGGTCAGGGCCCGTAGGGCCCGCAAGGCCGCCTTTGAGGCCAGCGCTGCACTTGTCGGCAAGACAAGCGCCCCGAGACCCGGGGGACGCCTGGACACCTTCCTAAAGACCGGTCGGGCACGTTGATTCGCCACCCATGAAACTGCTTCCCTTCACCTTCGATAGCTCCACCGTCCGCACCATCCTGCGCGATGGTGAGCCGTGGTTTCACGCGGCCGACGTGTGCGCCGCCATGGGCCACAGCAACCCGTCCGATGCAGTAAAGACGCATGTGGACGAACAGGACCAAGCCTCAGTTTCCTTAGGCTTGCCCGGTAGTCCGCCGACTTTCGTGAATGAGTCCGGCCTCTACGCGCTGGTCTTTGGATCAACCGTCCCCGGTGCCCGCAGATTCCGCCGCTGGGTGACTGACGAGGTCATCCCGAGCATCCGCAAGAGCGGCGGTTACGGTCTCCCGGAGACCATGCGGGCCTACTTGGACGATCTGCACGCCCGACTGACCGAGGCCGACCGTATGACCGAGCGGGCAACTGACCGTATCGCCCTCGCTGGACGATTCACCGCAAGCGGCGAGCGAAAGAAGGCCGAGGCAATTGCTTCCGCCGCTGAGCAGCTTGGCCTAGACCCCTTGCTGGTCGCGCAAGCGCATCAAACAAACGCGCTGGATGTCATGGCTACTGTCGTGGGCGATCCCCGCGCCATTGAGCAACGCAAGCAAATTGCAGCGGACACTGCGGCCCGTGCTGCACTCCTGGCGCCGGCCAAGAAGACCGCCCGGCGGAAGGCCAAGCGATGAGCGCCTACCGCAAGCCCCTCGGGGCCGCCCATGATGAGCCTAGGACCGCGCGGGCGGCCCAACTCGCCCCCGTAAGTCCCTGGGCCTCCGAGCGGCCTCCCCAGGCCCATGAGGTCCCCGAGCGCAACAAGCGCGATGCAGTGCAGGAGGTCATGCGACGGACAGCCTATCGTGACCCCAGGGGCGCCGTGAATGCCGTGAATGCCGCGTACCACTTGCTTGCCTTGAAGGGCCCGGGGTACGTCCCGAGCGCTGAGGAACTGGCCGAGAAGGTCCTGAGCACCTGGGGCGAAGCGATCAACCAGTCACCCGGTACATCTCCAGTACGCGCCAGATGATGAAGAAGACAGCGCCAGCCAGCAGCATCCGAAGCTGCCATGCACTGGCGCTGCCGGACTCCTTCGATAGCCTGTCCATCGCCTGTCGTACACCTTGCTTGGCTGCGCCGACTAGCTGAGGGTGGCCGGGCTGTTGCGGGTGACTGCCCTGCTGAAGCTGCAAATAGTCGAAGTTCGCCATCAGGATGCCCTGCGCACGATCAACGGCCCGAAGGCCAAACCAGAAGCTCAACGCCCAGCAAACTACGGCAAGTCCAACGGAAATCAGCCACCACGATAGCGGAAGCCCTTCCGTCTTTTGTACGGCGAAGCCGATGGACGCGCCGGATGCAGCCAGAAGGAAGTACGTGTACTTGTCCTGGCTGGCTGTGTGGAGCTTGTGAAGTTCGGAGATGTTTTGGTCGAGTGCCATTCCTGAGCCCTTCGGGGAAGGCCCGAGGTTAGCGAATCGATCAGAACCCGGACTCGAAAATCAACGAGAAATTCCAGAGCAGTGCCTGCGGCCCGCCGCCTGCCTGCCAGGCCCCCCGTGGGGGTGGGGTCTCCTGGCTGCAGACGCGAAAAAGCCGGCGCTCAGGCCGGCTCGGGGGTCGTCGGGAGACCTGGCGCCCGCTATGCGCCCAGGCTGTCCCTGGCCCGCATGATGGTCTGCCGGCTGGTGCCCATGGCCCTAGCGATGGCTGCGATTGCCTCGCCTGCTGCGAGTCGCTGGGCAACCTCCTGCACCTGGGCAGCCGAGAGGGCCGAGGGGCGCCCCAGGGCCTTCCCTTCTGCCTTGGCACGCGCTAGGCCCGCCTGGGTCCGCTCCACCAGCAAGTCCCGCTCGAACTCCGCCACGGCCGCAATCACGCCCATGGTCATCTTCCCGGCTGGGCTGGTCAGGTCCACGCCACCCAGGGCCAGGCAGTGAACACGGATACCCAAGCCGCTCAGGGCCTCCACGGTTGCCCGCACGTCCATAGCGTTCCGCCCCAGGCGGTCCAGCTTCGTAACCACCAGCACGTCCCCGGCCTCCATCTTGTCCAGCAGCCTGGAGAACCCAGGGCGCTCCGAGGTCGGCACGGAGCCCGAGACGGTCTCGGTGATGGCCCGAGATGGCTGGATGGCAAAGCCGGCCTGGGCTATCTCCTGAAGCTGGTTAGCGGTGGTCTGCTCTGAGGTCGAGACGCGGCAGTAGGCGAAGACACGGGACACAGCGACTCCTGTACGAAAAGGGAGTCCGAATTGTGCGGCCTGTACTGAATGCCGTCAAGCTAGTTTTTGGACACTGCCGCCGCCACTGTCCGTAATCGGTCGATTTTGGACACATGCCTGTCGAACTAACATGGTTGCATGCCGTACAGACAAATCCTGATCCAGACCTATCGAGCTTTCGGGGAGCCGTCTGCTCATTCCGTCCGCGCCCGGCCTGTGGCAGGACAAGGCCTCGACGCCGGAATGCACGTCGAATGCTCATCAAAGATGCGCAACGCTCATCCCGTTGGGACGTTCTTTGTGGTTCGCGCGAAGGTGACCAACAGAGAAGACGGCCCCAGCTTCCTCTACACGTCCTGGCAGTGGCCTTACAAGGTGTTGGACGCGGCCCGAGCGAAAGCCTTCATTGAAGAAGGCGGTTGGCGATAGCGATCCCTCGATCCCAGGAGGGCGCAAACGCCCCAGGAGCCGCGCAGCCCTCCCGGCGCACCCTTGGCCCTCCTTGATCGCTTCGGCGACTCTGCCAGGCCCCTATTGCCTCCCACGAACACGCTCGCCAGCACGTCTGCGCCTGCGGTTCGCGCCCGGCCGGACCTTCAGGCCGGATCACGGCAAACCTAGAAATTTCCTAGCTTTGCCCTTCACTGCCCCTTCCATGATTGATCCTCGAATCCCACCCATGACTCACCGGGTCTGCAAAGGACCCTGCGCCCGCCTGCTTGCCCTGTCGCCCGAGAACTGGCCCGTAAAGCGCGGGAAGGGCCGCTATCCCTGGCAGCCCAGCTACTACCGGCCGTTGTGCCACGAGTGCCAGCGGGGCCACCTGAGGGCCCTGCGAGACTCCAAGCGGCCCCAGGACAACGCAAAGCGCACGGTGCGCCGCCGGGCCATGCGCGAGGCCGTCAAGGGCTCCCTAGGGATGACAGAGGCCCGCATCCGGGCCAGCCGGGCGCAAGACGCCGCAAAAGAGGCCGAGCTGCTGCGCCGCCGCCAGCTCAAGGCCGAGGCGAAGCGTGCGTTGTATCGCCCCTACGACCCCAACATGGACGGCATCAAGCGGCGCATCCTTGAGACGACGAGGGCGGCATGGGCGAAGCGGTCTCGGCGGGGCTTGGAGATGGCCCGGGAGTCCAGGGGGGCGCAGGAGCCCAGGGAGGTCTTGGACTACGCCGCGAGGCTTGAAGAGATGCGACGAAGGCACCGGGGCGCGTGAGAGGGGCCGCCGCCCGCCGAATATGATGTATCCGGAGAAGAGAGACGCTAACCCTTTCGCCCCGACGTAGGGAAGAACAACAATGCCCACATGCTTTGTCATGCAGCCGTTTGACGGCGCAGCCTTCGATTCGCGCTATCGCGAGGTGTACGCGCCGGCCATCGTCGCAGCCGGACTGGAGCCCTATCGGGTTGACCAAGACCCGAAAGTGAGCATCCCAATTCAGGACATCGAGCGAGGGATTCGGCAGGCACATATTTGCTTGGCCGAAATCACGACGGACAACCCAAACGTCTGGTTTGAGCTTGGCTACGCGATTGCCTGCGGGAAAGAGGTCGTCCTGATCTGTTCGGATCAGCGCACATCGAAGTTCCCGTTCGACGTGCAACACCGCACCATCATCAAGTACGCCACGAGTTCCCCGAGCGACTTCGAAGCGCTGAAGACGAACATCACAGCCAAGATTCAGGCATTCGTCGAAAAGGCCGAGGCCCTAGGGAACGTGTCCGAGATAACACAGTTGGCGGCGCCGAGTGAGGGATTCGCAGATCACGAAGTAGTTGCCATTGCTGCAGTCGTGCAGAACCTTATGCACGCGGAGGATCACGCGACAGGATGGCAGATTCAGAGAGACATGGAGGCCAGCGGTTACACCCGAATCGCGTGCAACTTCGCGCTCAAGGCCCTGGAGCGGCGCGAGTTCCTCACCACCCGCCGTTACGAAGACGAAGCAGGCGAAAGCTACCTGGGCTATCACCTGACTACAAGCGGATGGGATTGGGTGCTGGCGAACCAAGATCGATTCGCGCTCCGCACCACCCCGCCCCGTCCACCTGCCTCCAGCTTCACCGTCGCCCGTCGTTCCTTGCCGTCCGCGCCCGCACCGGCTCCGGTTCAGGCTAAGAAAACGGCATTTGACGACATGGACGACGACATTCCGTTCTAGGGCCCGCGGTCCGTTCTTGCGGCCTCTGCTACCATCCGAGTAGGTGTGCACCTGACGTGCCACCCGGACGGTGTCAACTGTCTGATTTCCCTAGGGAATCGGGTCCTTCTTCTAAGGCTCGTCACCTTTCACACACACATCAGTTGCCCTGCGGCAAGGCCTTCAGCAAGGCCTGATGCTGGGCTCGGTGGTCCTTCCCTTCTGCATCTATGCGGTGCTCATGCTCAAGCGCGCCATCGCCAGGCGCACCGTGGCCTGGGCATCAACATCGTCTCGCACGTGCTGAACAATCACCTGGACGCCGCCGAGCGGCGCTTTGCCCGCCAGCACGCGGCCGACGACTGAACCCGGCCTTCAGGCGCGCGGCTGCGCGAGCCAGTCCAGCGAACCCCGCGCCGCGACCACGCCGCTGGCCATGCTGGCCGTCAGCAGGTAGCCGCCGGTGGGCGCCTCCCAGTCCAGCATCTCGCCGGCGCAGAACACGCCGGGCAAGGCCCTGGCCATGAGCCGGGCATCCAGTGCATCGAGCCGCACGCCGCCCGCGCTGCTGATCGCCTCGTCGATGGGCCGCGCCGCCATGAGCTTGAGCGGCAGCGCCTTGATGGCGGCGGCCACTCTTTCCATGTCGTGCATGCCCTCCCGGCCGAGGACCTCGAACAGCAGGGCCGACTTGATGCCCTCCAGCCCGAGCCGCCCCTTGAGGTGGTTGGCCAATGAGCGGGAGCCGCGCGGGTGCAGCACTTCGGCCCGCACCTGCTCGGCGGAGCGATCGGGCAGCAGGTCCACCATCAGATCGGCGCTGCCGTGGGCCGCGATCTCGTCGCGCAGCAGTCCGGAGGCGGCGTAGATCAGGCTGCCCTCCACGCCCGAGGCGGTGGCGATGAACTCGCCCTTCCTGTGGGTGAAGGCACGCCCGCGCGAATCGCGGAACTCGATGGCCACTGACTTGAAGGGCTGGCCGGCAAAGCGTTCGGAGAAATAGGGGCTCCATCCCACGTCGAAGCCGCAATTGGCCGGAAGAAGCGGCGCCACGCCGACGCCGCGATCGGCCAGCCACGGCACCCAGGCGCCGTCGGACCCCAGCCGCGCCCAGCTGCCGCCGCCCAGCGCAAGCACCACGGCGCGGGCCTGCACGGCCACATCGCCTGCCGGCGCGGCAAAGCCCAAGGTCCAGGGAGCGCCTGGCATGTCCGCGTTCGCGTCCAGCACGCCCAGCCAGCGGTGCCGCATGTGAAACTGCACACCCGCCGCCCTCAGCCGATGCAGCCAGGCCCGCAGCAGCGGCGCGGCCTTCATGTCCTTGGGGAAGACGCGGCCCGAGGTGCCGACGAAGGTCTCCACACCCAGCCCGTGCGCCCACTCGCGCAATTGCTGCGGCCCCAGCGCCGCGAGCCAGGGCTCGACCTGCGCGCGCCGCTCGCCGAAGCGCGACGCGAAGGGCTCGGCCGCCTCCGAATGGGTGAGGTTCAGGCCGCCGCGGCCGGCCAGCAGGAACTTGCGCCCCACCGATGGCATGGCGTCGAACAGGTGCACCTGCGCGCCGGCGGCGGACAGGGTCTCGGCGGCCATCAGGCCGGCCGGGCCGCCGCCGATGACGGCGATGTCGGCAAGAAGGGAATTCATCGGGGCTTTGCTACTCGCGTTGCTGCAGTGGGTGCAACAGGGCTCGGGCTATGGGCGTCATAGCTTCGGACGCCACGCCAACACTTGGTTTCTGTCACAATGACCTGCACTTTAGCGGCACCCAACCAAGCGCCGCGCAGCTCCGCGCAAAAGGACTACTTCAATGGCCTCTGATCTCATCAAACACATTTCCGACTCCTCCTTCGAAGCCGACGTGCTCAAGTCCGGCCAGCCCGTGCTGGTGGACTACTGGGCCGAGTGGTGCGGTCCGTGCAAGATGATCGCGCCCATCCTCGACGAAGTGTCGTCCACCTACGAAGGCAAGCTGACGGTCGCGAAGATGAACGTGGACGAGAACCGCGACATCCCCGCCAAGTTCGGCATCCGCGGCATTCCCACGCTGATGCTGTTCAAGGACGGCCAGCTGGCCGCCACCAAGGTGGGCGCCATGAGCAAGGCTCAGCTCACCGCCTTCATCGACCAGCAACTGGCCTGATCGACGCTGTCATGATGCCGGCGCGCAACGCGCCGGCGCTTTCGTCTCAAGTTCCTTTTCCCCTCGCGCTTTTTTTGCTGTCATAATCAGCGCGAATCACCGGCTAGGCCCGGTTCGAATTCCCAAGGTTTGAGAGGCTCCTCTCGCCTCTTGCTCAAACCTCCCCCCGTTTTTCAGTCAGAACTGCCCCATCCGAGGGGTCATTCCATGCACTTAAACGAACTCAAGGCACTGCACGTGTCTGAAGTCCTCAAGCAAGCCGAGGCGCTTGAGATCGAGAACGTCGGCCGCATGCGCAAGCAAGAGCTCATGTTCGCCATCATCAAGAAGCGCGCGAAAGCGGGCGAACAGGTGTTTGCGGACGGCGTGCTCGAGATCCTGCCCGACGGCTTCGGTTTCCTGCGCAGCCCCGACACGAGCTTCACGGCCAGCACCGACGACATCTACATCAGCCCCAGCCAGGTGCGCCGCTTCAACCTGCACACCGGCGACATGATCGAGGGCGAGGTGCGCATCCCTAAAGACGGCGAGCGCTACTTTGCCCTGACCAAGCTTGATTCCGTGAACGGCGGCCCGCCCGAGCAGAACAAGCACAAGGTCATGTTCGAGAACCTGACCCCGCTCTTCCCGAAGCAGCTCATGCGCCTGGAGCGCGAGAACTTCAAGGGCGACGAGAACATCACCGGCCGCATCATCGACATCATCGCCCCCATCGGCAAAGGCCAGCGCGCCCTGCTGGTGGCCCCGCCCAAGAGCGGCAAGACGGTGATGATGCAGCACATCGCCCACGCCATCAGCGCCAACTACCCCGAGGTCCACATGATGGTGCTGCTGGTGGACGAGCGGCCTGAAGAAGTGACCGAGATGCAGCGCACCGTGAAGGGCGAGGTGATTGCCTCCACCTTCGACGAGCCCGCCGCCCGCCACGTGCACGTGGCCGAAATGGTCATCGAGCGCGCCAAGCGCCTGGTCGAGCTCAAGAAGGACGTGGTGATCCTGCTGGACTCCATCACCCGCCTGGCCCGCGCCTACAACAACGTGGTGCCCTCGTCGGGCAAGGTGCTCACCGGTGGCGTGGACTCCAATGCGCTGCAGCGCCCCAAGCGCTTCCTGGGCGCGGCCCGCAACGTGGAAGAAGGCGGCTCGCTCACCATCATCGGCACCGCGCTGATCGACACCGGCAGCCGCATGGACGAAGTGATCTTCGAAGAGTTCAAGGGCACCGGCAACTCCGAAATCCACCTGGACCGCCGCCTGTACGAGAAGCGCGTGTTCCCCTCGATCCAGCTCAACCGCAGCGGCACCCGCCGCGAAGAGCTGCTGCTGCCGCCCGAGATCCTGCAGAAGACCCGCATCCTGCGCCAGCTCATGTACAACATGGACGAGATCGAGGCGATGGAGCTCATGCTCAAGAACATGAAGGCGACGAAGACCAATGTCGAGTTCTTCGACATGATGCGCAGAGGTGGTTGATCCAGCTTCCGCGCTCGCCTTCCGGAGAAATGCCCGCCGCTCACGCCGCGGGCATTTTTCTTTTTCAGGTGGGCAACGCGCGCCCTTCCTCGGCACTTTGCGCGCCCAGGTCCAGCAGTTCCATGAGTTGCACCGCCTCTTCCGGCGTCACCGGCGCGGGCCCCTGGCCTGCAATAGCATCCCGGATGGCGGCGTAGTAGCGCGTGTAGTCGCCCGCCAGGGTGGGCACGTTGCTGGGCTCGGGCTGGCCGGTGTCGCCGATGAGGGTGAGCAGGCCGTCGTCCGCATCGACGCCCCAGCCCTCCCCGCCCGGCCTGGCGCCGGTGCGCAGCGCGTCTTCCTGCGGGTCGACGCCGTACTTGACGTAGCTCCCGCGGGTGCCGTGCAGGATGTAGCGCGGCGCGGGGTCCGCGGCCAGGGTGGTGGCATGCAGCACGGTTCGCAGCGGCGCGTGCGGGCCTTTGTCCCAGCGCAGCACGGCATGGAAGTAGTCCTCGACCACGGCGCCTTCGCGCAGGGCGGCGCTGTCCAGTTGAATGCTGTCGGGCTTGCCGAAGAGCTGGACGGCCTGGTCCATCAGGTGCGAGCCCAGGTCCACCCACAGGCCCGCCCCCGGCACCTTCTGCTCCCGCCACCGCACCCGGACATCCGGACGGTAGCGGTCGAAATGGGACTCGAAGAACACGGGCCGGCCGACCCGGCCTTCGGCAAGGACCTGCTTCAGGGTCAGAAAATCAGAATCGAATCGGCGATTCTGATAGACGGAAACGATCTTTCCCCGGGCACGCGCCAGGTCGGCCAACTGGCGGGCCTGGCGGGCGTCCAGGACGAAGGGCTTGTCTACCACCACATGGCGTCCGGCCTCCAGGGCCGCCTTGGCCACCGGGAAATGGGCCTCATTGGGCGTGGCCACGACGACCAGTTCGACGGCTGGCTGCGCCGCAAGCAAGGCGTGAACGTCCGGGAAGACGGCCGCCTCGGGCCAATCGGCCTGGACCTTGTCCGGCTGGCTGCTCGCCACGGCGGCCAACTGCAGGCCGGGCACCGCCGACAGCACGGGGGCGTGGAAGGTCTGGCCGGCAAAGCCGTAGCCCACGAGGCCGGCGCGTATTGGCTGAGTCATGACGAATACTTTCCAGGAACGAGCCCGTTATGCGATAATGGAAGGCTAACAGCGAAAAGTGCAGTCGACCTTCTTTACGAACTGTGGCTCTCGCATTTGACCCTAAGGAAAGACCATGAAAGAAGGCATCCACCCCAATTACCGTGAAGTTCTGTTCGTCGACCTGTCGAACGGCTTCAAGTTCGTCACCCGTTCCTGCGTGAACACCAAGGAAACGGGCAAGACCGACGACGGCCGCGAACTGCCGCTGTTCAAGCTGGATACCTCGAGCGAATCGCACCCCTTCTACACCGGCACGCAAAAGTCGGTCGACAACATGGGTGGCCGCGTCGAGAAGTTCCGCAACCGCTTCGGCAAGACTGCCGCCAAGTAAGGCACACGCTTCTCGCACGAGGGCAGCCCGGTTTACCGCGCTGCCCTTTTTGTTTGCTGCAATTCGGTCCTGCCAGGCGCCTCCAAGACCACAATACCTACCGCGTTGAACCACCCCACCCCCGCCATCGTTGCCCAGAGCGCCGTGCGCCGCCTGCCGCGGTTTGCGCTGATCCTGCTGTGCGCGGCCTACCTGATGCCGGGCCTGCTCGGGCGCGGCCCCTGGAAGAGCGAGGACATCGCCTCGTTCGGCTACATGCTGGAACTGGCCCACACGCAGGAGGGCATCGCGCGCTGGTTCGATCCCCTGCTCATGGGCATGCGGCCCGAAACGCTGGCGCTCGTTCCCTACTGGGCCGGGGCCTGGGCCATCCAGCTGGCGCCCTCGTGGCTGAACCCCGACCTGGCGGTGCGCATCGTGTTCGCGCTGTTTCTCTGGGGGGCCTTCAGCGCGACCTGGTATGCCGTCTACTACCTGGCGCGCACCCCCGGGGCCCAGCCGGTGGCCTTTGCCTTCGGCGGCGAGGCCCACCCCAAGGACTATGCCCGCGCCATTGCCGACGGCGGCTTGATGGCGCTGATCGCCTGCCTGGGCCTGGCCCAGCTCGGGCACGAAACCACGCCCGCGCTCACGCAGCTCTTCTTCGTGGCCAGCATGTTCTACGGCATGGCCGCCCTGCCTTACCGGCTGCGCACGGGCTCCGTCGCCATGGTGCTGGGCGTGGTCGGCATGGCCCTGAGCGGCGGTCCCAGCGTGGCGATGATGCTCGGCGCCGGCTGCGCCCTCTACGCCGCCTACGAATGGAAGCGCGGCGCCTCCGCCCGGGCCGCGGACGAAGACGGCCTGGACACGGACGATGACGTCCACGGCTACGGCACCGCCTCGCTGGCCGTGATCGCCGGCGCCACGTTGCTGGCCGGCGTGCTCGCTTTTTCGCTCGACCTGGTGCAGTGGCGCATCGAGCTGCCCGGTTCGCGCCTGGGCACCACCGTGGGCGGCGAGCTCGGGAGCCTGGTGCGACTGCTCATCTGGTTCACCTGGCCGGCCTGGCTGCTGGTGCTGTGGGCGCTGTGGCGCTGGCGCCGGCAGCTCAAGGCACGCCACGTGGCGGTCCCGCTGTGGTTCATGCTGGTGCCGCTGGCCGCCACATGCACCACCGATTTCGCGCAACGCTCGCTGCTGCTGGCCCTGCCGCCGCTGGCGACCCTGTCGGCCTTCGCGCTGCCGACCTTCCGGCGCAGTGCCTCGGCGCTCATCGACTGGTTCACCCTGCTCTTCTTCAGCGGCTCGGCCCTGATCATCTGGGTGTACTACGTGGCCATGCAGACGGGTGTGCCCGCCAAGCCGGCCGCCAACGTGGCCCGCCTGGCGCCCGGCTTCGTTCCGCACTACTCGACCATCGCCCTGCTCTTCGCCGTGGCAGCCACCATCGCCTGGGCCTGGCTGGTGCGCTGGCGCACCGGGCGCCATCGCGCGGCGCTGTGGAAGACGCTGGTGCTGCCGGCCGGCGGCGCCGCGCTGTGCTGGACGCTGGTCATGACCCTGTGGCTGCCGCCGCTGGACTACGCGCGCAGCTACGTGCCACAGGTCGAGGCGGTCAAGCAACTGGTGGGCGAGGACCCCGGCTGCATCGCCGAGCTGGAACTCGAGCGCGCGCACATCGCCGCGCTGCGCTACCACGGCAAGTTCACGCTCCAGACGCTCAAGCCCGATTCCAGGTGCCGCTGGCTGCTGGTGAACCCCGAGGCCATCGGCGGCCTGCACGACATCATCGACCTGCACCAGTGGCGCCTGATCCGCACCCTGCGGCGCCCCACGGCCAAAACCGACGACCTGCTGCTCTACCAGCGCCTGACGCCGTGACGCGCCAGTTGCAGAGCGACAGCGACGTCCGCCCGATTGCACAGCACGCCGGCACGGTGCTGGTGGGCCAGCTGGCGGTGATGGCCTTCAGCGTCACCGACACCATCGTCGCCGGCCGGTTTGCCGAGGGCGCGCTGGCGGCGCTGTCGGTGGCGTCGGCCATCTTCATCAGCGTGTTCGTCTCGCTCATGGGCGTGCTGCAGGCGCTGCTGCCGGTGTGGGCCGAGCTGCACGGCGCCCGCCGCGAGCACGAGGTGGGGCAATCGGTGCGGCAGTCGCTCTACCTGTGCGCGGCCACCATCGTGATCGGCATGGCGATCCTGCTGAATCCTGGCGCGCTGCTGCGCTGGACCGAGGTGCCCGATGGCATGCGCGAGGAAGTCGAACGCTACCTGGGCGTGCTGGCCTTTTCGCTGGCACCGGCCCTTCTCTTTCGCCTGTTCAGCACCCTGAGCCAGAGCCTGGGGCTGCCCAAGGTGGTCACCACGCTGCAGATCGGCGCGCTGTTCATCAAGCTGCCCTTGTCCATCTGGCTGACCTTCGGCGGCGCCGGCCTGCCGGCCTTGGGGCTGGTGGGCTGCGGCTGGGCGACGCTGGTGGTCAACTGGCTTCTGCTGGGCAGCGCGGTCTGGCTGCTGCGCCACGAGCAAAGCTACCGGGCCTGCCGCATCTGGCAGCGCATCGAAGCGCCCGATTGGAAGCAGATCGGCCAGTTCGTGCGCCTGGGCGTGCCCGCGGGCCTGGCGGTGCTGGTCGAGGTGACCTCGTTCACGCTGATGGCGCTCTTCATTGCCCGGCTGGGTACCGCCGATTCGGCGGCGCACCAGATCGCCTCCAACCTCACCGCGCTGGCCTACATGGTGCCGCTGTCGCTGGCCATCGCCACCAGCGCGCGCGTGAGCTGGTGGCTGGGCGCGCAGGAGCCGGTGCGCGCCCGGCAGGCCTGCCGCACCGGCCTGCTGCTGGCCGTGGGCTGCGCGCTGGTGCTGTCGGCCGGCATGCTGCTGCTGCGCCGCCAGCTGGGCGGCATCTACTCCGACAACCCGCAGGTGATCGCCGTGGCCTCGGTGCTGCTGGTGGCCACCGCGCTCTATCACCTGTCGGACGCGGTGCAGACGCTGTGCGTCTTCGTGCTGCGCTGCTACCGCATCACGGTGGCGCCGCTCGTCATCTATTGCACGCTGCTCTGGGGCGTGGGCCTGGGCTGCAGCTACGCGCTGGCCTACCACGGCCTCGGGCCCTGGGCGCCCATGCAGTCGCCGCTGGCCTTCTGGCTCATGTCGGCGCTGGCCTTGCTGCTGACCGCCGTGCTGTTTTCCGCCTTGCTGTGGCGCACGCTGCGGCGCTACGGCCAGCAGCCGCTGCTCAGGCCCGCGCTTTGACGGCGGCTGCCTGGCGCACGCGCGTCACCGGCAGCATCAGCGCAAATCGCGACCCCTTGCCCACCGTGCTCTCGATGCGCAGTTCGCCGCCATGCCGCTGGGCAATGTGCTTGACGATGGCCAGGCCCAGGCCCGTGCCGCCCGTTTCGCGCGAACGGCTGCGGTCGACACGGTAGAAGCGCTCGGTCAGGCGCGGAATGTGTTCGGCCGCCACGCCCGGTCCGGTGTCGCGCACCGAATACTCGCCCCGGCCGTCGGGCAGCAGGCGCCAGGTCACCGCGATCTCGCCACCGCCCGGCGTGTAGCGCACGGCATTGCTCAGCAGGTTGGACATGGCGCTTTGCAGTTCCACCGGCGCGCCGGAAAGCTCCGAATCCGCCTCCTGTGAAAAAGACAGCTTGTGGCCTTGCTGCGAAAGCTGCTTGGACAAGGCGCGCGCCTCCTCCTCGCAGTGCGCCAGCAGCGCCCGCACCGGCGTCCACTGGCTGGTGGGCGGCGCGGCATTGCCTTCCAGCCGCGACAGGGTCAGCAGGTCGTTGACCAGCGTTTCCATGCGCTGCGACTGCTGCGCCATCAGGCGCAGGTAGCGGGCGCGCTCCTCGGCATCGAGCGGCAGGCTCTGCAGCGTTTCCACGAAGCCCGCCAGCACGGTCAGCGGCGTGCGGATCTCGTGCGAGACGTTGGCCACGAAATCGCGGCGCATGGTCTCGGCCTGTTCCAGGGCCGTGATGTCACGCGTGAGCAGCATGCGCCGGTTGCCGGCATAGGGATGCACCTGCATCGACAGCCGGATGGGGTGGCCGCGGTGCCCGGCCGGCTGCGCGGGCGCATCGATGACGACGTCGCGGCTGTAGTTCCACGAGGCCAGGTACGCGACGAAGGCCGGGTCGCGCACCAAGTTGGCCAGGTGCTGCAGCAGGTCGCGCTGGGCGTCGATGCCGAACTGCGCCGCCGCCGTCTGGTTGCACCACTCGATGCGGCCCTGCTCGTCGATCAGCACCACGCCGTTGGGCGAGGCCTGGATGGCCGCCAGGAATTCCTGCAGCCGGTCGTCCGATTGGCGGATCTGCCTGTCGCGCTCGCGCAGCACCTTGCGGATGCGCTCGGCCAGCTCGCCCCACACGCCGTGGCCGCGCGAAGGCAGTGCCGACACGTCGCGCCGCATCACATCGAGCAGGCGCTTGGCCCGGATGGCGTCTAGCACCAGCCAAAGGGCCGCGCCCGCCCAGGCCCCCGCCCAGACGAGAGACTGGCCAAGGACGGCATAGGCCAGCACGGCGCCGGCCAGGGAGAAGGCAAGGAAGGTGGCAACGCGGAAAGGCATTGCAGGAATTATCAGAGCGGCGGTCGGCCCGCACACGCGCCGGGCATGCGTGCGGGGAAAAAGGAAGGCAGTCGCCTCAGACGGTGGCCTGTGCGGTCAGCCGGTAGCCGGCGCCGCGCACCGTCTCGATCATGGACGAGGCGGCGCCCAGCGATTCGCGCAGGCGCTTGACGTGCACGTCCACCGTGCGCTCCTCGATGTAGACGTGGTCGCCCCACACCTTGTCGAGCAACTGGGCGCGGCTGTGCACCCGCTCGGCATGGCGCATGAGGTGCGCCAGCAGCTTGAATTCGGTGGGGCCGACCTTCAGCGGCGTCCCTTGCCATGTCACGCGGTGCGTGGCGGCGTCGAGCGCCAGCTCGCCGATTTCCACCCGCTCGGTGGTGGTCTCGGGCGCACGGCGGCGCAGCACCGCGCGGATGCGCGCCAGCATCTCCTGCGTCGAGAAGGGCTTGGTGATGTAGTCGTCGGCGCCGGCATCCAGTCCGGCGATCTTGTCCGGCTCGTCGCCGCGCGCGGTGAGCATCAGGATCGGGATGGCCTTGGTGCGCGCCTCCTTGCGCCACTGGCGCGCCAGCACCAGGCCGCTCTGGCCGGGCAGCATCCAGTCCAGCAGGATGAGGTCGGGCACCAGCGTTTCGATCTCGCGCTGGGCGGCCTCGCCGTCCTCGGCCCAGATCGGGTCGAAGCCGTTGTGGCGCAGGTTGACCGCGATCAGCTCGGCGATCGAGGATTCGTCTTCGACGATCAGGACTCTGGGCTTTTTCATCGCGGAGCGTGGGGGATATTTTTCATTGCACTGCCGATTCCACTTCTGTGATGGAAGTGTGCCGCACGTCGGCGCCCTTGACGATATAGATGATGAATTCGGCGATGTTCTTCGCGTGGTCGCCGATGCGCTCGATGGCCTTGGCCAGGAACAGCAGGTCCAGGCTGGCCGAGATGGTGCGCGGGTCTTCCATCATGTAGGTGACCAGCTTGCGCACGAAGCCGTCGAACTCGGCATCGATCAGGTCGTCGTCCTTCAGGATCGACACGGCGGCCGCCACGTCGAGCCGGGCAAAGGCATCCAGCGCCTTGCGCAGCAGGCCCGAGGCCAGATCGGCCGCCACGCGCAGCTCGGTGGAAGGCAGCGCGCGCGCCGCGCCGCTCTCGATGATCGACTTGACCATGCGCGCCATCTTGTTGGCCTCGTCGCCCACGCGCTCGAGGTTGGCGGTGGTCTTGGAGATCGCGATGAGCAGGCGCAGGTCGCGCGCGGTGGGCTGGCGCCGGGCGATGATGGACGACAGCTCGCGGTCGATCTCGATCTCCAGCGCGTTCACCCGGTTCTCGGTCTCGATCACGCGGTCGGCCGCGTCGGAGTCGAACTGCGCCAGCGAATAGATGGCCTGATGGATCTGCGACTCGACCATGCCGCCGAGCTCCATCACGCGCGAGGACACGCCGTTGAGCTCGCTGTCGAACTGGCTGGAAAGGTGCTTTTCAGTCATTGGACCTCCTTGATTCAACCGAAGCGACCGGTGATGTAGTCTTCAGTCTCTTTTCGCTTGGGCTTGAAGAACATCTGCTCGGTGGCGCCGAACTCGATCAGGTCGCCCAGGTACATGTAGGCGGTGTAGTCGCTACAGCGGGCCGCCTGCTGCATGTTGTGCGTGACGATGACCACGGTGTATTCGTTCTTCAGCTCGGCGATCAGTTCCTCGATCTTCGCGGTGGAGATCGGGTCCAGCGCCGAGCAGGGCTCGTCCAGCAGCAGCACTTCGGGCTTGATGGCGATGCCGCGCGCAATGCACAGGCGCTGCTGCTGGCCGCCCGAGAGGCCCGAGCCGCTTTGCTGCAGCTTGTCGCGCACTTCGGTCCACAGGGCCGCCTTCTTCAGCGCCCACTCCACACGGTCGTCCATCTCGGAGGCCGAGAGGTTCTCGAACAGCTTCACGCCGAAGGCGATGTTGTCGTAGATCGACATCGGGAACGGCGTGGGCTTCTGGAACACCATGCCGACCTTGGCGCGGATCAGCGCCACGTCCTGCTTGGAGGTGAGCAGGTCCTCGCCGTCCAGCGCGATCGTGCCCTCGGCACGCTGCTCCGGGTACAGCTCGAACATGCGGTTGAAGGTGCGCAGCAGCGTCGACTTGCCGCAGCCCGACGGGCCGATGAAGGCCGTGACCTTGTGCTCGGGAATTTCCAGGTTGATGTTCTTCAGCGCATGGAACTTGCCGTAGTAGAAGTTCAGGTCCTTGACCGAAATCTTGGCGCGCTCGGGCGCTTGCACTTGGGTGGCAGGCATGGTCTTTTCTCTTTGTCAGTGTTTGGAGCGCGTCACCACGCGCGCCAGGATGTTCAGGGCCAGCACCGCGACCGTGATCAGGAACACGCCGGCCCAGGCCAGCTGCTGCCAGTTCTCGTACGGGCTCATGGCGAACTTGAAGATGGTCACCGGCAGGCTCGCCATCGGCTGCGTCACGTCGGACGTCCAGAACTGGTTGTTCAGCGCGGTGAAGAGCAGCGGCGCGGTTTCGCCCGAGATGCGGGCCACGGCCAGCAGCACGCCGGTCACGACGCCGGCGCGGGCCGCGCGCAGCGTGATGCTGCTGATGACCTTCCACTTGGGCGTGCCCAGCGCATAGGCCGCTTCGCGCAGGCCCGGCGGAATCAGCTGCAGCATGTTCTCGGTGGTGCGGATCACCACCGGGATCACGATCAGCGCCAGCGCCACCGCGCCGGCAATGCCCGAGAAGCTCTTGAAGCGCGCCACGATCACCGCGTAGACGAACAGGCCGATCACGATGGACGGCGCCGACAGCAGGATGTCGTTGACGAAGCGCGTCACCCGCGAGAGCCAGCCCTTGGGGTTGTACTCGGCCAGGTAGATGCCGGCCATCACGCCGATGGGCGTGCCCACGAAAGTGGCGATGGCCACCATCACCAGCGAGCCGAAGATGGCATTGAGGATGCCGCCCGCCTCGTTGGGCGGCGGCGTCATCTGCGTGAAGGTGGCGATGGCCAGGCCGCCCAGGCCCAGGCGCAGCGTTTCCCACAGGATCCAGATCAGCCAGAACACGCCGAAGGCCATGGCCGCCAGCGACAGGGTCAGGGCCACCTGGTTCACCCGCTTGCGGCTCGCAAAGCGCGCCGCGCGGACTTCGGCCAGTTGCTTCTGGGCCAGCAGGCGTTGTGCGGTGGACATCGTCATGCCTTGGCCCCTTCGCTTTTCTGCATGCGCTGCAGCAGCAGCTTGGACAGCGACAGCACGACAAAGGTGATGAAGAACAGCACCAGGCCCAGGTACATCAGCGCCGCCTGGTGCAGGCCGGCGCCCGCTTCGGCGAACTCGTTGGCCAGGGCCGAGGTAATGCTGTTGGCCGCCTCGAACACCGAGAGCGAGTTGAGCTGGTTCATGTTGCCGATCACGAAGGTGACGGCCATCGTTTCGCCCAGTGCGCGGCCCAGGCCCAGCATGATGCCGCCGATGACGCCGGCCTTGGTGTAGGGCAGCACCACCTTGCTGACCACCTCCCAGGTGGTGGAGCCCAGACCGTAGGCCGACTCCTTCAAGAGCGCGGGCGTCACCTCGAACACGTCGCGCATCACCGAGGCGATGAAGGGAATGATCATGATGGCCAGGATGATCCCGGCCGAGAGAATGCCGATGCCCACCGGCGGGCCCGACACCAGCGCGCCCAGGTAGGGCACGCCCGCCAGCAGCTTCTGCAGGGGCTGCTGCACGTAGGTCGACAGGATCGGGCCGAACACCAGCAGGCCCCACATGCCGTACACGATGGACGGCACCGCGGCCAGCAGCTCGATGGCCGTGCCCAGCGGGCGCTTGAGCCAGGCGGGCGAGAGTTCGGTCAGGAACAGCGCAATGCCGAAGCTCACCGGCACCGCAATGACCAGCGCGATGGCCGAGGTGGCCAGCGTGCCGTAGATCATCACCAGGCCGCCGAAGTCCTCCTGCACCGGGTCCCACACGCTGCGCGTGAGAAAGCCCAGGCCGTATTTCTCGATGGCGGGCCAGGCGCCCATGACGAGCGAGACCAGGATGCCGATCAAAAGCGCCAGGGTCAGCAAGGCCGCCGACTTGGCCGCCAGGCCGAACAGGCGGTCCGCCAGCGGGCCGGACCGGGGCACCTTGGCCGGCGGCGGTTCGGCTCTGGAAACACGAGCGCGCTCGGCCGCGAGATCGAGCGCACCCGCCGGTGCGGGGAATGTGGATGACACGTCGTGCTCCCTGGCCGGCGCGCCTTCAAGCGTGGTGCTCATGAGCGGCCGGCCTGGTGGTTGGGCTTACTTGTACGAAACGGCCTTGCCGGCGGTGTCCTTCACCTCGAGCCATTCTTCGGTGATGGCGGTCTTCACCGAGGCGGGCATGGGCACGTAGTCCAGTTCGTCGGCCGTCTTGTCGCCGTTCTTGTAGGCCCAGTCGAAGAACTTGAGCACGCTGGCGGCCTGGGCCGGCTTGTCCTGCGCCTTCTGCATCAGGATGAAGGTGGCGCCGGTGATGGGCCACGAATCCTTGCCCGGCTGGTTGGTCAGCACCTGGTAGAAGGTCTTGCTCCACTCGGCACCGGCGGCTGCCGCCTTGAAGGCCGAGTCGTCGGGCGAGACGAAGTTGCCCGCGGCGTTCTGCATCTGGGCGTAGGTCATCTTGTTCTGCTTGACGTAGGCGTACTCGACGTAGCCGATGGAGTTGGGCAGGCGGTTCACGAAAGCGGCCACGCCTTCGTTGCCCTTGCCGCCCGCGCCGGTCGGCCAGTTCACGGCCGTGCCCTCGCCCACCTTGGTCTTCCACTCGGCATTGACCTTGGACAGGTAGTTGGTGAACAGGAAGCTGGTGCCCGAGCCGTCGGCGCGGCGAACCGGGGCAATGGCGGCGTCCGGCAGATTCAGCGAACCGTTCAGGGCCTTGATGGCCGGGTCGTTCCACTTGGTGATCTTGCCCAGGTAGATGTCGCCCAGCACGGCGCCGCTGAGCTTGAGCTCGCCGGCCTTGATACCCTGGATGTTGACCACCGGGATCACGCCACCGATCACGGTCGGGAACTGCACCAGGCCCTTGGCCTTGAGGTCCTCGTCCTTCAGGGGCATGTCGGAGGCGCCGAAGTCCACCGTCTTGGCTTCGATCTGCTTGAGGCCGGCACCCGAGCCGACCGACTGGTAGTTGATCTTCACGCCGGTGGCCTTGTTGTAGTCGGCCGCCCACTTGGCGTACAGCGGCGCCGGGAAGCTGGCGCCGGCGCCAGTCACGTCCTGGGCGAAGACAGGCATCTGGGCAAAAGCCACGGCGAACAGGCCAGTGGCGGCGAAGGCGGAGATCTTTTTCATGAAAGGCTTCCTTGTAGGGAGGTAAGTCGAACCCTCTTTCCGAGGGTTGGACCGGACTCTAGGAAGCTTGTGTGACACTCATATGACACCCCCTGCCAGAGGGGAAATCGTGTGGCCGTCACGTCTGGTTTCATGACGTGTCACGCAGCCGTCACAAGGCGGCCAGGACCCAGCGGCTACCATCGGATCCCGCTTTTTCTTCTTCCTCGAACGTCCCGGCGCTCACACCCCATGCAAAACGGCACCCGCCTGGCTGCGGTCGATCTCGGCTCCAACAGCTTCCGCCTCGAAATCGGCCAGGTCGACCACGGCCAGATCCACCGCACCGAATACCTCAAGGAAACGGTGCGCCAGGGCAACGGCCTGGACAGCGCCCGCAACCTCACCCCCGAGGCCATGCAGCGCGGATGGGACGCCCTGGCCCGCTTCGGCGAGCGCCTGTCCGGTTTCAAGGGCTCGCAGGTGCGCGCTGTCGCCACCCAGACACTGCGCGAGGCCCGCAACCGCGACGAATTCCTGCTGCGGGCCCGCACCGTGCTGGGTTTCGGCATCGACGTGATCTCCGGCCACGAAGAGGCGCGGCTGATCTACCAGGGCGTGTCGCACATGCTGCCGCACACCGACGAGTCCGACCGCGAGCGCCGGCTGGTGATCGACATCGGCGGGCGCTCCACCGAAATGATCCTGGGCCGCGCCCTGGAGGCCGACACCATGGAGTCGTACCGGGTGGGCAGCGTGGCCTGGTCGATGAAGCACTTCGAGGGCGGCCAGTTCACGCACCAGGCCTTCCGCGCCGCCGAAATCGCGGCCAAGGCGGTGCTGGACGACGCCCTCACCCGCTACGCGCGCCACAGCTGGGACGTGGCCTACGGCGCCTCCGGCACCATCGGCGCGGTGGGCGACATGCTGGAGCTGGCGGGCGGCGCGCCCGGCCTGGTCACCCGCGAGGGCCTGGACTGGCTGGTCGAGAAGCTGGTGAAGGCCGGCAGCACCGACAAGATCAAGCTCGACGGCCTGCGCGAAGACCGCAAGCCCGTCATCGGCGGCGGCCTCGCGGTGCTGCGCGCCGTGTTCGACCTGCTGGACATCCACGAGATGCGCATCGCCCAGGGTGCGCTGCGCCACGGCGTGCTGTACGAGCTGCTGCAGCGCGACAACACCGTGGCCGACATGCGCTCGGCCACCGTGGTGCGGCTGTCGGCCCGCTTCAATGCCGATGCGGCCCAGGCGGCGCGCGTGGCCGAATGCGCATCGGAGCTGTTCGTGCAGATGGTGCCCGCCGCACGCGGCGGCAACACCACCACCCGCGAAGGCCGTGCCCTGCGCAAGCTGGGCTGGGCCGCACAGCTGCACGAGGTGGGCACGCAGATCTCGCACAGCGAATACCACAAGCACGGCGCCTACATCCTGGACAACGCCGATGCGCCAGGCTTCGACGTGGAGGAAATGCACATCCTCAGCCAGCTGGTGCTGGGCCACCACGGCAAGCTGCGCAAGGTGGAGGCCGCGCTGGCCGAGCCCGTGTTCGCCACCCAGCTGCTGGCCCTGCGCCTGGCCGTGCTGCTGTGCCACGCCCGGCGCGACCCCGACACGCAGCCGCTGCGCGTTGCCATCGCCGGGCCGCGCGAGTTCAGCGTGAATTGCAAGCCGAGCTGGGCCGAGCTGTACCCGCAGTCGGCGCACCTGCTGCGCGAGGAGGTTCTCGCGTGGCAGAAGGCGGGGTGGCGGGTAAGGCTGTCGGGGTGCTAGACCATCTCAGGCGACTGCACCGTCACCACGACGGTCTGCGTGTCGCCGTCACGCTCGCGGGTGCGGATCCACCACACCGCGCCCTTGCGCACCACGCAGCTGTCCTGCTGCATGCCCAGCAGCAGCGAGATCGACTGGCCCAGCGATGGCTGGTGCCCCACCAGCAGCACCACCGACTTGCCCTGCGGCCAGCCGGCCGCCGACAGCAGCGCGTCGGGCGTGGTGTCGGGCGCCAGCTCGGGGCGCATCTTGTACTTGCGGCCCAGCGCCAGCACCGTCTGCTCGCAGCGCCGCGCCGGGCTGCAGATGATGCGTGTGCCCTCGGGCAGCTGGCGGTCCAGCCAGTTGGCCATGCGCTTGGCCTGCTTCTCGCCGCGCGGGGTGAGCGAGCGGGCCATGTCGTCGCAGCCTTCGGTCCAGTCCTCGGCCTCGGCGTGGCGCCAGAAAATCAGGTCCATGGCTTCTTGTCTACTTTCAGTCTCTGGAAGCCACGCGGCGCAGGCCGCGTGACGCGTAGCGGCCCATCAGCGCCGTCTGGGCGCCGTGGGCTTCGATGGTTCTCGACGGTCCTTCGTTGTCGGCATGCGTGTCGCGCAGCACCCGCTGGTAGCGGCCGTCGGCCTCCAGCTCCCAGGCGTCGCGCCCGTCGTGCAGGTAGGCCACCAGGCATTCGTCGATCAGCCGCTGGCGCAGGATCGGGTCCGTCACCGGCCAGGCCACCTCCACCCGCCGCAGCATGTTGCGGTTCATCCAGTCGGCACTCGACAGGTAGAGCGTCTCGTCCTCGCCGTTTCGGAAATAGAACACGCGCGAGTGCTCCAGAAAGCGCCCGATGACCGAGCGCACCCGGATGTTGTCGGTGTGCCCCGGCACCTGCGCCGACAGGGTGCAGGCACCGCGCACGATCAGGTCGATGCGCACGCCCTTCTGCCCCGCGCGGATCAGCGCCGCGATGAGCTGCTCGTCGGTCAGCGCGTTCATCTTGGCGACGATGCGGGTCGACGCGCCGCCGGCCGCGGCCGCGCCGAGCGCATCGATCTGCGCGATCAGGTTGCGATGCAGGTCGAAGGGTGCCACCCACATGCGGTTGAGCTTGGGCAGCTTCACCTGGCTGGCCAGGTGCACGAACACCGCCTCCATGTCGGCCGTGAGCAGCGGGTCGGCCGTGAGGTGGCTGATGTCGGTGTACAGGCGCGCCGTCTTCGGGTTGTAGTTGCCGGTAGAGAGGTGGCCGTAGCGCACCAGGCGCTTGCCCTCGCGCCGCGTCACCAGCAGCATTTTGGCGTGCGTCTTCAGCCCCACCACGCCGTAGAGCACCTGGGCGCCGATGGACTCGAGCATCTCGGCCCAGTTGATGTTGGCCTCTTCGTCGAAGCGGGCCTTGAGCTCCACCACCGCCGTCACTTCCTTGCCACGGCGCACGGCTTCGCGCAGCAGCTCCATCAGCTCGGAATCGGTGCCGGTGCGGTAGATGGTCTGCTTGATGGCCAGCACCTGCGGGTCGTGCACCGCCTCGCGCAGGAAGGCCAGCACGCCGTCGAAGCTCTCGAAGGGCTGGTGGATGAGCACGTCGCCGCGCTGCAGCCGCTCGAAGAAGGACTGGCCCGTGGACAGCGTGATCGGGTAGGACGGCTGGTAGGGCGGAAAGAACAGCTTGGGCTCGCTCAGCAGGTCCACCATCTGCGTCAGGCGCGCCAGGTTCACCGGCCCGTGCACGCGGTACAGCGCCTGCGGCGGCAGGTTGAACTGGGCGAGCAGGAAGCTCGACAGGCTCTCCGCGCAGCTGGCCGACACCTCCAGCCGCACGGCCTGGCCGTAGTGGCGGTGCTCCAGCCCCTGGCGCAGCGCGGTGCGCAGGTTCTTCACGTCTTCCTCGTCGACCGCCAGGTCGGAGTGGCGCGTGACGCGGAACTGCGAGAACTCGCCCACCTCGCGCCCCGGGAACATGCTCTGCAGGTGCGCCCGCACGATGGACGAGAGCGCCACGAACAGCGTCTTGCCGCCCGACACCTTGGCCGGCAGCCGCACGATGCGCGGCACCACCCGCGGCAGCTTGACGATGGCGATGGGGTTGTCGCGCCCGAAGGCATCCACCCCGCCCAGTCGCACGATGAAGTTGAGCGACTTGTTGGCCACCGCCGGGAAGGGGTGGGCCGGGTCCAGCCCCACCGGGATCAGCAGCGGGCGCACCTCGCGCTCGAAATAGTCGTGCACCCATTTGCGCTGGGCCGGGTTGCGCTCGCCGTGCGAAATGATCTGGATGCCTTCGGCGGCGAAGGCCGGCATCAGCGCATTGTTGTAAAGCGCGTACTGCCGCCCCACCAGGTCATGGACGGCGGCGGCCAGCCTCTCGAAGGATTCGACGCTGTAGTTGCCCTTCTGGTCGCCCGCGCCGAAGGCAATCAGATGGGGCGCGGCCCGCACCTCGAAGAACTCGTCGAGGTTGGACGACACGATGCACAGGTAGCGCAGGCGTTCGGCCAGCGGCACGTCGGGCCGCTGCGCCCAGTCGAGCACTCGCTCGTTGAACGCAAGGATGCTGTGGTCCCGGTCGAGGAGCACGGAAACGGGCTCGGCCGCGGTGGCCGGCCCGATCGAGGAGTCGGTGGGGATGAGCATGGATTCTTGGACTTGAAGCCTCTCCTGGGCTCCAGGCAGCATGGACATGACAGTTTCCCGGCTCAATATGACAGTTCCGTGACTATCGCGTGTCCATTGTGACGCTAACCCAGGAAGTGCCGCCGATAGCGCGAAGGCAGGTCTTCCAGGCGCATCAGCATGGGCAGGTCGGCCGTGTTGAAGTCCGGGTCCCAGGCCGGCGCGCCCAGCACCTTGGCCCCCAGGCGCAGGTAGCCGCGGATGAGCGCCGGCGGCTCGACCGCCAGGCTGCCGTCCAGCCGCTCCACCGGCAGCGGCAGGCGCGGCTGCACCTGGTAGCGGATCGGCGCCAGGTGCGTTGCCGACAATTGGCGCCAGATGCTGGCGGCCGCGTCGCCGCTGGTCACGCCCTGGTGCCACATGGGAATGCTGGCGCAGCCGATCATGGTGTCCAGCCGGTTGCGGTGCATGAAGCCCGCCAGCGCGCCCCACAGCGCCAGGATGACACCCCCGTGACGATGCCCCGGATGCACGCAGCTGCGGCCCAGTTCGACCATGCGCTCGCGCAAATCGCGCAGGCGGGTCAGGTCGAACTCCGTATCGCTGTAGGTGCTGCCCACGCGGCGTGCCTGGGCCGGCGTGAGCACCCGGTAGGTGCCGATGACTTCACGCGTGGCTTCGTCGCGCACCAGCAGGTGCTCGCAGAAGTCGTCGAACAGGTCGATGTCGTGGCCGGCCACGGGCGTGGAAAGGCGTGCACCCATTTCGCCGGCAAAGACCTCGTAGCGCAGTCGCTGGGCGGCGCGGACCTCGTCCTGGTGGCGCGCCCAGCCGACCTGGATGCCGGCGGCATCCACCGCGGGCCGCGCCGGTGAAGGGCCGCGCAGGGCCGGGGTCGACAAAGGCAGTGTCGGTGTGGGCAGGTCTCTCATGTTGAGGCCGCAGTCTCGGGGCGCGAGATGTACCCCGCATGTCAGTGGCGTGGCATTTGCATGACGCGCACGGCCGGCCCGGCTTGGGCGTTTAATGCGCACTTCCCTTCCCGTCCGCATTCCTATTTGCTGGAGAGCCCATGGCCAATGAGCCGATCGACATGGAAACGCGCCGCCACCAGATGTTCCCGGCGCTCACGCCGCAGGAGGTGGACCGCATCCGCCGCTTCGGCGGCACCCGGCGCTATGCGCGCGGCGAGTGCCTGTTCACCGCCGGCGAGCCGGGGCCCGGCATGTTCGTGGTGCTCTCGGGCCATGTGTCCGTGACCCAGCGCGACGGCCTGGGCCATGTGGTGCCGGTGGTGCGGCAAGGCCCGGGCGAATTCATGGCCGAGGTGGGCCAGCTCTCCGGCCGCCCTGCCCTGGTCGACGGCCATGCCGACGAGGACGTGGAGGTGCTGCTGATTCCGCCCGACCAGCTGCGCGCCATGATCATTGCCGAGGCCGACCTGGGCGAGCGCGTGGTGCGCGCGCTCATCCTGCGGCGGGTGGCGCTGATCGAATCCGGCGCCAGCGGCCCGGTGCTGATCGGCCCGCCCGGCGACGCCGACATCCTGCGCCTGCAGACCTTCCTCAGCCGCAACGGCCACCCCTACCACCTGGTCGATGCGCACACCGACGCCGATGCCGCCGCGCTGCTGGAGCAGTACGGCCAGTGCCAGGTGCTGGCGGTGTGCCCCAACGGCTCGGTGCTCATCAACCCGTCGGAAGACGCGCTGGCGCGCTGCCTGGGCATGCTCGACAGCGGCGAGCGCGACGACCTGTTCGACGTGCTGGTGGTGGGCGCCGGGCCGGCGGGCCTGTCGACCGCCGTGTATGCCGCCTCCGAAGGGCTGCGCGTCATCGTGGTGGACTGCCGCTCCTTCGGCGGCCAGGCCGGCGCCAGCGCGCGCATCGAGAACTACCTGGGCTTTCCCACCGGCATCTCGGGCGGGGCGCTGGCCGGCCGGGCTTTCGTGCAGGCGCGGAAGTTCGGCGCCGAGATGCTCATTCCGGCCGAGGTGACCTGCATGGACTGCGCGGGCGCGCACGACGGCGAACCGCTGACGGTGACGCTGGCCGACGGCCGGCGCCTGCGCTCGCGCACCGTGGTCATCGCCACCGGCGCGCGCTACAAGCGACCGGCCGTGCCGCGCCTGCCCGAGTTCGAAGGGCGCGGCATCTGGTTCTGGGCGTCGGCGCTGGAGGCGCGCTTTTGCGCCAACCAGGAAATCGCGCTGGTGGGCGGCGGCAATTCGGCCGGCCAGGCCGCCGTCTTCCTGTCGCAGCACGCGGCCAAGGTCAATGTGCTGGTGCGGGGGCCCTCGCTGGCGGCCAGCATGTCGCGCTATCTCATCGACCGGCTGGACGCCACGCCCAACATCGAGCTGCATCCGCACACCGAGCTGGTGCGCCTGCACGGCGAGCCGGACCGCGGGCTGGAGGGCGCCACCTGGTTCAACCGCCAGCTGGCGGCGGAGCACGACTGCTCGGCGCACAACATCTTCCTGTTCGTGGGCGCGGAGCCCGAGACCCGGTGGCTGGCCGGCTGCGGCGTGGCGGTGGATTCGCACGGCTTCGTGCTGACCGGAACCGCCGCCGCGGCAGCGCCTGCCATGCACACGCCCACCACGCTGGAGACCAGCATACCGGGCGTGTTCGCCGTGGGCGATGTCCGCTCCGGCTCAGTCAAGCGGGTGGGCGGCGCCATTGGCGAAGGGGCGGCAGCGGTGGCTTCCATCCACCAGCGGCTGGCCGGAAGGCAGGCGGTCGCGTAGCGTATTTCCAATGGGGCCGGCGGCGCCAGGGTCTTGCCGGCCGTGGCTATGCTGCGCAGCCCGGCAACATCAACCCACTCTGTTGGAAGAACGACCCATGCCCGACTCCAAGACCATCGACGTCTATTCCTGGCCCACGCCCAACGGCCACAAGGTTCACATCATGCTGGAGGAATGCGGCCTGCCGTACCGCGTCCATCCGGTCAACATCGGCAAGGGCGACCAGTTCGCGCCGGAGTTCCTGGCCATCAGCCCCAACAACAAGATCCCGGCCATCGTCGACCCAGAGGGGCCGGACGGCAAGCCGATCTCGCTGTTCGAGTCGGGCGCCATCCTGGTGTACCTGGCTGGCAAGACAGGCCAGTTCTTGCCCAAAGGCGATCGCGAGCGCTACGACGTGCTGCAGTGGCTCATGTTCCAGATGGGCGGCGTGGGCCCCATGCTGGGCCAGGCGCACCACTTCCGCATGTACGCGCCCGAGAAGATTCCCTACGCCGTCGACCGCTACACCAACGAAGCAAAGCGCCTGTACGGCGTGATCGACAAGCAGCTGGCCAAGCAGCGCTACATCGCCGGCAAGGACTACAGCATTGCCGACATCGCCATCTTCCCGTGGCTGCGCAGCTGGCAGAACCAGGGCATCGTGCTGGAGGACTATCCGCACCTGAAGAAGTGGTTCGACGCCATTGCCGAGCGCCCGGCCGTGCAGCGCGGCGTGAAGGTGCTGGCCGAGCTGCGCAAGCCCATCACCGACGACAAGTCGCGCGAGATCCTGTTCGGCAAGACGCAGTACGAGCGGCGCTGACGCCCGCGGAAAAACCGGGTGCGCGCTGCGGCTACAATGCACGCCTTGTCGGAACGTAGCGCAGCCTGGTAGCGCATCTGCTTTGGGAGCAGAGGGTCGCGAGTTCGAATCCCGCCGTTCCGACCATCAAAAAACGCAGCAAGCCCGCCTGGGAAACCAGGCGGGCTTTTCTGTTGCCGGCCCGCCGCTTCAACCCGCCGCATCGGACCGGCGCGCGAAGTACAAGCCCGTGAAGCACGGGAACGAGCGCTCCGGGCGTCCTGGAATGTGCAGGGCACGCTCGTACACGTCCCATTTGTCCTCCAGCACGTAGCCGCGTTCTTCAATGGCCCGGATGAAAGCGCCCGTGTTGTACACATGCATCGGAGAAAACGCCCCCTCGCCCAGGTTCTGCGTGGTGACGAAATGCTCGCCGCCGTAGAGCGGAAGCTTGTTCAGCAACAGGTGCTCGGGCAGCGTTTCGCACAGATCGAGCAGCCGGGCGGGGTGGGCATCCTCGACATACTGGATGGCACCGGCGCAGTTCCAGACATCGTGGCCGCCGGTGCGGACGGCCGCCTCCAGGTCCGAGGTGAACATCAGTGCCGGCGCGCCGTGCTGCCTGGCCAGGCCCCGTCCGATGGCAGCGATCTCAGGCACCTCCACCACGTGCCACGCCAGCGATTCCGGCATGTCCAGATACCGGCGGTACGCGAAATAGTGGACGCCCACCGAACCGCCGATGTCCAGCACCCGCGCCGCGCCACGGGCGAATGCCCGTTCGAGCCATCGCATGATCGGGTAGTCGTATTCGAAGACCCGCGTCATGCGGACCTGCACATGTTCGAGCGCCAGCGCCCCCAGGTTGAATCCCGGCCCCCGCGGCAAGTGGCTGCGCGCCTGCGCAAAGCTGGCATACACGCCGAAATAGGCTGCACCGCTTTGCGGATCGAGAAACTGCCTTTCCTCCCATCTCGTCCTGGATGGTCGGAGCAGGGGCCAGTCGGCGATGCGACGGGCCGCGCGGAGGGCACCGTACATGGACATTTCGCAGCCACCAGCGGGTGATGCCGGTAGGACTGCGAATCCGCGCGTCAGTTCACACGTCTACGCTGCGTGCATTGCGTGCAGCTTCTGCATGCCGCCCAGCCAGCGGTCGTAGTCCGCCGCCTTGGCCTGGAAATATTGCAGCACCTGCGGGTGCGGCAGCACCAAAAACTTCTCGCTTTGCATGGTCGCCACCACCTCGGCCGCCACCTGCTCGGCGCTCAGGATGCCGTCGTGCCCGGCCGAGCCGCCGTCGCCGGTCACCATGCCGGTCTGCACCGACTGCGGGCACAGGCACGACACGCGCAGGCCGCGCCGGCCGTAGGCGATGCGCAGCCATTCGGCAAAGGCCACGGCCGCGTGCTTGGTCACGCCGTAAGGCGCCGTTTCCACGATGTTCAGCAGGCCGGCGGCCGAGGCGGTGACCAGGAAGTAGCCCTCGCCCCGCGCCACCATGTCGGGCACCACCGCGCGCGCGGCCCACACATGGGCCATGCCGTGGACCTGCCACATCTTGTCCCACAGGGCGTCGTCCAGTTCGAAGCCGCCGGGACGCCCCAGGATGCCGGCATTGGAGATGTAGATGTCGACCTGCCCGAAGCGCTCGCGCGCGGCGGCCACCAGCGCCTGGATGTCGGCCTCCACGCTCACGTCGCAGCGCACGGCCAGGGCCTGCGCGCCGATCTCTGCGGCCACCGCCTGGGCGCCTGCCAGGTCGAGGTCCGCCACCACTACGCCGCGTGCGCCATCTTGCGCAAAGCGCATTGCCACCGCGCGGCCGATGCCGCTGGCAGCGCCCGTGACCACCGCCACCTTGTTCCGGATTTCCATGCCGAGCTTCCTGTTTGTGTGTCTCTGAGGGTTTTGAATCGAGCGAGCCGGCAGTATCGAACGCCAGCGCAGCCGGCGCCGCCGCTTAGGCGACAGCCAGTCGCGGCGCTCAGGGCATGGCCTGGAGCAGCGACAGGGTGAGCGGATCGCCCCGCCCGCCGTAGAACTTGTCCAGCGCCTGGCCGAACAAGGGCGCATCGGGCACCACCGCCTGGAAGAGCGTCATGCACGAGCGGAACTTGAGGTCGTCCGGCGAAGAAAACACCTGCAGCGCCGTGCGTCCCTGCACCGCCAGCACCAGCGACGTGCACTGCGCCAGCCGCGCGCCCAGCAGCGGGTGCTGCCAGTACGCCAGCGCCTCGGCGCGCGAACCGATTCCGTAGAACTGCGCGGTGCTGCTGCGCCCCAGTTCGGCCAGTTGCGGAAACACGAACCACATCCAGTGGCTGCGCTTCTGGCCGTCCGCCAGCTCGGCGCACACCTGGGCGTAGACCGGCGCCTGCGCCTGGACGAAGCGTTCGAGCCGGTAGGGGTCGTCATGTGGCGCTGTGGCCATGGGGCGCTTCTTTCGCGTGGCAAAATCAGGGGCTGTCTGCCCGTAGCTCAGTTGGATAGAGCACCTGCCTTCTAAGCAGGTTGTCGGGAGTTCGATCCTCTCCGGGCAGGCCAATGTTCATCCTGGCTTTGGTGATAGTGGCTGCAAACATCTACGCCAAGGCACTGCCAGTGGTCCAGATCGCGACCCATTAGGCTCCCGCGCAGGCGCCTCTACAACCCAGGCAGTAGCTCTCCAAGTTCCAGCGCGTGACTCAAATCGAGTTGCAAGGCTTTGCATCGCCTCATTCGACCATGCCCGCTTGAAGGTGCCCCACGCCACTTGATGCTGGGGACCACAATCCTGAGCCGCCAGCCACGCAGATGGCCCGGTGTTTGTGCCGCGCCCGCTCCCTACGCACGTCCTGATCGAAGCGCCTGCGCCGATTTAGACGAGCCCACCCCAAACTCGACCGCTTTTGCAAACAGCTATACACATCAACGGACTCACCAATTCGCGGGAGGTCATGAGTCATCGGGTCAGCTAGATTTGTGTCAATGATCGTGCTTCACGACGTTGACGTCATCGATTTAGGTTTTGTCTATTCGCCGATCTCATGAGCAACAACGACCAGACCAACTTTCAACCAGTCAAAGTTCCGTTCTTCGGCGCTCGGCGCATGGCAGCTGAGCAGTCCATCAAGATCCAGGAATTGCGCAACGAATTACGCGAAGCCACGAATAGTCTTGAGCGGCTCGGCGCCTACTCGGTTTTAGAATTGGAAGAGCGGGCCAAGGACCTTGAGAAGGAGATGGCTCGCCAGCGGGAGGCGTTGGCCCGCGAACGCGAGGCGGCCAAGGAGGCGCTTGTCCTCCTGTTACGGAGACAGGAGGAACTGCGCCACGCCATCGTTGTCACGGAAGAGGTTGCGATGCTCCAAGAGGTAGGCATTTACGAGTATCGCCATCCTCTGACCGATGCTGTGTCTTTTCGCCTCGCGTTGGATGTGGTGCAGGCGACGATCAAGGAAATGACCAAAAAGGATGGCGGAGCCATCCAAGCTACTACCAACTGGACGGTCAACGGCTCTGTTGCCGAGGGCAAGGCGATGGTGCGCGATTTTTCCAAGCTGATGCTTCGCGCCTTCAACGCCGAGGCTGACAACCTCGTACGCTCACTCAAGCCGTACAAACTCGATGCCGCCATCGAGCGGCTGCGCAAGGTGGCCTCGACGATTGAACGTTTGGGTCGCAGCATGGACATACAGATTTCAGCGCAGTATTTGCGGGTGCGCATTGATGAGTTGTCCCTGACCGCCGATTTCCTTCAAAAGCAGGCCGAGGAGAAGGAAGCAGAGCGCGCTGAGCGCGAGCGCCTCAAGGAGGAGCGAAAAGCTCAGCAAGAGTTGGAGCGCGAACGTGAACGCCTTGAGAAGGAGCGCACCCACTACGCTAACGCCCTCGCCGCACTTGAGGCCAAAGGGGACGTGGAGGCTGTTGCGCGCATGCGCGATCAACTCGCCGACGTAGCCCGGGCGCTGTCGGACGTTGACTATCGAGCAGCGAATATTCGTGCAGGCTATGTCTATGTGATTTCCAACATCGGTTCATTTGGCGAATCCATGGTGAAAGTCGGCATGACGCGCCGGCTCGATCCGAGGGACCGCATACGAGAGTTGAGCGATGCTTCAGTGCCATTCAATTTCGATGTGCATGCACTCTTCTTCTCCAAGGACGCTGTAGGCATCGAAGGTCAGATGCATGCGCGTTTGGGAGAGCGACGAGTCAACGCTGTCAACCGCCGCCGTGAGTTCTTCCATGCGACGCCGCTGGAAGCCAAGATGCACCTAAGCGCACTCGCTGGCGAGCTGTTGGAGTTCGAGGACATTCCCGAAGCTCTGGAGTACCGCCAAAGCTTGTCCCAGGTTCACAAGCCCAAGGAATTTGGCAACCTCGCAGGTGTTGGCCCAGCAGTCCAGTGACATGTGTGTGGTGAGTTGCTGAGGCAAACTGATTCGATTCCACGCTTCTTCGCTACTTTTGCTGACCTAGAAGCTCGCCCCCCCTGGTCAACGAGAGCGATTCGCAAGGCCTGCGCCACGCGCTGACTTCCTCGCCCGCTAAAAGACCGCGAAACTCGCGCGATCGGCCGCCAAGCAGGCCGTCTCGTCGCGAGACTAACGCACAAACAACAGGTCGCGCGTCTCCAGATAGATGGCCCTTCGCGGGTCCTCCTTGAAGCGGCGCACGACGTGCTCCTCCAGCACCGGGAAGTTCAGCTCGCAGGCCAGCAGCAGGCTTTCGGGGCCGCCGCTCGCGCCCAGCACGTCGCGAAGCGCGTCTTCCGAGACCTCTGCCAGCACGCGCGGTCCATCCATTCCGTCCGGATAGACCGCAAAGCGCACGGTGCCCCTGTCATAGCAATGGATGGCTTCGCATTTCATCGGTGTTGTCTCCTGCGCATTGACGGCAAGCGGCGTGCCTGTGCGGCGCCGTCACGTGGGTGCGCTCGGGCATATCGCTTGCCCCGGCAAGCGTGTCCAACCCAGAAAGCCGGAGCCGCCCGCCATGACCACCAGGGAACCACTGCTGCGAATTGCCTTGATCAGCGAGCACGCTTCGCCGCTCGCCAAACCCGGCGGCGTCGATGCCGGCGGCCAGAACGTCTACGTGGCGCAGGTGGCCTGCGCGCTGGCGGCCCTCGGCCATCACGTGGACGTGTACACGCGCTGCGACAGCATCCGGCTGTCGGCCTGCGCCTTCCTGCGCTCGCGCGTGCGCGTCATGCATGTGGATGCCGGGCCCGCCTGCTTCGTGCCCAAGGAACAGCTGCTCTCGCACATGCCGGCGTTTGCGCGAGGCATGCGCAATGCGATGGAGCATGCGGGCCGCTACGACATCGTCCACGCCAACTTCTTCATGTCCGGATGGGTCGGCATGGCGCTGCAGCGCGCCTGCGCGCTGCCGCTGGCCGTCACCTTCCATGCACTGGGCCTGGTGCGCCAGCAGCACCAGGGAAGCGCCGATGGGTTTCCGCAGGCGCGCATCGGCATCGAGCGGCGCCTGGTGCACCGGGCGCAGCGGGTGATTGCCGAATGCCCGCAGGAGCGCGAGGACTTGCTGCGGCTCTACGGCGCAGACGCCGCGCGCATCAGCACCGTGCCCTGCGGCGTGGACCTGGCGCAGTTCGGCCCGCGCAACCGCGTGGCGGCGCGGCGCCGCCTGGGCTTGCCGCAGGACGAATTCATCGTCCTGCAGCTGGGGCGGCTGGTGCCGCGCAAGGGCGTGGAGCATGTGGTGCGCGCCATGGCGCTGCTCGATGCACGCATGCCCGCGCGCCTGCTGGTGGTGGGCGGCGAATCGCGCCAGCCCGACGACGCGCGCACGCCCGAGCTGGGCCGGCTGCGCGCCATCGCGCAGCAATGCGGCGCGGCGCAGCGCGTGGTGTTCGTGGGCCAGCGCGACCGCCAGGAGCTGGCCGACTACTACGCCGCGGCCGACGTCTTCGCCACCACGCCGGCCTACGAGCCCTTCGGCATCACGCCGCTGGAGGCCATGGCCTGCGGCACGCCGGTGGTGGGCAGCGCCGTGGGCGGCATCCAGCACACGGTGGTGGATGGCGTGACCGGGTTCCTCGTGCCCCCGGCCGATCCGGCGGCGCTGGCCGAGCGCTTCGCGCGGCTGCATGCCAACGCGGCGCTGGGCGAAGCCATGGGGCGTGCCGGCATGGCGCGCGTGCGTTCGCTCTTCACCTGGGACCAGGTGGCGCAGGGGCTGGTCAAGGCCTACCGTGAAGCCATCGCATCGTCGTGCGAGCAGCACGCCGGCGCCAGGCCGCAACTGCAGCGCACCGCACGCACGCTGTCGCTGGGCGCCGTGGCGTGACGGCCATTCAGGCGCCCTGGGCCGGCGTGCGCAAGCTGCTCGCGGTACGGCTCGACAGCCTCGGCGACGTGCTGATGACCACTCCCGCGCTGGCCGCCCTGAGGGAGGGCCTGCCCACGGCGCAGCTGCACCTGCTGACCTCGCCGGCCGGCGCCGCGCTGGCGCCGCACCTGCCCCTGGTGGACGACGTGCTGGCGTGGGAGGCGCCATGGGTCGCGCCGCGAACGGCGGCGCTGCCGGCCGAGCCGCTCGGCCATGCCGAACTGGCGCTGGTGCAGCAGCTGGCCGCGGCCGGCTACCAGGCGGCGGTGATCTTCACCGTGTGCACCCAGAGTGCGCTGCCGGCCGCCCTGCTCTGCCGCCAGGCCGGCATTCCCCTGCGCCTGGCCCATTGCCGCGAGAACCCGTACGGGCTGCTGAGCCATTGGGTGCGGGACGATGACCGCCCCGGCGACGGCATGCGCCACGAAGTGCGCCGCCAGCTCGACCTGGTGGCCTCGGCAGGTTTTGCCGCAACTGCAACCGCAAGCGCCGCGCCCTTGCGCCTGGCGCTGCACGAGGCCGACCGCCATGCCGTGCGCCAGCGCCTCGCGGCTGCCGGCTTGCCGGCGCAGCAGCCCTACTTCGTGGTCCACCCGGGCGCCGCAGCGGCATCGCGCCGCTACCCGCCGGAAAGTTTTGCCGCCGCGGCGCGCGCCCTGGCCGCGGACACCGGCCATGCCGCCGTCTTGGCCGGCAGCGCGGACGATGCCCCTCAGCTCGATGCATTGCACCAGGCCATGGCAGGCGCCGCACTGCGAATGGACCCGCTGCCACTGGGCCAGCTCGCGGCGCTCATCGAAGGCGCCTGCGTCCTCCTGTGCAACAACAGCGCGCCGGCACACATTGCCGCGGCGGTCGGCGCGCCGGTGGTCGTGCTGTATGCGCTGACCAACCCGCAGCACACGCCCTGGGCGGCGCGCAGCCGGGTCCTGAGCCACCCGGTACCCTGCAGCGGCTGCCTGAAAAGCGTCTGCCCCGAGGGCCACCACGCCTGCCTGCGCGGCGTGCCGCCCCAGGGCGTGGCAGCTGCCGCCCGGGCCCTGATGCACGGAGCGCAAGCCAGGTGAGCAATCCTGCGCCGATCCTCCAGGAGCCCGTTCGGCGCATCGGCGTGCTGCGCGCGCTGATGCTGGGCGACATGCTATGCGCCCTGCCCACGCTGCGGGCGCTGCATGCGCGCTGGCCGCAGGCCGAGCTGGTGCTCATCGGCCTGCCGTGGGCCGCCGAATGGGCGTCGCGCCAGGCCTTCGTTCATCGCTTCATCGCCTTGCCCGGCTGGCCGGGCCTGCCCGAGCAGGCCGTCCGCACCGAACGGCTGCCGCAATTTCTGCAGCACATGCAGCACGAGCACTTCGACCTGCTGGTGCAGCTGCACGGCAGCGGCGACGTGGTCAACCCGCTGGTGGGCGCCTGCGGCGCGCGTGCCACCGCCGGATTCGCGGAACCGGGCAGCTACTGCGCGGACCCGCCACTGCACCGGCCCTGGCCCCGGCAGGGCCACGAGATCCTGCGCCTGCTGGCGCTGACGGACCACCTGGGCATCGCCCGCCAGGGCCTGCACCTCGAGTGGCCGATCCACGCATCGGACCGCAGCCGCCTCGCTGCGCTCGTGCCCCCAGCGCGCCCCCTGGCCTGCCTGCATCCAGGCGCCCGGTTCGCATCGCGGCGCTGGCCGGCGCGGCACTTCGCGGCCGTGGGCGACCGGCTCGCGGGCGAAGGCTTTCAGGTGGTGCTGAGCGGCAGCGCCGCCGAGGCGCCGCTGGCGGCGGAAGTGGCGGGCCACATGCGCCACCCGGCCATCGACCTCACGGGCCGCACCGACCTGTGGACCCTGGGCGCGCTGGTGGAGGCCGCGGCCGTCGTCGTGACCAACGACACCGGCATGTCGCATGTGGCCGTCGCCATCGGCACGCCCAGCGTCGTGATCAGTTGCGGATCCGACGCGGCGCGATGGGCCCCGCTGGACGCGAGGCGCCACCCCTGCTTCTGGCACGACCTGCCGTGCCGGCCGTGCATGCACGAGCACTGTCCGCTGCCGCGCCACGAATGCGCGCAGGCCGTGCTGCCGCAAAGCGTTGCCGCCGCAGCGCTTGCGCAAGCCGCATGGACTGCCTTGCCTGCTTCGCCGTCGCCACCCTTGCCGCAAGCTTTGCCGCATGACCCGGCGGCAGCCGCGTTCATCCAGCCTCGATGACCATCCTGGCCCGCAACGCCTGCAACTGCTCGCGCGTGTGCCGCGCCAGCTCGTAATGCTTGAGCACCACCTGGCGGATCGAATCCGGCAATGAACCGCTCAGCACGCCGCGATAGCGCATCAGCGTCACTTCCTCGACCCGCTCGCACGCGTCCAGCAACACACCGTCACCATTGACCCCCAGCGTGCTGCGAATCGCCATCCAGCTGCGATGCGCCGCACCCAGCACCGAGCCCCGGTGCTCGGGCCTGCCGCCGAGGTCGCGCAGGATGCCTTCCAGCTCCGCGGCCTCCTCTCGGCAGGCCTGCGCGCGATAGGCGAAGAGCTCGCGCAGCTCCACGGTCTGCGCATGCCGGGCACAGTCGCTGTACTCGCCTTCGCCGTCCACGCACGCTTGCACCAGCAGCCGGAGCGCATTGATTGTTTCGTCCTCTTGCATCTTGGGTTTCTCCAGTCAATGAGCCCCTCACGAATGCAATCCACGTGGCAAGCGCAGTGCCGGTCGTCCGCTGCAACCGGGCATGCGGATTGCCTGTATAGATCGAATGGAAGCCATGCAGCTGAACCAAGACGTTTCACAATGTGTAGCCGTCTGCCATGCCTGTGCGGCTGCCTGCAATGCGTGCGCGGCTGCCTGCCTGGCGGCGCCCGACGTGGAGGCCATGCGTGCCTGCGTGGCCATCACCATCGACTGCGCCCAGCTGTGCGAGCTCACGGCCGGTATGCTGGCCCGCTCGAGCGCTGTCGCGGGCGTGACCTGCCTGGCCTGCAGCAGCGCCTGCACCACCTGCGCGCAGGAGTGCGTGCGCCATTCGAATGCGCACTGCCAGCAATGCGCCGCGGTGTGCAGGAAGTGCGCCCAGCTGTGTGCACAGATGGCCAGCTGAGCCGGCGCGGCACCCTCTTCACCCTTGCGGCCACAGCGTGTCATCGACCAGGGCGCACAGCGCGTGGCCGATGAAGATGTGCGCCTCCTGGATGCGCGCCGTGATCTCCCCCGGCACCCGGATCGCCAGCCGGCTGGCCTCGGCCACCGGGCCGCCCTGGCTTCCGGTGAGCGCAATGGAGCAGATGCCCAGCTCGTTGGCGGCGGCCACGGCCCGCAGCACGTTGGGCGAGCGGCCCGATGTCGAGATGGCCACCAGGCAGTCGCCGCGGCGCCCGATGCCCCGCACCTGGCGCGCGAAGACCTCTGCGAAGCCGTAGTCGTTGCCGATGCAGGTCAAGGCCGAGGTGTCGACGCTCAGCGCCAGCGCAGCCATGGGCGGACGCTCGCGCTGGAAGCGGCCGGTGAGTTCGGCCGCGATGTGCTGGCTGTCCGCCGCCGAGCCGCCGTTGCCGCACAACATGAGCTTGCCGCCGGCGCGCAGGCTCTGCGCGACCAGGTGGGCGGCATGCTCCACCACCGGCGCCAGGCTGCCCAGGCGATCGAACAGGCTTCGGTGCTCGTCCAGCGCCTGCAGGAAGGCCGTGTGTGCACGGCTGCCGGAACCGGTACGGCGAATCAGCAGCTCATCAGGCATGCATGGCCTCCTCCAGTTCGGCGCGGCTGAGCGACGCAGTGCCCGACTTGCCCACCACCACGCCGGCCGCCGCGGCGGCCCAGCCCATGGCTTCTTCCACGCTGTTGCCCTCCAGCATCCGGTAGGCCAGCGTCGCCAGAACCGTGTCGCCCGCGCCGCTGACGTCGTACACCTCGCGCACCAGCGCCGGAAGGTGGCGCACCCGCTCGGGCGAGAAAAGGCTCATGCCTTCCTCCCCGCGCGTGACCAGCAGGTGGTCCACCTGCAGGCGCTTGCGCAGCTGGCCGGCCTTGGCGCACATGCCCTGCTCGCTGGCAAAGCCGCCGCAGCAGCGCGTGAACTCGCTCAGGTTGGGCTTGAGCACGGTGGCGCCGGCGTAGCGCTGCCAGTTGGGGCCCTTCGGGTCCACCAGCACCGGCAGCCCCCGCTCGCGCGCGCGCTGCACCAGCGGGCGGCATTCGTGCAGTGCGCCCTTGGCATAGTCGGACAGCACCAGCATGTCGTGCCGCGGCAGCAGCGCCTCGAAGTGCTCCATCAGCAGCGTGAGCAGCCAGGGTGGCGGCAGCTCCTCGATGTCGGCGCGCAGCAGCTGCTGCCGGCGGCTCGTGAAGCGGATCTTGCGGGTGGTGCGGTAGCCCTCGGCGGCCACGCAGGCCACGGCCACGCCGTGCTGCGCCATCAGCCCGCCCAGGCGCACGGCCGCGTCGTCCACACCCAGCGGCGCCAGCAGCGTGACGCTGGCACCCAGGGCCGCAAGATTGACGGCAACATTGGCCGCACCGCCGGCGGCAAAACGCTCGCCGGTCAGCCGCAGCACCGGCACCGGCGCTTCGGGCGAGATGCGGTCCACCGCACCGTCCCAGTAGTGGTCGAGCATCGCATCGCCGACAACGAGAACACGTGAATTCATGGCCGCTGCAGGGGCAATCAGCAGACCCGCCCCCGCGCTGGCTGCAGGAACGTGGCTTGCCGACTCCCTCGTGCGAGAGGCGGCACGGCCGCCCGCATCTTTTTCTCCCATTGTTGTTGAAAGGATTCGAGACATGGCGCAGCGAGACCAACGGCACAGACATGAAGGCGGCGGATACGGCGGGGGCGGGGGCGGGGGCGGACGCTCCCACCCGCACGGCCAGGCCTACCGGCACGGGGACGATGCGCGCTACGGCGCCTGGGGACCGCAAGACGATGAGGACAGCCCCTACTACGCCGGCCGCGGCGACGAAGGCCGCCGGACCGGACCCGACGAATGGGCCGAACGCGGCTATGGCGGCCAGCGCGGCGGCGGCTACGAAGGGGGCCGCAGCGGCCTGCGGACGGGTCACTTCGGCGCCGGCGGGAGCTACGCAGGCAGCGGCCAGGGCGGCTATGGCAGCAACGCCGGACCGCACGCCAGCCCGGGCGGCGGCGGGCACGGCAGCTGGGGGGACGACGAAGGCCTGGGCGAAGGCGAATACACGGAGCGCGGCTACCAGGGCCGCCAGGGCGGCTCGGACTGGTACAGCCGGGGTGGCCGCGGCGCCTATGGCAGCAGCAGGCCCGGCGGCTTTGCCGGCGGCACGGGCTACGGCGGCAGCTACGGCGAGGACCCGCGCAACTGGGGCGCCCGCGATCAGGGCGGCAGTGATTACGGCGGCAGCGGCAGCGTCCGGCGCGGCTTCGGATCGGGCAGCCGCGAACACCAGCACCACCACGACCCCGACTACCAGCAATGGCGCGATGAACAGATGAGGTCGCTCGACGAAGACTACCGGTCGTGGCGCGAAGAACGCTATCGCAAGTTCTCCGACGAGTTCGATGCCTGGCGCAAGAACCGGCCCAGCCAGTCCGCGGGCGGCCAAGGCCAGGGCGAAGGCACCGGCTCGAGCTCGAGTTCGACTTCCTCGTCCGGCTCGGGGGCCAGCGCCGATTCCGGCACCGGCACGAGCACCGGCGGCAGCACGACCTTCGGCACCGGCGCGGGTGCGGGCTCGAACCTCGGTTCCAGCAAGAAGAGCTGAACGACAAAGAGCCGCAGCGGACCCGATCGGCATGCGGTGCCCGCCTTCTTCGCGCGGGCCCGCTCAGCCGCACACTTCGCGCACCAGCCGCTCCCAGTCGTGCGTGAAGCGCTCGATGTTGAAGCGCTCCAGCGCCGTCTTCCTGCCGGCCTCGCCCAGCTGGCGCGCGGTGGCCTTGTGGTCCAGCAGGTGGCGCATGCCGTCGATCAGGCGCTCGGGCCGGGTATCGATCAGGCCGTTCTCGCCGTCGCGGATCACCGTCGACAGCTCGGTGGTGGCCAGGCCCACCACCGGCGCGCCAATCATCATCGCCTCGATGATCGCCAGGCCCAGGCTGGTGTAGCGCGCCGGGTGGAAGAAGAAGCGGTGCGCCGCCATGCAGGCTGGCAGCTGGTCCTGCGGCACCTCGCCGGCGCCGCCCAGCGCCAGGCTGTTCATGCCCACCAGCTCCATGGGCACCGCGGCCGCGGCTTGTTGGTACAGGTCCAGCCCCACGCGCCGCCCGCGCGTGCCGATGTCATTGATCACCACCAGCCCGCGCGCAATGTCCCCGTGGTACCAGGACTGGGTCACCAGCTTCACCCCGTGCTCGATCACCCGCACCGGACAGCGGCCGCTGTCCCACATGAGCGCGTTGAACGGCGTCACGTGCACCAGCACGCACGACGGATCGTCCACCCAGTGGCGGCATTCGGTGGGATGCGTGAGCGGCGGATCGTGCTCGATGTAGATGCACGGCAGCCGCTGCTGCGCCGGGCTCAGTAGCTCATGCCGCTCCGCCTCCCATGCGCTGCGCGACTGGTAGAGCACCAGGTCGAATTCCATGTCGCGGATGTCCTCCACCCGCGCCTCGTGCACGTTCCAGCCCCAGGGCAGCACGCCGCTGCGGCCGCTGTGGCCGGGCGAGCGTTCCTCGTCGGTCACCAGGTAGAGCTCGTGCCGCATCTGGCTCAGGTAGTACAGGTAGTTGCCGTGCACATGCCAGGTCAGGATGCGGCGCGGCCGGTGGAAGATGCCGGTCATAGGAACCACACCCTGAAGCGCCAGGCACCGCGCAGGCGCCAGTACACCGAGAGGAAAGGAATCGCCGCCGAGGTGGCGAGCATCTCGCCCACATGGCGCCACGAGCGGTCGGCGCCGCGCAGGCGCCGCCAGGCAAAGCGCAGGACCAGGGCGGCCGCCGTGCCCAGCGCCGCCAGCATGGGGCCCGGCGTGGCCAGCAGCGCCAGCGGCAGCGCCGCCACCGTCATCAGCACGATGGCATAGAAGTCCCACGGCACCGTGGGCAGGATCATCTGGCGGTACAGCACCGGGTGCTTCTTGTAGAGCAGCGCCTCGAAGAAGGCATTGCGCTGCTGCCGCAGGCTCACGCCCCACGGTTCCGGCCGCACCGGATGCAGCACGGCGGCGCGCGGCGCGCGGCCCACCGGGCCGGCCAGGGTGAGCAGGCGGAAATGCAGGTCCGAGTCCTCGCGCCAGGCGCGGCGAAAGCGGTCGTCGAAGCCGTTGATGCGCATCAGCGCGCCGCGGCGCACGAAGGCATTGGCCGTCACGAAGTCGGCCCGCTCCAGGCCGCGCGTCATGCGCTCGTGGTCGGTGGGCGGCTGGCCGGGCCGCAGCGGCGGCACCACCACCCTGCCGGCGGCGGCGACCCAGTCGGGGTGGGCGGCGAGCGCGCGCCAGCCCTCCATCAGCCAATCGGATCGAGGCACCGTGTCGTCATCGGTGAAGGCAATGATGGGCGCACGCGCAAAGCGCCAGCCGGCGTTGCGCGCAAAGGCCGGCCCCCAGTGCTCGCGCGGGCTCATGTAGCGCAGCGGCAGGCGGCTGCGCTGCGCCAGTTCGGCCACCAGCTGCCGGGTGGCGTCGCCCTGGCCGTCGTCCACCACGATCACCTCGAAGGCCTCGGGCGCCAGGTCCTGCGCCAACAGCGCCGTCAGGCAGCGGCGCAGCAGCGCCGGGCGGCCGCAGGTCGGCACCACCACGCTCATCAGCGGCAGCGCCGGCTGTTCGCCGTGCGGCTGGCCCGCTGCTCGGGATGCAGGCCGCAGGGCCGCGCCGTCGGCGGACACCAGCCTCATGGCCTCTGCTCCTTCTTCTCCAGCAGGAAGCTGCCGATCACCAGCGCGTCCAGCGGCGTGCCGTGAAAAGCCTCGAGGGCTGCGCGCGGCGTGCAGACGATGGGCTCGCCGCGAACGTTGAAGGAGGTATTGATCAGCACCGGCACGCCCGTGGCCTTGCCGAATTCGCACAGCAGCGAATGAAAAAGCGGCATGCTGGCCTGCGCCACGGTCTGCACCCGCGCACTGCCGTCCACATGGCAGGCCGCCGGAATGCGCTGGCGCTGGTGCGCCAGGGCCTGGTAGACGAAGAGCATGAAGGGCGATTGCCCGCCGTTGGCCTGCGCCGGGCTGAACCAGTCGGCCAGCAGTTCCTGCGGCAGCACCGGCGCCACCGGCCGGAAGTCCTCGCGGTCCTTGAGTTCGTTCAGCCGCACCTGCATCGCGGCCTGCAGCGGCGAGGCCAGGATGGACCGCGCGCCCAGCGCGCGCGGCCCGAACTCCATCGCACCCTGGAACCAGCCGACGATGGCATCGCGCTGCAGCAGCGCGGCCGTCTCGCCGGCCACGTCGTCCAGCCGCCGGTAGGGCAGCTTGGCCCAGCGCAGCAGCTCTTCGATTTCCGCGTCGTCGAAGGCGGGCCCCAGGTAGGCGTGCGACATGTGCCAGGTGCGCGGGCCGAGCGCGATGCGATGCACGCCGGGTATCGGCGCCTGGCCCTCACCGCCTGCGGCACTTCTTTCGGCAGGACTGACGGCAACCCGGGCCGCGGCCGATGGCCGGCGCGCCCGCGCATCCACCCACAAGGCGGCGCCCAGGGCGGTGCCCGCGTCGCCCGCCGCCGGCTGCACCCACACCTCGTCGAACACGCCGGCATCGCGCAGGCGCGAGTTCATCAGGCAGTTCAGCGCCACGCCGCCGGCCATGCCCAGGTAGCGCTCGCCGCTCACGCGCCGCAGCCAGCGCGCCAGTTCCAGCACCGTCTCTTCCAGCACGTCCTGCAGCGAGGCGGCCAGGTCCAGGTGGTGCTCCTGCAGCGCCGCACCGGGCTCGCGCGGCGGGCCGAACACCTCGGCGGCATCGAAGGGCTCGATTCGGAACTGCCCGTCCTGCCCCACCCGCACCAGTTCATGCAGGCGCTGGCGGTAGCGGGGCATGCCCATGGCGGCCAGCGCCATCACCTTGTATTCGTCGCTGGAGTGCAAAAAGCCCAGGTGCGCGGTGAGCCGCTCATACAGCAGGCCCAGCGAATGCGGCACGTGCACCTCGCCCAGCGGCTCGTAGTGCTGTCCGGCATGGCGGCCGTAGCAGGTGCTAGCCCGTTCGCCACGCCCGTCCAGCGTCATCACGGCGCAGTGCTCCCAGGGCGCGGCCAGGAACGCGCTGGCCTGGTGGCACAGGTGGTGCGGCACGTAGTGCCACCGGTACGGGGCCGCAGAAGCATCCGGCAGCTTCAGCCGCTTGTGCAGCTTCAGCGGCGCACCGTCGGTCAACTGGCGCGGCGCGTTCAGCACATAGGCGGCAAACAGCGGGTCCCACGGGTTGTCCCAGTCGCCGGGGCCTTGTGCCGCCGGGTCGAGCGGCAGCGGGATGCGCGCCGCTTCCCACGCCTCGTCCTGCGGCAGGCGATCGCCGATGAACAGGCTGGGCTGGAAGCTGTAGGCCACGTGGTCCACCTGCGCCAGCGTGAGCCCGGCTTGCGCCAGGCAGAAGTCGATCGCGTGGAAAGGCAGCTCCCAGGCCGTGAAAGGCACGGGTCGCTTGCCGTGCTTCACGCGGGTGAAGCGTTCTTCCTCGGCGGCGGCAATGGTTCGTCCGTCGGCGACGAGCGCGGCGGCGGAATCGTGAAAGGCGGCGTTCACGCCCAGAGTGATCATGGCGGGCTGTCTGTGTTTGGTAGGGCCAAGGCGGCGATGCGGCTCTCTGGTCGGCAAACCATGTGCCCACGCAGCGGCGGAACGGGCCGGGCCGGGCACGCCGCATGCCCGCGCAGGGCTCCAGCCACATAGCCGCCGGCCATGCCGGCCAGGACCCATGCCAGCCGAAAGCTCCCGGCCCCTCCTGCCCGAATTGCGCCCGGCCCTGTTCATCGACAAGGACGGCACGCTGGTGGAGAACGTGCCCTACAACGTCGATCCGGCCCGGCTGAAGTTCATGCCCGGCGCGCTGGAAGCGCTGCGGCACATCGCGCGCTGGGACTTCGCGCTCGTGCTGGTGACCAACCAGAGCGGCCTGGCGCGCGGCTACTTCGGCCGCGCCCAGCTCGACGCATTGCTGCGGACGCTGGCGCAGCGCCTGTGGGACGAGGCCGGCATCCGCCTGCAGGACGTGCAGGTCTGCCCGCACGCACCCGGCGCCGGCGGGCGCCCCGCCTGCCTGTGCCGCAAGCCGGCGCCGGGCATGCTGCTGCGCGCGGCGCGGCTGCATGGCCTGGACCTGCTGCGCTCGTGGATGGTGGGCGACACACTCGACGACGTGGAGGCCGCCCACCGCTGCGGCTGCCGGGCGGTGCTGCTGGACACGGGCGGCGAAACCTTATGGCGGCACGGCCCCCTGCGCACGCCCGAGGCCATGCTGCCCGACTGGGGATCGTTTCGCGAGTACCTCGAGCAGCAGCACGCCCACGCCATTGCCTGCCCGGGCATTCGCTAGCCGGGCGCGCCGCGCCTTGCGCACAGGAACGCAAGTTGCCCGCTGCGCACGAGCGCCCCGACAGCGCACAGCCCTCCCCTACCCGTCTGACAACGAAGTCGCACCCACATGTCCGGCCACTACGAAGCATCACTGCACAGGATCGAAAGCCTGGCCCGGCCGCTGGTCTTCACCAACGGCGTCTTCGACCTGCTCCACGCCGGCCACGTCCACTGCCTGGAAGAGGCCCGCAAGCTGGGCGAAGGCCTGGTGGTGGGCGTCAACAGCGACGCCTCGGCGCGGCGCGCCAACAAGGGGCCGGGCCGTCCTTTCAACAGCGAGCAGCACCGCTGCTGCGTGCTGGCCGCCCTGCGCTGCGTCGATGCGGTGTTCATGTTCGACGAGAACCTGCCCCTGGGGCTGCTGCAGCTGGTGCGGCCGGACATCTACGTCAAGGGCAACGACTACCAGCTCACCGCGCTGGCCGAGGCCCGCGTCATGGCGGCCTGGGGCGGGCGCACGGTGCTCATCCCGCGACACGACGGCCTGTCCAGCAGCCGGCTGGTCGACCGCATCCTGGGGGCGCATGCGGACCGGCTGTGGCCGGCCTGAAGCGCACAGCGCGAATTCGCCGCAAGGCGCGGAACCAATTGCGGCAAAACTTGCAGCCACCGCGCCTTTCCCGCCGGGCAGCGGCAACGGCCGGGGCGCCGCTGCGCCTTCGTGCACGGGCCGTTCAGGGCCCTGCGCGCACCTGCGGCACGCATATTGCGTTTCGTCCCTTCCAGACCCTCGCAAAAGGAGCATCGGAAGTGACGGCCACCTTGTCCCTGGGCACCGCGCAGCGGCAGACGCAAACGATCTCGCCCCGGCTGCAGCAGGCGGTGCGCCTTTTGCAGATGTCCTCGCTCGAGTTCTCGGCCATGGTGGAAGACCAGTTGGGCCAGAACCCCTTTTTGGAAGAGGACCCCGACGCCGAGGCGAGATCGGCCCCCGCGCAAGCCGAGACCACACCCGTCGAAGACCGCGAACTCTGGCGCATGGAGCGCTCCGGCGCATCCCAGCGCGCCGACGACAGCCAGGTCAGCGCCATGGAACTGATGCCCGAGCGCAGTTCGCTGCAGGACCACCTGCATGGGCAGATCAGCGTCATGAACCTGAGCGAGCGCGACCGCGTGCTGGCCGCCATCGTGATCGAGGCGCTCGACCCGGACGGCTACCTGCGCATCGCCCTGGACGAACTGGCCGTCTTCGACGGGCTGCTGCCCGCGCCCGAGCCGGTGGAACTGCGCATCGCCCTCAAGCGCGTGCAGGCGCTGGACCCGCCCGGCGTGGGCGCACGCAGCGTCTGCGAATGCCTGCAGCTGCAGCTTCCGGCCATCGAATGCCCCGAGACACGCGCGCTGGCCACAGCCATCGTGCAGGAGCACCTGTCGCTGCTGGCCCAGCGCAACATCGCGGCGCTGGCGCGCGCGCTGCATGCCGACCCCTTCCGGGTCGACGCGGCATGCAAGCGCCTTCGCATGCTGGACCCGCGGCCGGGCTGGCGCTTCGAATCGTCGCTGCCGCCCTACGTGGTGCCCGACGTGCTCACCCAGCGCATCCGGGGGCAATGGCGCGCGACGCTCAATCCGGCGGTGATGCCGCGGGTGCGCTTCAACCAGGTCTACGCCGACCTGTTCCGGCGCCATCGCAACCGGGCCGACGCCGAGATGGCCAGCAGCCTGCAGGAAGCGCGCTGGACGGTGCGCAACGTGGAGCAGCGCTTTTCCACCATCCTCGACGTGGCCGATGCCATCGTGCGGCGGCAGCAGCACTTCCTGGAGTTCGGCGCCATGGCGATGAAGCCGATGGGCCTGCGCGAGATCGCGCAGGAGCTGGGCGTGCACGAATCCACCGTCTCGCGGGTGACGAGCAACAAGTACATCGCCACGCCGGCCGGCGTGTTCGAGCTCAAGTACTTCTTCTCGCGCGCGCTGGTCAGCCGCAGCGGCAGCGCCTGCTCGGGCACGGCCATCCGCGGCCTGGTCAAGGAAATGATCGACGCCGAGCCCAGCGGCCAGCCGCTGTCGGACGCCGAGATCGCACGGCGCCTGTCGGCCCAGGGGCTGACCGTGGCGCGCCGCACCGTCACCAAGTACCGCCAGGCCCTGCACATCGATGCCATCGAGCGCAGGCGCGCGGGTTGATCCACCAGGAGATGCACTTTGCCGACGCCCATCCAGACCACGAGTTCGACCTTCGCGCCGCCGCTGACCCGGCCCCTGCCGCACGGGCCCATCAACATCGGCGACGAACTGCCGCCCTCGCAGTCGATGACCAGCGAGGAGCTGCGCATGCTGGCCGCCCAGTGGCGCGCCATCCAGGAGCCGGACGACGTGATGCGCGCGCAGCGGATCGCCCGTGCGCTGGAGTGGCTCGCCGACTACCGCGAACCGATTCCGAAGAGCCGCCTGGGCGAGTTGGGCGACCGGATCTCGGGCTGGATGGGGCTGTAGCGCGCGGCGGCGCTCAGGCGTCGTCGCCCTTGCCGTTGCCGTTGCCGTTGCTCAGGTAGGTCTCGATGACATCCCGCAGGCGCGGCATGTCGACCGGCTTGGTCATGTGCAGGTCGAAGCCGGCCTCCATCGAGGCGCGCACGTCCTGCTCGTGCCCCCAGCCGGTGATGGCGACCAGCAGCATGTTCTTGCCCCAGGCGTGGGCCCGGATGCGCCGGGCCACCTCGTGGCCGCTGAGCTCGGGCATGCCGATGTCCACCAGCATCACCTGCGGCCGGTGGGATTCGGCCAGCGCCAGCGCGCTCGCCCCGTCGTCCGCCTTGACGGTGTTGAAGCCTTGCAGCACCAGCCACTGGGCCACGGCCCAGGCCGCATCCTGGTTGTCGTCCGCCAGCAGGATCAAGGCGCCCGAGGCGCGCTGCGCCGGCATGGGCGCCTGCGCGCCCGCCGACTTGTCCAGCGGCACCTGGCGCAGTGCCGGCATGCCGAAGCTGAAGCGGCTGCCCTGGCCGGGGCCGGCCGAATCGGCGCGGATCCAGCCGTCGTGCATCTGCAGGATGCTGCGCGACAGCGCCAGGCCGATGCCCAGCCCGCCGCCCGACCGCTCCCTGGCGTCCTGGCCCTGTGTGAACATGTCGAACAGCTGCTCGATCTCCTCGCGCTTCATGCCGATGCCGTTGTCGCTCACCTCCACCACCGCTTCGCCGTCGCGCTGCATGGCCTCCAGCGTGATGGCCCCGCTCCTGGGCGTGTACTTGGCGGCGTTGGCCAGCAGGTTGCTCACCACCTGCACCAGGCGGTTGGGGTCGGCGTCGATCTCGATGTCCAGCGCAGGCAGGCGCACTTCCAGCGTGTGGCCCGAGGCCTCGATGATGGGCCGGGTGGACTGGATCGCGCCTTCGATGATGCCGATCAGGCTGGTCGGGCGCTTCTGCAGCGACAGGCGGCCCAGCCGCAGGCGCGAGATGTCGAGCATGTCGTCCAGCAGCGCCGAAATCGCGGCCGTCTGGCGGCGGATCACCTCGGCGGCCTCGCCGTTCACGCTGGCGCCATCCACGTCCAGCACCTGCGCCGCTGCGGCAATGGAGGCCAGCGGGTTGCGCAGCTCGTGCGACAGCACGGCCAGGAAGCGGTCCTTGGCGGCGTCAGCCGCCTCCAGCGCATCGCGCGCCTCGCGCTGGTCTTCCAGGGCATGGGTGAGCTCGACCTGGCTCTGCTGCAAGGCCTCCTGCGCGTTGCGCGCGGCGCTCTGGTCGCGCAGGATCTTCACGAAGCCCTGCGCATGGCCCTGCGCGTCGCGCATCAGCATCATGGCGCCGCTGGCCCAGAAGCGGCTGCCGTCCTTGCGCTGGTGGAAGCGGTCGTCCGAGGCGCGGCCCTGCTCCAGGGAACGCTCCGCTTCGCGTTCGGGAATGCCGGCAGCGCGGTCTTCCTCGGTGAAGATCATGTCGGCCGGATGGCCCAGCACCTCGGCCTCGGCATAGCCCAGCAGCGCCTGCGCACCGTTGTTCCAGACCGTGATGTTGCGCTCCAGGTCGGTGGAGAAGATCGCGAACTCGCGCGCGTTCTCCAGGATCATCTTCAGCTGCTCGCGGCTGTCGCGCAGCGCATCCTCGATGCGCTTGGTGTTGCTGATGTCGCGCACGATGGCCGTGCCCGCAATGGTCTCACCCGCTTCGTCGCGAATGGCCGACACCGTGACCGACACATGGATCTCGTCACCGTCCTTGCGCCGCCGCACGGTCTCGTAGTTCTCGACCGGCCGCGACACGAGCAGCCTGGAGACGAGCAGGTCCTGCTCCTTGGTGTCCGGGCCGTGCAGCATCGACAGCGGCTGGCCGATGGCCTCCTCGGCCGTGTAGCCGAACATGCGCTCGGCGCCGCCGTTCCAGCTGAGGATGGCGTTGTCCAGCGAAAAACTGATGATGGCGTCGTTCGACGCCGTAACCACCGCCGACAGCCACAGCCGCACTTCCTCGGCCTGCTTGCGCTCGGTGATGTTGACGAAGGACAGCACCACCCCGGCGATGCGGTCCTCGATGGTGCGGTAGGGCAGCAGGCGCGCCAGGTGCCAGCTGCCGTCGGCCTGCCCCACCTCGCGCTCGATGGGCACCAGGCGGTCGAGCACGCGCTGCGCGTCGGCGCCCATCTCCGGATAGTGCAGCTGGGTGGTGAGGTCGGTCAGCGGCCGGCCCACGTCGGTGGGAATGAGGTTGAACAGCTGCACCGCCGAGGGCGTGTAGCGGGTGATGCGCAGCTCGCGGTCGAGGAACACGGTGGCGATGGCCGTCGCGTCCATGAGGTTGTGCATGTCGCTGTTGGCATGGCCCAGCTCGTCGACCTTGCTCTTGAGCTCGTGGTTGACGGTGGTGAGCTCCTCGTTGATGGACTGCAGCTCCTCCCGGCTGGTCTCCAGCTCCTCGGTGGCCGAGCGCAGCTCCTCGTTCATGGCCTGCAGCTCCTCGTTGCTGGCCTTGAGTTCCTCGGTGGAAGCCTCGTACTGCTCGACGGTGTCGCGCAGGTGGGCCTTCAGGCGCTCGAGCTCGCGGTCGAGCTGGCGGGCCACGGGGTCGGACTCGGCGCGCATGGCCGGGCTGTTGGCGGCGTCGCCGTCGGGCGACTGGGTCTGGATGACCACCAGGTACATGTCGGTGCCGATCTCGTTGACCGGCGTCACGCGCATCGAGACCATGGCCTGCTCCCCGTGGAGCTCGACCGGCACCGGCGGCACGTCGGCCGGCGCCTTGCTCTGCCCGGCCTGGTAGAGCGCGGCGCGCAGCTCGATGCGCAGGCTCGGGTTCACCGCGCGCAGCAGGTTGCGGCTGGGCTCGCCGCCGCCGTACTGCAGGAACCGGCCGGCGCTGGCCGAGATGTGCACCACCTCGTATTCGCTGTCGACCAGGATGGACGGCGGCGCCAGGTGCTCCAGCAGGCGCAGGTGGACCTCGCCCCAGGACGACTGCCTGCCTTCCACCGGCCGGCCGCTGCGCGACTGCGCGGAGGCCGGGCCCGCAAAGGCGGAGCCGGCGATGACGGGGCCGCTGCGCGCGGTCTGCTGGGCCTCCAGCGCAAGCGCCAGCGTGCCGGGCCCCGAGGGCACCGGCAGCCCCACGCGCGGCGTGGGCCGGTAGCCGTAGATGCGGTGCTTCTTGTCCAGCACGTTGAACAGCTGGCTGCCGTCGTCCACCGACTCGGACGAGCCGAGGAACAGGCGCCCCGAGGGCTGCAGCGCGAAATGGAAGATCTCGAAGACCCGCGCCTGCGCCTCCACGTTGAGGTAGATGAGCAGGTTGCGGCAGCTGATCAGGTCCAGCCGCGAGAAGGGCGAATCCTTGAGCACGTCGTGCGTGGCAAACAGCACCATCTCGCGCAGTTCGCGCCGCACCCGGTAGCCCGCGTGCTCCTTCATGAAGAAGCGGCGCAGCCGCTCTTCCGACACGTCGGCCTCGATGGCCATGGGGTAGAGGCCGTCGCGCGCGGTCTGGATGGCGTCTTCGTCCAGGTCGGTGGCAAAGATCTGGATCAGCGGCGGCGCATCCAGCGTGCGCGCCTGCTCGCTCAGCAGCATCGCGATGGAATAGGCCTCTTCGCCCGTGGCGCAGGCCGACACCCACACACGCACCGCGTCGTTGGGCCCCTTGTTGGCGAACACGCCCGGAATGTGGCGCTCCAGCGCCGCAAAGCATTCGGCATCGCGGAAGAAGTTGGTGACGCTGATCAGCAGGTCCTGCAGCAGCGCGCCGGCCTCGCCGGGCCGGGTGCGCAGGCAATTCAGGTAGTCGTGCAGGTTCTCCACGCCATTGACCTGCATGCGCCGGCCGATGCGCCGCAGGATGGTGGCGCGCTTGTAGTAGGCGAAGTCGCGGCCGGTGCGCGTGCGCAGGAAGGTGAGCACGTCGCGCAGCGCCGCCTCGTCGTTGCCGCCCTGCGTGCCGGTGCCCGCGCCGCGGCCTGCGGCCCGGCGGGGCTCCTTCTCGGGCGGCAGGCGCAGGTTGTGCTCGAGCTGGAAGTACTCGCTCAGCCGCGGCCCGATGTCTTCCACCGGCAGCACCCAGTCCACCATGCCGGTGGCAATGGCGGCGCGCGGCGCGGCGCCCTGCGCGGTCTGGGCCGGGTCCTGGGCCACGGTCAGGCCGCCGCGCTCCTTGATGCGCTTGATGCCCACCATGCCGTCGCTTTCCCAGCCGCCCAGCACCACGCCCGCGGCATGCTGGCCATGGCTGTCGGCCAGGGTGCGGAAGAACTGGTCGATGAGCAGGATGCCGCCGTTCTCGGGCGCCGGGAAGCCCGGTTGCAGGTGCCCGTCGAGTGCACGCACGCCACGGCCGGCGGCCGCCATGTACACATGGTTGCGGCGGATGCGATGCGCCGTGTCGGACAGCAGCACCACCGGCAGCGCGGTGCTGTCCTTCAGTTGCTGGATGGAAGCGGCCTCGTCCTCGGTCGGAATGTCGAGCACCGCGACGAAAGCCAGGCCCGAGTGCTCGGGCACGCGCGACAGCAGCGTGCGCAGCGAGTCGATCGAACCCGAAGCACCGCCAAAGGCCACCACAGGCACTCCACCGTCGAGCTGGAGACCCTGGGCAGGTTGTTGTTTTGATTCCTGCCGGCCTTCGCCTTCTCGATCGCCCATCGTTTCTCCAATCGCGGTACAGCGCTGGAATTATGCGCCGCCACCCTCGCCCCTTCCCTCGATGATTCTTCTGAGCGAAAGGGCTTGTTCGCGTGCCTCGTCGGCCCTGCGCTCGCCCACCTGCGCCTCGTTCAGGCGGCCGCTGGCGCGCGAGACGAGTGCCAGCCGGCGAAGGAGCATTTCCTTCTCCTGCAGCGCGCGCACGCCGCTGCGCAGCACCTGCTCGGTTGCTTCGCCCTGCTGGCTGCTCAAGGTCTGCGCGGAGAACGCATGGCCGATGTGGCACCGAAAGCGCGGCGGACTGGAGTCGTTGATCTCGAACAGCGCCCCGCCGCGATCGGGGCATGTGAGTTCGGCCGGCGATCCGATTTCCTGGACATGCGACATGACGTTGACTCCCTCGTTGATGCGAACCTCGTGCCACAGGCGGCGCGGGGGCTTGTGCGCCGCGCCGGCCGGGCGTGCCCTTCTCACCAGCGCCGCCAGCGTGGACCCCATGTCCTCGATGGAGACGCAGGCGTCCGGGTCCACCGCCGCCATGGCCGCCCGCGGCATGTCGGGCTGCGCGGCCGTGTCCGGATCCTGGACCACCGCCATGCCGCCGCATTCCTTGACGGCCTGCAGCCCGGCGGCGCCGTCGTCGAGCTGGCCCGTGAGAATCACCCCGATGGCCCGCGGCCCCCAGTTCAGCGCGGCGGAGCGGAACAAGGGGTCGATGGCGGGCCTGGCGTGGTTCTCCTTGGGGCCCCGCGTCAGCCGCAACTGCCTGGCCTCCAGCAGGAGGTGATGGTCGGGGGGCGCCACGTAAATGGTGCCGGCCACCGGCGGCTCGCCGTCCTGCGCATGAACCACGTTCCACTGGCAGCGCATGCGCAGCAGCTCGGGCAGCAGGCTCGGGTGGGCGCCCACATGCAGCACGATCAGCACGGCGGCGTCCAGGTCGGCGGGCAGGTCCTGCGTCAGCTGCAGCAAGGCAGGCACACCGCCTGCCGAGGTGCCGATGACGATGACGCGCGACGGCGGGCGCTTGCTCATGCAGGTGCGGGGGCAAGCGGTGTTCCCGTTGGTTCCATGCGGACATGCCCCCGCCGGGCCGATCAGCGTTCAAGATGCAACTTGCACTGGAGCCCAAGCACATGACACCTTCTCAACCCGCGCCAGCCGGCAGCGGCACCCACGACGGCAGCACGGGCAAGGCGCTCTCGCTTCGACTGCGAACGCTCGAACATGCCATGCGTACGCCCGTGGGCACGCTGGCGGCCTCGCTGGAGCTGCTCAATGCGGCCCGGGACCCGCAAAGCGTGGACGGCGCCGTCCAGACCATGTCGCGCCAGGTGCGCCTGCTGACCTCGCAGCTCGAGCAGCTGCACGACATCGGCAGGGACCTGGCCGCCGCCGAGACGGGCCCGCCCTGACCCGATGCCGGACGAGGAGCACGCCTGCGCCGGGATGTCGTCCGTCGTCACCGGTAACGATTCCCTTATTGTCGATTTGCAGCAGAAAGTTCAACATCGGCCGCTCCTTCGCCAGGAGAATCCCATTTGATTCACGTGCTCATCGTCGACGACGACATCGACTCCGCCGAGACGCTGCGCGCGCTGGTCAGCAACGAGCAGACCAGCGTCTCCACGGCGCACAGCCTGCTGGCGGCGAGAAAACAGCTGGCGCTGCAGCAACCGGACATCGTCCTGCTCGACCTGATGCTGCCCGACGGCAGCGGGCTGGCGCTGTTCGACACGCCCCAGCTGCTCGAGCGCAGCGAAGTGATCCTGGTCACCGGGCATGCCAGCCTGGAAACGTCGATCCAGGCCTTGCGCCTGGGCGCGGCCGACTACCTGATCAAGCCCATCAACCCCTCGCACCTGCAGCGGGTCCTTGCGCGCGCCATGAAGCCCGCCGCCATCCAGGCGGAGGTGGCCAACCTGCGCACCGGCGTGGCCAGGCACGGCAACTTCGGGCACCTGTGGGGCCGAAGCCCCTCCATGCTGGCGGTGTACGAGCAGATCTCCCGGGTGGCCGCCACCAGCGTGTCGGTATTCATCACGGGTGAAAGCGGCACCGGCAAGGAGCTGGTGGCGCACACGGTGCATGAGCTCAGCCGCCGGCGCAAGCAGCCCTTCCTGGCGGTCAACTGCGGGGCCATCTCGCCCCAGCTCTTCGAAAGCGAGATCTTCGGCCACGAAAAGGGCAGCTTCACCGGCGCCGAGCGGCAGCACAGCGGCTTCTTCGAGCGCGCCAGCGGCGGCACGCTCTTCCTGGACGAAATCACCGAGATGCCGCTGGAGCTGCAGGTCAAGCTGCTGCGCGTGCTCGAGACGGGCCGCTTCAGCCGCGTGGGCTCCACCGCGAGCATCGATTCCGACGTGCGGGTCATCGCCGCGTCGAACCGCCCGCTGACGCAGGCGGTGGCCAGCGGGCGCCTGCGCGAAGACCTTCTGTACCGGCTGAACGTGTTCCCCATCGAGCTGCCGCCGCTGCGCGAGCGCCTGGAAGACGTGCCGCTCTTGGCGCAGCACTTCCTCAGCGCCATCTCGCAAAGCGAAGGCAGCGCCAAGCGCTTCTCGCCGGAGGCGCTCAAGCAGCTGTGCCGGCACCGCTGGCCCGGCAACGTGCGCGAACTGCGCAATGCGGTGCAGCGCGCCTTCGTCATGGCGCCGGGCGAATGGATCGATGAGCACTGGCTGCCCGCGCCGCTGGCCGGCACCGCGCCTTCGGCGCCGGCGCTGCAGCCCGCGAGCCTCGAGCGCAG
>NZ_BCUU01000007.1 GCF_001591385.1 Variovorax soli NBRC 106424
GGCTGCCGGCGCAGGGCGACGCGCCGCCGGCGCGCAGACCGCCGCAGCAAGCAGCGCTGCGGGCGGCCTGAGCCGGCTCAGGGCAGCTGCGTCCAGTTCTGGTTGTTGCCGCCGTTGCAGGTCCAGGTGAGCAGCTGCGTGTCCTGCGTCGTGGAGCCGTTCGGCACGTCCAGGCAGGCGCCCGAGGCCTTGTTGCGCAGGCTCGATCCCACCTGGCTCCATTGCGTGGTGTCGCCCGCATTGCAGGCCAGCTGCACCGCCAGCGCGCCGCTGGCGGCCGTGCCGCTTTGCGCGATGCACAGGCCGCTGTGCTGCGCCACGAACTGCACATAACCGCCGGCGAGGCTCTTGACGGTGAAGCGCTCGTTGCCCGCGCTGCCGCAGGGCCACTGGATCACCGCCGCCCCGCTGGCGGTCGATGCGCCGCGGATGTTGACGCACAGCTGGCTGTGGTTGGAGCGCAGCCGCGTCACCAGCTCGGTGGCCGTGTCCTGCGACAGCACGTACTGCGCCAGCGCCTGCTGGTCCGCGGCGGGCAGGCCGCTCGCATTGCCGTGGCCGCCGGCGATCACGGCGAGCACGCTGGGCTTCTGGCCGTTGTGGAAGTACGAGGACGCCGTCCAGCTGCCCGCGATGGTGGGCGTGTCGAAGCCCACGCCCGCCAGCGGCTGGTTGGCGCCCTTGCCCGACGAGGCCTGGATGGTGCCCACGTCGTGCCGCAGCCCGTCCTGGAAGGTGCCGCCCGCATGGCAGGTGGCGCACTGCGCGCTGGCGAACAGCGTCTGCCCGCGTGCGGCCTCCACCGTGAGGCTGCCGTCGGCGGCGCGCGCCGGGCTGCGCATGTACTTGCCCAGCGAGGTGAGGTAGACGGCCAGGTCGTCCAGCTGCGCATTGCGCCCGGCCTTGGGCGCGCCCAGCGGGTCGGCGGTGGCGGTGAAGTCGGCATCGCTCAGGAAGCCGGTGCCGCCGAAGGCGCTGCGCATGTCGTTCTCGAAGTCCTGCACCTCGTCGAAGTTGGCGCTCCAGTGCAGCTTGCCGTGCGCCATGCCGCGCTTGCCCTGCAGGCTGATGGTGCGGCGCAGGCCCTCGCCGCGCTGGGTGAAGTCCCACACCATGCCGTCGTCGCCGCCGTCGGCATGGCAGCTGGCGCAGGACATGTAGTTGTCCTTGCTCATGCGCCGGTCGGCCGCGTTGTAGAACACCTGCTTGCCGCGCAAGGCCGCGGGCGACATGGGCTCCTGCGCCACCGTGTTCACGTTGGCGATGAAGACGGCCGCCGCGCTCTTGGAGGCCAGCACGTCCGCCACATCGTGCACCGTGACCGAGCGCGCCAGGAAGTTGTTGACGAACAGGCGCTTGCGCGCGGCGTCCAGGTACAGGCCATGCGGCGCGCTGCTGGCGTTGATCTCGCCGCGCACCGCCCGGGTGTAGCTGTCGACGATGGCGACGTTGTTGCCCTCCATCTGCGCGACGAAGAGGTAGTCGCCCGCCGGCGAGAAGAGCGCGGCACGCGCCGGCGCACGGTCGTCGAAGTCGATCTGCTCGGCCTGCACATGCTCGCCCAGCGCCAGGTTCACCTGCGAGAGGATCGAGCGCACCGTCTGGTCGTGCACCAGGTCGTTGCCGTCGCGGAAGCGCCCGCGCACGATGTTGTCCTTCTTCGAGGGCAGCACCGCGCGCGAGCCGTCGGGCGAGATCAGCACCTGGCTCAGGTAGTTGGCCACGCCGCGCGCGCCGGCCTCGGTGTCCACCGTGGTGGTGTCCACCGGCAGGGCGATGGTCGAGAGCAGGCTCATCGTGCCCACGCCCACCTTGTGCAGCTGCCCGCCGGTCATCTTCGACTTGAAGCGGGTGACGTAGGCGGTCTGCCCGTCCGCGGCCACCGCGATGCCGCGCAGCGCGCCTTCCAGCGCCAGCGAGCCGGTGGTGGCGCCGGTGGCCGGATCGAAGAACAGCAGCTGCGACTTGCTCTCCAGCGTGAGCAGGCCCTTGGCGCCGCCGGGGGCGAAGGCCACGCCGTAGGGGCCGCTGCCGTAGGCGAGCGGAATGCTGGCCGAGACGCTGCCGTCCGCGGCGTTGAGCGCCACCAGCTTGTCCTCGCCCTGCACCGCGACCCAGATGCGCCCGTCGGGGCCCACCGCCAGCGTCTTGGGCTCGTCGCCCACGCGAACCTCCCAGCGCCGGGTGAGGGCCAGCGCGTCGATGGCGGCCACGGTGCCGCTGTCGGGGTTGAGCGCGTACACGCTGTTCGCATCGCCCACGATGTTGCTGCTGTGGGTGGGGGCCTGCGCCGTCATCGGGTAGACCACGGTGACCTGGTAGGTGTAGTAGGTTTCGCGGCCGGCGGCGTCGCGCACCGTCAGGGTCACGGTGTAGTGGCCGGGGCGCGTGTAGGTGTAGCTGATGCCCGGCTGGGCCGAGAAGGCGCTTTGCGTGCCGTCGCCGAAGTTCCAGCGGTACTGCACGCCGGTGGCACTGCCCAGGCGTTCGGGCGAGAAGCTCAGCTGGCCGTTGACCAGCTTCGGCCCGCCGCTCACGCCGGCATCGCCGATGACGGTCTGCGCGCGCAGGTTGGCCACGTCGGTGTCGCTGAGCACGCGGCCGTACACGCGCACTTCCGCCAGCAGGCCGCGGAAGAAGTCCGCGTTGCCCTGGATCTGGCCGAGCAGGCTGAACTTGTTGCCGAGGCCCTTGGTGCCGGCGAGGCCTGCGGCGCTGGTCTTCACGCCGTCGACATAGAGCGTCTGCGCGCCGGAGGCGGCGTCGCGCGTCATCACCACGTGGTGCCAGTTGCCGTCGTTCACCGGCGAGGCAGAGCGCACGCCCGGATTGCCGGTGCCCGTGTTGCCCACCGACAGGGTGATGCGGCCGCTGTTGTCCAGCCAGCCCCAGAACACGTCGTCGGCGCCGCCGGACTGGTCGCGCCCGAAGACGCCCGGCGCGGTCCAGGCATTGGCGCCGCCGGCCTGCGTGGTCTTCATGTAGAAAGCCAGCGAGGCGGTGCCGCCCAGCGCGGTGGCCACGGCGTCGTTCTTCAGCTGCACACCGCCGCTGCGCTGCGCGAAGTTCAGGCCGATGCTCTCGAATCGGTCGGCGCCCGTCGCGGTGCCGTTGCTGGCGCTGATCTCGTCCACCAGCCCGCCGGCCAGCGGCCAGTAGTGCATGAGGTTGATGTCGGCGGCGCTGCCGGTGTGGAAGACCGAGCGGTAGTCCGCCGCGATGGCGTTGCCCGCATAGTCCTTCACGCCGCCCGCCGGCAGGAAGACCTCGTAGCTGTTGCCGGCCACCAGCGGCTGGTCGGGGAAGAAGTTGAGGATGCCCAGCTGCACGCTGTAGGTGCCGGCCAGCGTGTTGCCGCCCACCTGGCGCACGATGAAGGTGCTGGCGTTGACGCTTTCGGGCCGGATGCTGTCCGTCATCCCGATGCCGATGCGCGAGCTCAGCGCCTGCTGCTTGGCGCCGTTGGCGGGCGACACCTGCTTGACGGCCGGCGGCGTGGTGTCCGGCGCGATCTGGTGCACCATGAAGCCGCTGCCCGAGCCGTGGTCGTTGCCGATGAACAGCAGGTTGCCCAGCGGCGCCACCTGGCCGTGGTCGGAATGCGATTCCTCTTCCGAGCCGGCGGGGAACAGGCCGCCGCGGCCCACCTCGACATGGTTGAGCGGATTGCTCACGTCCACCTTGTGCACCTTGAACTGCGCGCCCTGGAACACGAAGTGGTCCTGCGTGCCGCAGTACAGCTGCTCGTCGATGACCAGCCGGTTGTCCTCGGCCACGAAGCGAGAGCGGTCGGACAGGTCGTAGCTGTACATCTTCGCGCCGGCGCCGCGCGCCGAGGCATGCAGCTGCTTGCCGTCGAAGCAGGTGGCGTAGTAGTTGGGGTTGGCGCCCACGGTGTCGAGCACCTTGGGGTTGAGCGGGTCGGAGATGTCCAGGCTCGCGAAGCCGTCGGTGTTGTCCATCGAGCTGAGCACCATGTGGTTGCCCATGGTGAAGATCGGACCCACGCGAAAGCCCCCCAGCTCGCCGGTGGGGACCGGGTTGGGCTTGCCGGCGCCGCGGTTGGCCAGCACCGCGTTGGCCGGGTCGCGCGCATCGACGATGTAAATGCCGTCGTTGGCCGAGGCCACGTACACATACGGCGCCTGCCACCACAGCTGCCAGCTCACGTTGGTGTAGTCGCCGCCGTTGACGGTGGGGAGCTGCAGCTTCTTCACCTGCTTGACGTCGTTGATGTCGGTGAAGTCCCAGAACTCGATGCCCTTGGTGCTGGGCACCACGATGTAGTCCTTGCCGCCGATGGTGGCGCTGCCGATGGCATGCGCCTCGCGGAACTCGGCGGTGCGGCCCTCGGGCTCGTAGATGCGCTTGACCAGCTGGATGGCGCGCGGGTTCGACACGTCGTAGAGCAGGAAGCCGCCCGGGCCCAGGCCGCTGTCGGGCGCGAACACGGTGAGGAAGTAGCCCTTGTGCATGATCCCCACGTTCAGGCCGAAGGCCTTGCGGCCCGGGTAGGTCTCGGGCACGCCCTGGTCGTCGCGGTGGATCATCGACACGGCCGTGAACAGCTCGCTCGAGTTGTATTGCAGGTTGCCCAGGCCGGGCCCCTGGATGGGCAGGGGCGCCACCACCGCCATCACCGCTGCGCTCGCGCGTTGCAGCGTGGTGACGGGGCTTTGGCCGGTGACCGCGGCGTGCGTCAGCAGCGCCGCAAAGGGCAGCGCCAGGGCCGCCAGGAGATACCGGATTCTCTTCATTCTTGTCTCCAGCTTGTCTCACAAAAAACCGGCGGAGCAAGGGCCTGGGGCGCGGCGTGCGCGTCCCTTCTTCGGGAAACGGAATGGATCAGGGCGCTCCGCCGGAACCCCTGTCCGGTCCTCGGAACTACCTGGTGTTGCGGCTCTCGTAGAGCTGCCAGGCCGCCTGAGCGCTGGCGCCCTCATGGATCATGGCCATCAGTGCCGCCACCACCGCCGCCGGGCTGGCATGCTGGTACACGTTGCGGCCGTACACCATGCCCACCGCGCCCTGGTCGAGCAGCACGCGCGAGCGTTCGAACACCTGCTGCAGATTCTCGCGCCCGCCGCCGCGCACCAGCACCGGGCAGCGCGCGGCCTGCACCACGCGGTGAAACTCATGCGCGTCGGCGGTGGGGTCGGCCTTGACGATGTCGGCCCCCATCTCGCGCGCCAGGCGTACCAGCGTCACGATCTTCTCTGCGTCACCGTCGACCATGTAGCCGCCGCGCCCTTCGCCATGCGGCTGCATCACCAGCGGCTCGATCATCAGCGGCATGCCGTAGCGGTCGCAGTCGGCGCGCACGCGTGCAATGTTCCGCACGCACTGGCGGAACAGGTCGGGCTCGTCGGGCAGCATGAACAGGTTGACTACCACGCAGGCGGCGTCCATCTGCACCCCGGGCAGCACCGGGTCGTGCTCGTTCTGCAGCACGGCCCACATCGTGCGGTGGCGCTGGGCGTTGTAGGGGTTGCCCATGTCCAGGCGCATCACCAGTGCCGGCCGGTCGCGCCCGGGCCGGTGCTGCAGCAGGTCGGCCTGGCCGTAATTGAGCTGGATGGCGTCGGGGCGCGCGGCCACCAGCCGGTCCATCAGCGCAGGCATGTCCTCCAGGCCGTCGAGAAAGGTGGGTTCGTTGCACACGCCGTGGTCCAGGGCGATGTCCAGGCAGCGGCCGGCATGCAGCAGCCGGGCCAGGCGTGCCTCCTTGGCATTGGCCATGAGAGAGACTCCTTGAAAAGAGAAGAAGGATGGAGGTGGAAGAGGGCCGGCTCAGTCGAGCTCGGCCAGGTGTTTTCGGGCAGCGCTTTCGATCTGCGCCACGGCCGTGGCATCCAGCGACACCCCGCCGGCGGCCGCGTTCTGCCGCGCCTGCGCTGCGGTGCGCGCGCCGCACAGCGCCATCGAAACGGCGCCGCGGGCGAGCGTCCAGGCGATCATCATTTCGGAGAAGCTGCAGCCCAGCTGCGCGCGCAGCGGGAAGAGTTGCGCGAAGAAGGCCGAGAGCCTGGCGCGGTTGCCGGCGGAGAAGCGCGGGTTGGCTGCGCGCTGGTCGTCGCCGCCGAACACGCGCGCCGGGTCGATGGGCCCGGCCAGCAGGCCCAGTGCCAGCGACGAATAGCCCATCACCGCCACGCCATGTTCCTTGCACAGCGGCACCAGCGTCTGTTCGATCTCGCGATCGATCAGGCTGTAGCGCTCCTGCGCGGCATCGACCGGGCCGTGCCGCAGGTATTCGGCCAGCGTGGGTGCGTCGACGTTGCTCACCCCGATGGCTCGGATCTTTCCCTGGCGCTTGAGCGACAGCAAGGCATCCATGGTCTCGCCCACCGGCGTGGTGCTGTCCTGCCAGTGGGTGATGTAGAGGTCGATGTAGTCGGTCTGCAGATTCTTCAGGCTCTGCTCCACCTCGAAGGCGATCGAGTCGCGCCCGAGGTAGCGGTACACCGGGTGGCCGTTCTCGTCGAAGAAGTGCGTGCCCTTCTTCGTGTGCCACACCAGGCCGCACTTGGTGGCGATCACGGCCTTCTCGCGGCGGCCCTTCAAAGCCTCGCCCACCAATCGTTCCGATTGGCCCAGGCCGTAGGCGGGCGCGGTGTCGATCAGCGTGACGCCGGCATCGAGCGATGCGCGGATGGCGTCCACGGCCGCTGCGTCGTCGCCACCGCCCCACATCCATCCGCCCATGGCCCAGGTGCCCAGGCCGATGGCCGAGCAGCGGATGCCCGAAGGCCCCAGGGTGGTTTGCTTCATCGTCATCTTGCAGTCTTTCTGGAATTGAGCAGGTGGTCGATGGTCACGGCGGCCAGCAGGATCAGGCCCTTGATCACGTCCTGCCAGTAGGGCGACACGTCCAGCAGGATGAGCGAGCTGGTCACCACCGACAGCAGCGCCAGGCCCAGAACCGCGCCCAGCACCGTGCCCGAGCCGCCCTTGAGGCTGGCGCCGCCGATGACGGCCGCGGCGATCACGTTCAGCTCCATGCCCACGCCGAAGGTGGGCGTGGCCGCGCCGAAGCGCGCGGTGTAGATCACGCCGGCCAGGCCCGCCGAGGCCGCGCACAGCACCGTCACCCAGAACTTCACGCGGCCCACGCGGATGCCCGAGTACAGGGCCGCCTTTTCGTTGCTGCCGGTGTAGAACACACGCCGCAGCAGCGTGGAGCGGCGCAGCACGAAGTCGCTGATGAGCACGATGCCCAGGAAGATCAGGATCACCACCGGCACGCCGCCCAGCGTGCCCTGGCCGATGAACTTGAACTCCGCCGGCAGCGAGAACAGCGACTGCGGCGTGCCTTGGGTGAGCGCCAGGCACAGCCCGCGCACGATCACCATGAAGGCCAGCGAGGCGATGAAGTGGTTCAGCCCGACGCGCGTGACGCAGCCGCCGATCATCGCGCCGATGAGCGCGCTGGCGCCGATGGCCACCAGCCCCGCGCTCCATGGGTCCATGCCCATGAGAAAGAGCTTGCCGGTGACGACCATCGCGAAGCACACCACCGAGCCCACCGACAGGTCGATGCCGCCCACGATGAGCAGGATGGTCATGCCCACCACCACGATGCCCTCGATGGAGAACGACAGCAGCATCGCGCGGATGTTGTCCCAGGTGAGGAAGTGCGGTGACGCGAAGCTCATGCCCACGCACAGCAGCGCAATGATGAAGAGCAGGCCGGCCTCGCGCATGCGCACGAGCTTGTGGGTGAGGTTCATGGCGTCGGTGCTCGGCGGCGCGGCGGGCAGGCGGCCCGCGTCGGCCTGGGCTGGATAGTTCATGCGGTCTTTACCTCTTGTTCGCCCAGGCCGGAGGCCAGCCGCAGCAGGGCCTCTTCGGTCATGGCATTGGCAGCCAGTTCGCCGGCCACGCGGCCCTCGCGGATCACCAGCGCGCGGTCGCACAGGCCGATGATCTCGGGCAGTTCGGAAGAAATCACGATCACGCCCACGCCCTGGTTGGCGAGATCGCGCAGCAGGTGGTGGATCTCGGACTTGGCGCCCACGTCGATGCCGCGCGTGGGCTCGTCCATCAGCAGCACCGACGGCTGCGTGGCCAGCAGCTTGGCAATGGCCACCTTCTGCTGGTTGCCGCCCGAGAGGCTGGACACCTCGATGTCCACGCCGGCCGACTTGAGCTTCAGGCGCGCGCCGAGCTTGTGCGCCAGCGTGCGTTCCGCCCCGCGCTGCAGCAGGCCCCAGCGCGACGCCACGCGCGGCAGCGCCATCGCGGCGATGTTCTGCGCAATGGGCAGGTCGAGGAACACGCCGGCCGCCTTGCGGTCTTCGCTGAGGTAGGCGATGCCGTGGCGCAGTGCGTCGCCGTACTTGCGGATGGCCAGCGGCTGCCCATGCAGGCGCACCGTGCCGCGGCGCGCGCGGCGCAGGCCGCACACCGTCTCGGCCAGCTCGCTGCGCCCCGCGCCCATGAGGCCGGTGATGCCCAGGATCTCGCCGCGCTGCAGCGCGAAGGACACGCCATGCACCCGCTCGTCGTCGGCGATGCCGTCCACCTGCAGCAGTGTCTCGGGCGTCTCGTCGTTGGCCGCCGGGCGCGGCGGGTAGTAGTTGCCCAGCTCGCGGCCCACCATGCGGCGCACCAGCTCGTCGGCATTCATGTCGGCGGTGGCGGCGCAGTGCACGTTGCGGCCGTCGCGCAGCACCGTCACACGACCGGCGTGGGTGAAGATCTCGGCCATGCGGTGGCTGATGTAGATGATGCCGATGCCCTGCGCCTTCAGGTCGTGCAGCACCTTGAAGAGGGCGGCCGACTCCAGCTCGGTGAGGGCGGCGGTGGGCTCGTCGAGGATGAGCACCTTGCAGTCGAGCGTGAGCGCCTTGGCGATCTCCACCAGCTGCTGGCTGGAGATGGGCAGCTGCTCCACGCGCATGGCCGGGTCGATGTCCTGGCCCAGGCGCGCGAGCACCTTCGCGGCGCGCTCGTTGAGGCTGGCGAAATCCATCCAGGCCCGGCGGCCCGCATTGATCTCGGGCATGAAGATGTTCTCGGCCACGGTGGCATCGCCGCACAGCGCGATCTCCTGGTGCACCAGGCCGATGCCCAGGCGCATGGCATGCGCCGGCCCGTCGATGCACACCTTCTGCCCGGCCAGGAAGATTTCGCCTTCGTCCGGCTGGTGGATGCCGTCGATGATGTTCATCAGCGTGGACTTGCCCGCGCCGTTCTCGCCGCACAGGGCATGGATCTCGCCGGCGCGCAGCGAGAAGTCCACGCCCGCGAGGGCGCGCGAGGCGCCGAAGCGCTTGCCGATGCCGCGCAGCGCCAGCAGGGGCGCTGTCGCGGCATCTTCTTCCACGCGCAGCGGATCGCTCACTCGTTGATTCCCTTGGTGCCGCGGCGGGCCAGGTACTTGTCCCAGTAGAAGTCGTCGGCGTTGGCCTTGCTCACCACCGACAGGCCGTTGTCCAGGAAGGGCACCGACATCGGGTTGGTGCCGTTGCGCTTGGCATCGTTCATCGGGTCGATGAGCTGCGGGTTCTTGGCCAGGAACAGCATCATCATGCCCATGTAGCCCTGCATGCCCTGGTTGGGGTTGATGGCGCCGAACACGTCGCCGGACTTGATCATGTCCAGGATCTTGGCGTTCACGTCGCAGCACATCACCTTGATGTTCTTCTTGCTCTCGACCTTGGCCTGCGCCGCACCCAGCGCCGAGTTGGCCTCGGGCATGAAGAGGGCGCCCAGGTTGGGATTGGCCTGCACCATGGACAGCACCGCCTGGTAGGCCTTGTTCGGGTCCTGGTTGCTGGCCGCGCGGCCTACCTGCTTCATGCCGGGGTGCTTGGTCTTCATGCGGTTGATGAAGGCGGCGATGCGGCGGTCGTGGTTGTCCTGGCCGGGGTTCTCCAGCACCGCGTACTCGCCCTTGCCGCCCAGTTCCTTGGCAATGGCGTCGGCGGCCTGGCTGCCTTCGCGGTCGTTGTCGGAGGTGATGAAGGAGGAGCGCTTGGAGTTGGGCGAATCGGCCGCGAAGGTGACCACCGGGATGCCCATCGCCACCGCGCGGTTGATCGGCTCGATGAAGGGGTCCGGGTTCATCGGGTGCAGCAGGATGCCGGCGGGCTTGCGTGCCAGCTCCTGCTCGAAGGAGGCCAGCTGCTTGTTCACGTCGTACTCGGGCGTGCCGGAGTAGCGCGTCTTCACGCCCAGTTCGCGGCCGAGCTGCTTCATCATCTCGTACACCGGGAACCAGTACTCCACGCCCGAGACCATCACGTTCATCACGTACACGTCGGTGGACTTGCCGTGCAGGCCGACCGCGGCCGGCGCCGCGGATTGCTGGCCGAAGGCACTGGCACCAGCCAGGCCCATGCCCGCTGCCGCAGCGGACTTCAGGAAATTGCGCCTCATCTCTCGTCTCCTCTGGTTGTGCTGACTGGGGGCGGCGACCGGCTTCGGCCACCGCATGTTCTTGGCTTGCTACGCCACAACAGTTGTTATGACAGGCGGAATGTAATCGCGGCGTGTTTGCTCAGATACCTAGGGGAAACACCACTGGCAACTCGCGATACCTGCCGCGAAGCTGTTATGACATGTTCAGTGATCTCTTCATCGGTATCGACATCGGATCCAGCAGCCTGAAGGCGCTGGCCGTCGACGGCGCCAGCGGCCGCGCGGTGGCCGTGGCCCGGCAGGCACTGCCTTATGAACGCCTGGCCGGCGGCGGCTGCGAGGTGCGCGCGGGCGGCATCGAGGCGGCGCTCGACCAGGTGCTCAGCTCCGTCGTGCAGCAACTCGGGCCGCAGGTGGCGCAGGTGCGGGCGCTGGCCTGCACCGGCCATGGCGCCGGGCTCTATGCGCTCGATGGCGCGGGCCATCTGGTCCAGGGCCGTGCCGTCGCTTCCACCGACCAGCGCGCACAGGGCCGTGCCGAAGCATTGGCGAGCGAGCAGGGCCAGCAGCTCTTCGACGAAGCGGGCTGCGCCCCCTGGGCGGGGCAGCCGCTGCTGCTGGCCGCGGAACTGCTGGGCGCGGATGCCTTCCAGCGCGGCGCGGTGCATCGCGTGCTCTTCGCCAAGGACTACCTCGGCCTGCTGCTGTGCGGCGAACTCGCCACCGATGCGAGCGATGCCAGCACGGCCGGCCTGCTGTCGCTCAAAAGCGGCGACTGGTCCGCGCGTGCCATCGCCGCATCGGGCATGGCCGACGTGGGCACGCACAGCTTCGTGCCGCTGCGCCCGCGCGGCCACGTCATCGGCCAGCTGCTGCCGGCGCGGGCCGCCCGCTGCGGACTGCCCGCGGGCCTGCCGGTGGCCATGGGTGCCATCGACCTTCTCGCCGCCATGGGCGCCGTGTGCGCGCAGGGCCGCGGACGCGCCGTTTCGGTGCTGGGCACCTGGTGCGTGAACGCGGTGAGCGCCGAGGTGCGCGAGCCCAAGCCGGCGGTGGGCGCCATCGTCAACTTCGGCGATGCCTCGCAGCGCCTGTACATGGACAACAGCCCCTCGTCGATGGCCAACATCGCCTGGGCCACCGGCGCGCTGGGCCTGCCCGATGCGCAGGCGCTGCTCGACCTGGCGATGACGGCCCCGCTCGGCGCACACGGCCTGCGCTTCCTGCCCTTCGTCAACGGCGGCGGGCCGGGCGCGGGCTACGTGGGCCTGCGCAGCCAGCACACGCGCGCCGACCTGGCGCGTGCGGTGGTCGATGCCGTGGCGGCGCTGCATGCGCGCCAGCTCGGCCGCCTGGCTTCCTGCGGGCTCGATGTGTCGGCACTCACGGTGCTGGGCGGCGGCGCCAGCGACATCCGCCTGGTGCGCCTGCTGGCCGGCTTTCTGGGCCGTGCGGTGGAGCGCTGCGCCGACGACGAAACCAGCGCCCGCGGCGCCGCGCTGTGCGCCGCGCAGTCGCAAGGCTGGCAGCACGCCGGCGAGCGGGCCAGCCCGATGCTCGCCCCCTGCGACATCGTCGAGCCCGACCCATCCGCCGCAAACGCCGAGGCCGCATTCATGGCCGGCTTCAAAGAACTGATCGACCGCAGCACGGCCACCGCCGCCGCGCGCCACCCCCACCCATGAGCGCCTGGCAACTGCCCTACCTCCGTCCTGCCGCGCTGGCAGGGCGCCACTTCTCCACCGTCATCGTCGGCGCCGGCATCAACGGCGTCGGCGTGTTTCGCGACCTGTCGCTGCAGCGCGTGGAATGCCTCCTGATCGACAAGGGCGACTTCGGCGCGGGCGCCAGCAGCGCGCCCTCGCGCATGATCCACGGCGGCCTGCGCTACCTGGAGAACGGCAGCTTCTCGCTGGTGGCCGAGGCCACGCGCGAGCGCAACCTGCTCTTGCGCAATGCGCCGCACCTGGTGCGTCCGCTCAAGACGATGGTGCCGTTGTCCAGCCTGTTCGGCGGCCTGGCCAGCAGCGCACTGCGCTTCTTCGGGCGCAACCCGCCGCAAAAGCGCACGCGCGGCCTGATGGCGGTGGCAGCTGGGCTGATGCTGTACGACCTGCTGGGCCGCGAGGAGCGCGCGCTGCCGCGGCATCGCATCGAGCGGCTATCAGCTGCGGACCGGCCGCTGTTTCGCGACGCGATCCGCTGGGCCGCCACCTACTTCGACGCCTGGATCAGCCACCCCGAATGGCTCATGCTCGAGCTCATTGCGGACGCGTGCCGCGACCAGCCGCGCTCGGCCGCGGTGAACTACTGCCGCGCCATCGGCTGCGCCGGCAACATGCTCACGCTGCGCGACGAGCTCAGCGGCGAGCTGGTGCACGTGACGGCCGACTGCGTGGTCAATGCCGGCGGCGCCTGGCTCGACCGCTGCAGCGAAGTGCTGGGCGGCGCCGCGCCGCGGGTGATGGGCACCAAGGGCTCGCACCTGGTGCTCGACCACGAGCCGCTGCGCCAGGCACTGGCCGGCCGCATGGCCTACTTCGAGGCGGTGGACGGGCGCGTGTGCATCGTCTATCCCTTTCTCGGCCGCGTGCTGGTGGGCTCCACCGACATTCCGGTGGAAGACCCCGACCGCGTCGTCACCGAGCCGCAGGAAGTCGACTACCTGCTCGACGTGCTGCGCGAGCTGTTTCCCAAGCTGCAGTTCGGCCACGACCAGGTGGTCTACACCTACGTGGGCGTGCGTCCGCTGGCCCGCTCCGACGCTTCGCAGCCGGGGCAGATCTCGCGCGACCACTCGGTGGTGGTCGACCTGCCCGACGCCACCCGCGACATTCCGGTCGTGGGCCTGGTCGGCGGCAAGTGGACCACCTTCCGCGCGCTGGCCGAGGAGGCGAGCGACCTGGTGCTGCGCCAGCTGGGTCGCACCCGCACCGCTTCCACGCGCGACCTGGCCATTGGCGGCGGCGCCGGCTTTCCGGCCGACGAGGCCGCGCGCCAGCAACTGGTGCAGCGCATCGTGGCGAGTTCGAGCCTGTCCCTGCCGCGGGCCGAGACGCTCGCTGCGCGCTATGGCACCAAGGCGCCGGCGCTGGCGCAGCGGCTGGCGGCATCGGGCGACCGGCCGCTGGTGCACGCGCCCGGCTATTCGGCGGCCGAGATCGGCTACCTCTGCCTGGAAACCGGGGTGGTGCACCTGAGCGACCTGGTCATCCGTCGCACGCTGCTGGCCATTCGCGGCCACGTCGACGACGCGGCGCTGGCCGAGCTGGCCGACGTGGCAACCGACGTGCTGGGCTGGAGCGAGCATCGGCGCGAGCAGGAGTTGCACGACTGTGCGCGGCTGCTGCGCGAGCGCCACGGCGTGCGGCTGTCGGCCGTGCAGCCGGCAGCCAACGAGCCTTCGGCTTTCGAGGCATCATCGCTGGTTCCATGAAGGGGGGATCAAGCCGCATGACCGACGACATCTCCAATTCGCTGGAACCAGGCGCCCTGGAACCCATCGACGACACCGTGACCCGCCCGACCGATCCACCACCCGCGCTCGACCGGGATTCCGAATCCCCGCTGTGGGCGCAATTTCGCGACGCACTGCGCATGCGCATCCTCCAGGGCGAGCTGCCGGTGGGCGCCAAGCTGCCTTCGGAAGCGGAGCTGGGCGAGCAGTACGGCATCTCGCGCATCGTGGTGCGCGAGGCACTGGCCGACCTGGTGCGCAACAACCTCATCTACAAGATCAAGGGCCGCGGCGCCTTCGTGTCGGCGCGCGAGCGTGACGAGGACTTCGTCTCCACCGTGCTGGGTTTTTCCGACGAGATGGAGCGCAAGGGCATTACGGTGCGCACGCAGGTGCTGTCGCAGGAACTGCGCGCGCCCACCGAGCAGGAAGCCAGCGCGCTGGGCCTGACCGAAGGCATCCAGGTGGTGGCGCTCAAGCGGCTGCGCAGCGTGGACGGCGAGCTGCGCCTGCTGGTGGAAACCGTGGTGCCGGCCGACCTCGCGCCGGGCCTGCACCGCACGCGCCTGGACGACCGCTCGCTGTACGACGTGCTGCGCCGCCAGTACGGCCTGCGCCTGGTGCGCGCCGAGCGCTGGATCGATGCGGTGCTGCCCGACGCGCAGACCTGCGAGCTGCTGGCGCTGCCCCAGCCCGAGCCGCTGCTGCGCATCGAGTCGATCGCCTACGGCGCCAACGGCCGGCCGCTGGAGCATTACCGCGCGCTGCACCGCTGCAAGTCCAGCCGGCTGCACGTGCAGACGACGACCTGAGGGCGCATAAAAAAAGAGCGCCGAGTGGGCGCTCTTTTTGCCGGTCCAAGCCTGGCGGTCAGGCGTCCCTCAACTCGCGCCGCAGGATCTTGCCCACGGTGGACTTGGGCAGTGCATCGACGAAGTGCACCGAGCGCGGCACCTTGTAGGCGGTCATCTGCGCGCGGCAGTGGGCGGTGATGTCGGCCTCCGTCACGGTGCTGCCGGCGGTGCGCACCACGAACAGCTTCACGGCTTCACCGGTCTTCTCGTCGGGCACACCCACGCAGGCGCATTCGGCCACGCCATCGAGCGCGGTGGCCACGGCCTCGATCTCGTTGGGGTACACGTTGAAGCCCGAGACGATGATCATGTCCTTCTTGCGGTCCACGATCTTCAGGAAGCCGCGCGTGTCGAACACGGCCACGTCGCCGGTGCGGAAGTAGCCGTCGGCGGTGAAGGCCGAGGCATTGGCTTCCGGCTTTTCCCAGTAGCCGCGCATCACCTGCGGGCCCTTGACGCAGACCTCGCCGGCCTCGCCCAGCGGCACTTCCTGGTTCTTGTCGTCCAGCAGCTTGATGTCGGTGGAGGGCAGCGGCAGGCCGGTGGTGGCGGTGAACTCGGCCACGGCCGCCGGGTTGAAGGTGACGATGGGCGAGGTTTCCGACAGGCCGTAGCCTTCGCGGATCATCTGGCCGGTGACGGCTTTCCAGCGCTCCGACACCGTCGGCACGATCTGCGAGCCGCCGCCGGCGGCCAGCTTCAGGCGCGACCAGTCGACCTCACGCAGCTTGGGGTGCATGGTCAGGCCCGCATACAGCGTGTTCACGCCGGTGATGACCGTGGGGCGCGACTGGCGCAGCGTTTCGCAGAAGCCGTCCATGTCGCGCGGATTGGCCACCAGCCAGTTCTCGGCGCCGATGCTGAAGTAGCTGATGAAGTTCACCATCAGCGCGAAGATGTGATACAGCGGAATGGCCGTGACCACGACCTCTTCGCCTTCGCGCCGCGCCGCGGGCATGAACAGCGCGAACTGCGCGCAGTTGGCCAGCAGGTTGCCGTGCGAGAGCGCCGCGCCCTTCGACAGGCCGGTGGTGCCGCCCGTGTACTGCAGGAAGATCAGGTCGTCCGGGCCGCTCGTGACGGGCGAGAAGGGCAGCGATTCGCCGGCAGCCAGTGCGTCGGCGATGCTGATGGCATCGGTCAGGCGCGCATCCGCCGGCGGGCTGGGCAGCTTGCTGTCCGCCGCCAGCCCCAGGCCCGCAGTGACCACGCGGCGCACCGGCGTCTCGCCGGCGATTTCCGCGAAGATCGGCGTGGAGCCGTTGAAGATCACCAGCGTCTTCGCGTCGGCGTCCTGGAGCTGATGCGCGAGTTCGCGCGGCGTGTACAGCGGGTTGACGTTCACCTGCACCGCACCGGCGCGCAGGATGCCCAGCATCGCGACCGGAAAGGCCAGGATGTTGGGCGTCATCACCGCCACGCGCTCGCCCGGCTTCACGCCCTGCGCCTGCAGCCAGGCGGCGAAGTTGCGCGACAGGCGGTCGACCTCGGCATAGCTGAGCGACTGGCCCAGCGAGCGCAGCGCGGTGTGGCCGGCAAAGCGGACCATCGCGTCTTCCATCATGGCGGTGACGCTGCTGTGGCTGGCGGGCGCGATCTGCGCCGGAATGCCGAATTCGCGGTAGGTGGCGAGCCAGGGACGTTCTTGCATGGGCTTGTCTCTCATCTAGTAGTCAAAGCAAATGGGCAGCACTGCGGCAGGCGCTTTCCCGGCACGGACGCCGCACGAGGGGCGCAGTCTGAATCGGATTCGGTGTTTGCACGAGGTCGGATCGCGCCAAAGGGGGGTGAAAATGCGCCAATTGTATTGACGTGATGCCAGCCCCATGAATTCGCAGACCGGCGCGATCGTCGGCAAATACGACGACAGCCCCGTGGGGGCGGCCCACGCCATGCTGTCCCTGGCCGCGCTTTTTGCGGAAATGCGGGACCAGGGCGTGGGCGCCGAGGCGCTGCTGCGGGGCACGGGCCTGAAGTCGAGCCATCTGGACGACCCGCAGGCGGGCATGTCGCTGGCGCAGAAGATCGTCGTGTACGGCAATGCGCTGCAGCTGTCCAGGCGGCCGGACGTGGGCCTGCGCGCGGGCGCCCGCCACCGCCTGAGCGACTTCGGCGTGTATGGCTATGCACTGGCCAGCAGCCCGACCTTCGGCGATGCCGTGGCGCTGGGCGTGCGGCATGTGAAGCTGGCCGGCCCGGTGATCGAGAAGCGCTTTCGGGTGCAGGGCGACACGGCCGTGTTCGAGGGCCGCGACATGCAGGCGCTGGGCGAGCTGCTGCCGCTGGTCACCGAATACTGGTTCAGTTCCGTGCTGCGGCTGGCCACCTGCGTGCTGGAGGCGCCGGTGCCTTCGCGCCTGATCCGCCTGCCCTACCCGCGGCCAGCGCACGCGGCGGCGTACGAGCGCGCGTTCGGCTGCCCGGCGCAGTTCGACACCGGCGTGCTCGAGTGGCATTTCGATGCTGCGGTGCTGAGCGCGCCCTGCCCCAATGCCAACCCCATCACCGCGCAGCTGTGCGCCCAGATGTGCGAGCGCCTGCTGCGCAGCCTGCCCGACGAATCGGAGCTGGAACGCCGCATCCGCACCGCGTGCTTCAACAGCTGCGGCGACTTTCCCGCGCTGGAGGACATGGCCCGCAGGCTCGGCCTGTCGGCGCGCACGCTGCAGCGGCGCCTGATGGCGCAGGGCCGCAGCTACCAGGTGCTGGTCGACGAGGTGCGCACCACGCTGGCCAGCGAGTACCTCGTGCACACCACGATGTCGGTGGAGGAAGTGGGCCAGCGCCTGGGCTTCTCGGAGGCCACCAACTTCCGCAAGGCGTTCCGCAAATGGACCGGGCAGGCGCCGGCCGAGTATCGAAGCCTGCATGCGGGCGCGGGTGCCGCCGCCAGCTGAGCGAAGCGCGCGCGCTCAGCCCGCGGCCGTGGCTTTTTTCGCCGGCGCCAGCAGCCGCTTGAGATAGCGCCCCGTGTGGCTCGCCTCGTTGGCCGCCAGGTCTTCCGGCGTGCCTTCGCCCACCACCGTGCCGCCGCCGGCCCCGCCTTCGGGGCCCATGTCGATCAGCCAGTCGGCGGTCTTGATCACGTCCAGGTTGTGCTCGATCACGACGATGGTGTTGCCGGCGTCGCGCAACTGGTGCAGCACCTTCAGCAGCAGCTCGATGTCGGCGAAGTGCAGGCCGGTGGTGGGCTCGTCCAGGATGTAGAGCGTGCGGCCGGTGTCGCGCTTGGACAGCTCCAGCGCCAGCTTCACGCGCTGCGCCTCGCCGCCCGAGAGCGTCGTCGCGGCCTGGCCGAGCTTGATGTAGCTCAGGCCCACGTCCAGCAGCGTCTTCAGCTTGCGCTCGATGGTGGGCACGGCCTTCAGGAACTCGTGCGCCGCTTCCACCGTCATGTCCAGGATCTGCGCGATGTTGCGGCCCTTGTACTGCACCTCCAGTGTCTCGCGGTTGTAGCGCTGGCCGTGGCAGACCTCGCAGGGCACGTACACGTCGGGCAGAAAGTGCATCTCCACCTTCACCACGCCGTCGCCCTGGCAGGCCTCGCAGCGGCCGCCCGCCACGTTGAAGCTGAAGCGCCCCGGGCCGTAGCCGCGCTCCTTGGCGGTGTTGGTCTCGGCCATCAGCTCGCGGATGGGCGTGAACAGGCCCGTGTAGGTGGCCGGGTTGCTGCGCGGCGTGCGGCCGATGGGCGATTGGTCGACGTTGATGACCTTGTCGAAATACTCGATGCCTTCCACTGCCTCGTGCGGCGCCGGCTCTTCATGTGCACGGTAGAGCGTGCGCGCCACCGAGGCATAGAGGGTGTCGTTGACCAGCGTGGACTTGCCCGAGCCCGACACGCCCGTCACGCAGGTGAGCAGCCCCACCGGGAAGGCGACGCTCACGTTCTTGAGGTTGTTGCCGGTGGCGCCCAGCACGCGGATCTCCTGCAGCTCGCCTTGTGTGGCCAGGTGCTGCGCCTCGCGCGCGGCGCGGCGCTCGGCGGCGGGGCTCATGGGAAAGCGCGAGGCGGGCTTCTTCTTTTCCTGCGTTTCGCCGGCCTTCTTCATCACCGGCAGCCAGGGCGTGCGGCGCTCGGGCACCCCGATCTGGCGGCGGCCGGACAGGTATTGGCCGGTGAGCGACTCCGGGCTGTCGGCCACCTGCTGGTAGTCGCCCTGCGCCATCACCTGGCCGCCGTGCACGCCGGCGCCCGGACCCATGTCGATGATGTGGTCGGCCGCGTGGATCATGTCCTCGTCGTGCTCGACCACGATCACGCTGTTGCCGATGTCGCGCAGGTGCTTGAGCGTGCCGATGAGCCGGTCGTTGTCGCGCTGGTGCAGTCCGATGCTGGGTTCGTCCAGCACGTACATCACGCCCGTCAGGCCCGAGCCGATCTGCGACGCCAGGCGGATGCGCTGCGCCTCGCCGCCCGACAGCGTGTCGGCGCTGCGGTCCAGGCTCAGGTAGTTCAGGCCCACGTCGTTCAGAAACTTCAGGCGCAGGCCGATCTCGCGCACCACCTTGTCGGCGATGTCGGCCTTGGCGCCCTTGAGGTGGAGTTCGTGGAAGTACGCAAGGCTCTCGCGCAGCGTGAGCCGGCTGATCTCATAGATCGCCATGCGCTCGTCTTCCTTGTCGTCGTTCACCAGGAACACATTGCGCGCCTCGGGCCGCAGGCGCGAGCCGCCGCAGTCGGGGCAAGGCTGCACGTTGCGGTAGCGGGCCAGTTCCTCGCGCACCATGGCCGAATCGGTCTCGCGGTAGCGCCGCACCATGTTGGGAATGATCCCCTCGAAGGGATGCTTCTTCACCAGCTTCTTGCCGGCCTGCGCACCCGACTCCATGGTGTAGCTGAACTTGATCTCCTCGCTGCCCGAGCCGTTCAGCAGCACCTGCTGCACGCTGGCCGGCCAGGATTCGAAGGGCGCGTCCACGTCCACCTTGTAATGCTTGGCCACGCTCTCCACCATGGAGAAGTAGTAGCCGTTGCGCCGGTCCCAGCCCTTGATGGCGCCGCTGCCCATCGACAGCGACGGAAAGGCCACCACCCGCGTCGGGTCGAAGAACTCACGGTGCCCCAGGCCGTCGCAGGCCGGGCAGGCGCCCACCGGCGAGTTGAAGGAAAAGAGGCGCGGCTCCAGCTCGGCAATGGAGTAGTGGCAGATCGGGCAGGCGAACTTGGCGTTGAAGAGGTGTTCCTTGTCCGGCTTGCCCTCGCCGCCCAGTTCCAGCGCGATGGCCCGGCTGCTGGCCAGGCGCAGCGCGGCCTCGAAGCTCTCGGCCAGGCGCTGCTGCATGTCGGGCCGCGCGCGCAGGCGGTCGATCACCACGTCGATGTCGTGCTTCTCGGTCTTCTTGAGCTGCGGCAGGTCGTTGTATTCGTAGGTCTGGCCGTCCACGCGGAAGCGCACATAGCCGGCGGCCTGCATCTCGGCGAAAAGCTCGGTGAACTCGCCCTTCTTCTCGCGCGCCACCGGCGCCAGGATCATCAGGCGGGGCTCATCCGGGATCGCAAGCACCGCATCCACCATCTGCGAGACGGTCTGCGCCTGCAGCGCCAGGTGGTGGTCAGGGCAGTAGGGCGTGCCGGCGCGGGCATAGAGCAGGCGCAGGTAGTCGTGGATCTCGGTCACCGTGCCCACGGTGGAGCGCGGGTTGTGGCTGGTGGCCTTCTGCTCGATGCTGATCGCGGGCGACAGGCCCTCGATCATGTCCACGTCGGGCTTGTCCATCAGCTGTAAAAACTGGCGGGCATAGGCCGACAGGCTCTCGACATAGCGGCGCTGGCCCTCGGCATACAGGGTGTCGAAGGCCAGGCTGGACTTGCCCGAGCCCGACAGGCCGGTGATGACCACCAGCTTGTTGCGCGGAATGTCCAGGTCGATGTTCTTGAGGTTGTGGGTGCGGGCGCCGCGGATGCTGATGCGCTGCTGCGCCAGCAAGGCGCCCAGATAGGCTTCTTTTTCCAGGGAGGCGTTCACGTTTGGCAGCTCTTTCGGGCAACCGAGCATGATAGACGCCCGGGCATTTCAGCGCTCCGGCACGTCTTCCACCGGTTTGTGGGAACTGACGGCCGTGGCCACCATGTGTTCGGCCAGCGTCTCGTACAGGGGGCGGCTGATCATGCGCGACACCAGGCTGGCCAGCATGGCCGAGGCCATCAGGCTGAGCACCATCGAGTGCCCGTCGACCATCTCCATCACGATGATGAAGGCCGTGAGCGGCGCCTGCGTCACGGCGGCCAGGAAGCCGGCCATGCCCATGGCAATGAGGGCTGGCGCCAGGTCGGCCGGGGCGATGCCGGCCACCGCATGGCCCAGCCCCGCGCCCACCGAGAGCGAGGGCGCGAAGATGCCGCCCGGCACGTCGCTCCATGCCGTGATCCAGGTGGACAGGAACTTCAAGGTGGCGTAAAGCGGCGGCAGTTCGTGCTCGCCGCTCAGCATCTCTTTCACGCTCTCCGATCCCGAGCCGAAGGTGGCGCCGTTGGAGGCCAGGCCGATCAGCGCCACCGCCAGGCCGCAGCCGGCGGCAAACGCGACCGGCCGGCGCGCCCGCCAGCGGTTGAAGCGATCCGGCGCGCCCGTGAGCGACGACGCCATCAACCGGGCGAAGAGCCCGCCGGCCGCACCGCAAACCGCTGCCACCAGCAGGCCTGGGCCCAGCAGGTCCCAGCCCAGGCGCGGCACCTTGATCACGCCGAAGTAGCTCAGGTTGCCGAAGGCCGACACGGCCACCACGCCGGCCAGCACGATGGCGGTGATGATCAGGCCGCTGGAGCGCGCCTCCAGCCGGCCGGCCAACTCCTCGATGGCGAACACCACCCCGGCCAGCGGCGCGTTGAAGGCTGCGGCGATACCGGCGGCGCCGCCGGCCACCAGCAGGGCGCGCGCGTCGATGGTCGAGTTGGGCGACAGCCAGCGCCGCGCATGCTGCATGAGCCCGGCCGCCACCTGCACCGACGGGCCTTCGCGCCCCACCGACAGGCCGGCGGCGAATCCAGCCACGCCGAGCGCGACCTTGGCCAGAGTGAGCCGCAGCGAGGCAAAGACGCTGCGGCGCTCCGGCGGCAGCGCTGGGTGCAGCGCCGCCTTGATCTGCGGAATGCCCGAGCCGGCCGCGCCGGGAAACCAGCGCCGGGTGGCCCAGACGATGGCGGCGGTGGCCGCCGGCGTCCACAGCAGGACCAGCCAGCCATGGGACTGGTACATGCGCCGGAACAGCGCGAACGCCCAGTCGGCTGCGATGGTGAAGCCCACCACGAACAGGCCGCACACCAGCGCGTAGCCCAGCACGATGGCGCGGTCCACCCAGGTGCGCCAGCCGGAGAACTCTGCGCGCAGGTTCTGGACGAAGTCGGGGTGGTGCTGGGGGCGCGGGTCGTCTGGCGGTGTCATTGGGGTGCGCGCCCATTGTGGCAGCGGCGGACGCGGGTAGACTCGTCGTTTGGCCGCCGGGACCGCCCGGCGACTTTTCTCATTTCAAGGCAGCGTCATGGCATCGGTCAACAAAGTCATCATTCTGGGAAATCTGGGCGCCGACCCGGAGACCCGCACATTCCCCAGCGGCGGGCAGGTCTGCAACGTCCGCATCGCCACCACCGAGCGCTGGAAAGACCGTCAGAGCGGCGAGCAAAAGGAAATCACCGAGTGGCACAACGTGGTCTTCAACGACCGCCTGGCCGAAATCGCCGGCCAGTACCTGCGCAAGGGCTCGCCGGTGTATGTGGAAGGGTCGCTGCGCACCCGCAAGTGGACCGACAAGGACGGCAACGACCGCTACACCACCGAGATCCGCGCCAACACCATGCAGCTGCTGGGCGGCCGCCAGGGCCAGGGCGGCCCGTCGGGCGGCGGCGATGACGACGGTTATGGCGGCGGCTACGGTGGTGGTGGCGGCGGCGGCGGCGGTGGCTATTCGCGCGCCCCGGCTGCGGCACCGCGCCAGGCGCCGGCAGCCGCTCCGCGCCAGGCACCGGCCCGGTCGTCGTCGGGCTTCGATGACATGGACGACGACATTCCGTTCTAAAACGGCCAATCTCGCAGGATTCGCCTGCAGACAAGAAGCCCGCACCCCGAAAAGGCGTGCGGGCTTTTTCTTTCTAGCCGCGCGGGCGTCGGCCCCAGCCGTACCAGAAGCAGACGAAGGTTGGAATGCCCAGGGTCGCCCAGGCCAGCATGTCGCCCACCCCGCCGTCGCTGAACAGGGCCGAGACCAGGCCCACGGCGGTCATGAGGCCCAGCGCGATCGGCCAGCCCCAGACGCGCCGGACGTGATGCGGGGCATGGGGTTCTTGCGGCTTCTTCATGGCGATGTGACGGCCTGGCTGGCGGCGGCTGCGGGTTGGGGCGCCGGGTCGGGCGCACCGAGCGGCGGCGACGCGGCACCGTGGGCTTCGGCTCTGGACTTGTGTTCGTGCACCGGATTGCCCCGCTTGAGCCACAGGTAGAGGCCGCTGCCGAGAACGATGATGGTCGCGATATCCAGCAGCGCCCAGATGATCTGCATCGGCATGCCGCCGTAGTCGCCGAAGTGCAGCGGCTGCGACACCAGCAGCGCCGTCAGGTACCAGGGCAGGTGCGGGCTGGCGGTGATGTCGTTGGTCTTGGCGTCCACCAGCACCGGCTGCAGCAGCTTGGAGGTCATCGGCGTGTCGCCGCGCAGGAAGACGGTGTTGTGGTGCGGGCTGGAGAAGGCCGTGCCGGGAAAGGCGATGAAGGACAGCTTGTTGCCCGGCGAGCTCTGCAGCGCCGCGTCGAGCGAGCGCTGCACCGAGCCGCGCTCGGCCGCCGGCACCAGCGGCTGGCCCTGGTAGGGCTGCAGGATGTGGCTGAGCTGGTCGTACTGCCAGTACTTGATGACGAGGTCGGCCCAGGTGTTGATCATGCCGGTGGCACCCACCGTGAAGGCCCACACCAGCGTGACGATGCCCAGCAGGTTGTGCAGGTCCAGCCACTTCAGGCGCGGCCGGCGCTCGCGCCGCACGGTGCCGAACTCCAGCTTGCGCATGAAGGGCGAATACAGCACCGCGCCGCTGACGATGGCCACCAGCAGCAAGAGGCCCATGAAGCCCAGGAACAGCTTGCCCGCCAGGCCCGCGAACAGGTCGACGTGCAGCTTGAGCATGACCCACATGAAACCTTCGTCGAACTTGGGCTGCGCCAGCACCTGGCCGGTGCGCGCGTCCACCGCCACCGACTTGAAGTCGTCGGTGGGGGCGGGCGTGGGCGTGAGGGTGACGAACCAGATCTTGTCGCTGTCTTCTTCCTGCGAGACGAACTGCACCACGCGATCCGGGTGCAGCGCGTGCGCGGTCTTGAGCACATCGTCCAGGCTCGCGCGCCGGCCGGCCTGGTCGGCGGGCAGCTCGGGTGCTTCGACTTCGGTGCCCAGCAGGTGCCCGATCTCGTGGTGGAAGATCAGCGGCAGGCCGGTCAGGCACAGAAGCAGCATGAAGATGGTGCAGACCAGGCTGCTCCACTTGTGGACCCAGGTCCAGGTCTTGATGCGGCCGGAGTTCATGGTGCTTTTCTTAGAAACGGTAGGTGGCGCTGGCCACCACATTGCGGCGGGCGCCATACCAGCAATCGCCACGCGACAGACAGGTGCTGAAGTAGGTCTTGTCGGTGAGGTTGTTGGCCGTGAGGGCGAGGCGCCAGCGCGCATTTTCCCAGGAGATCATCGCGTCGACCAAAGTCTGGGCGGGCACTTCGGGGCCGATGCCGTAGGAGAGGTCGCGGAAGGCGCTCATCCAGCGCACGCCCGCGCCCACCGCGAAGCCGGGCATGCCGGCGATCTGGAAGCGGTACTTGGCCCAGACGCTGGCCATGTTCTCGGGCAGGCCCTCGAGCACCGGGTCGGCGTCGGTATAGGTGTAGTTGGCGATCAGGTCCAGCGCCGGGGTGATGCGCCCGCGCGCCTCGAGCTCGACGCCGCGGGTGCGGGTGTCGTCCAGCTGGGTGATCACGTTGGGCATGGGCGAAGTGGTGCGGTCCTTCTCGCGCAGGTCGTACACCGCGGCATTGAAGGCCAGCGGGCGGTCCTTGGGCTCGTACTTGAGGCCCGCCTCCCACTGCTCGCCGCGCAGCGGCTTGAGCATCTGGCCGCGCTGCGGCGCCTGGGGCGTGAACGACTCGGCGTAGCTCAGGTACGGCGACCATCCGCTCGGGTGCGCATACAGCAGCGCAAAGCGCTTGGTGTTGGCGTCGTCCTTCTGCTCGGGCGAGCCTTCGGCGGTGGATTCGGTCCAGTCGCGGCGCAGGCCGGCCAGGAACACCCAGTTGTCGAGCTTCATCTGGTCCTGCACGTACAGGCCCATGCTGCGCTGGTGCGTCTGCGGCAGCGGGTCGCGCGTGGCCGGCAGCGGCTCCAGGTTGCCGTAGACGGGCGCGTAGGCATCGATCTCGCTGTAGCCCACCGTGCCGCCGTAGATGTTTTCCTTCTGGCGCGAGAAGTCGGCGCCGATGAGCAGGGTGTGCTGCAGGGCGCCGGTCTTGAAGCGGCCCTCGACGTTGTTGTCCATCACCGCGATCTCGTTCTTCGTGAGCGAGTAGTCCAGGTAGCGGCCCAGGATGCGCTTGTTGACCGGGTCGGCGCCCCAGCCGCCCGGAATGGTGAACGAGTCGGCCCAGTGGTAGCGGTTGTCGTTTTCGTTCTTGGCGTAGCGGAAGTTCTGGCGGAAGGCCCACGCGTCGGAGAACCTGTGCTCGAACTGCCAGCCGAAGGTCTTGCGCTCGCTGTTGTAGTAGTCGCCCGGCTCGCCGATGAAGCGGCTGCTGGGCAATTGGCCGTTGGGGTTGGCCAGCAGCGTGCCTTCCCAGGGGAAGAACTGCGAGGTGCTGCCGGCCTTGTCCTTCTGGTAGAGACCCTGCAGCGTCAGCGAGGTGACGCCGCTCGGGCGCCAGGTGAGCGAAGGGGCCAGCACGGTGCGGTCGTCGGGCACGTAGTCGACCTGGGTGTCCGAATTGCGCTGCAGGGCGATCAGGCGGTAGGACCATTCGCCGCTGTCGGTCAGGGCGCCGGTCAGGTCGGCCTGGATCTGCTTGCGCCCATAGCTGCCGAATTCCACGCCCACTTCGCGCTGCGTCTCCAGCAGCGGCCGCTTGCTCACCATGTTGACGATGCCGCCGGCCGTGCCCGAGCCGTACAGCATGCCCGATGGGCCGCGCAGGACCTCCAGGCGCTCCAGCATGTAAGGCTCGGTGCGGGTGTTGCTGGTGTAGTAGCCGTAGGCCTGGCGCAGGCCGTCCAGAAAGACGCTGGGCTCGGTACCGCGGATGCGAACGGAATCCGTCCGGCCATCGATGCCGTAGGCATCCGAGCGGACGCCGGCGGCGTAGTTGAGGGCGTCCTGCACGTTGGAAGCGCCCTGGTCCACCATCTGGTCGCGCGGCACCACGGTCACCGACTGCGGCGTTTCCGACAGCGGGGTGTCGGTCTTGGTGGCGGAGATGGCGTTCTTCGCGCGGTAGCCCACCACCGGGGTCGCAGCGGTTTCGGGCGTGGCGTTGGCATCCACCCGAACCTCGGGCAGCACGGCACTGGTGTTTGTCTGCGCGGCGGCGAGTTGCGGTGCGGTGCAGATGGCGATAAAGCATGACACCAGCACGGTGCTTCGATTCGGGCGAAAGTGAGCGCTCATTTGTCTAGTCGTCTTGGCTGAACGGAATATGAATAGCGAATAAGAACGATTCGCATTCTATGTAAATCCGACACAAATAGCTGCAAATTCACGCCGTTGAAAGGGATTGACCCGGGTGCCCGTCGTGCTTTGGTACCCGTCCCGACACCAGCAAGGGATGCACCTTTTGGCCATGATGGCGGCCATGCCTCCCTTCTCCATCCTCGATCTGTCGCCCATCTGCGAGGGCGGCGACGCCGCCCAATCCTTCCGAAATTCCCTGTCGCTGGCCCAGCACGGCGAGCGCCTGGGCTACCGGCGCTACTGGCTGGCCGAGCATCACGGCATGCCGGGCATCGCCAGCGCCGCCACCGCTGTGCTGCTGGCGCACGTGGGCGCCGGCACCTCCACCATCCGCATCGGTGCGGGCGGTGTGATGCTGCCCAACCATTCGCCGCTGGTGATCGCCGAGCAGTTCGGCACGCTGGAGTCGCTCTACCCGGGCCGCGTCGACCTGGGCCTGGGGCGCGCGCCCGGCTCCGACCAGCGCACCGCCCGGGCGCTGCGCCGCGACCTGGACACCAACGCCGACCAGTTCCCGCAGGACGTGCTGGAACTCATGGACTTCATGTCCAAGGAGCCGCGCCAGCCGGTGATGGCCGTGCCCGGCCGCGGGCTGGAAGTGCCCATCTGGATCCTGGGCTCGAGCACCTTCGGCGCCCAGTTGGCCGCCCACCTGGGGCTGCCCTACGCCTTCGCCTCGCACTTCGCGCCGCAGCAGCTCATGCAGGCGATCGAGATCTACCGCACGACCTTCCAGCCTTCGGCCCAGTTGGCCAAGCCCTATGTGATGCTCGGCTTCAACGTCTTCTGCGCCGACACGGACGAAGAGGCACGCTTTCGCGCCAGCTCATGGCAGCAGGCCTTCGTCAACCTGCGCAGCGGCCGGCCCGGCCGGCTGCCGCCCCCGGTCGAGGGCTACCGCGAGCGCGTCGGCCCCGCCGAGTCGGCGCTGCTGGATTCGGTGCTGTCGTGCTCGGCCGTGGGTTCGCCGCAGACGGTGCGCGCCGCTGTCGACGCCTTCGTGGCGCGCACCGGCGCCGACGAGCTGATGGTGACCTCGCAGATCTTCGACCACCAGGCGCGCCTGCGCTCCTACGAACTGCTGGCGAAGTTGCGCCAGGACTGAGCGGGCTTCAGGCGATCAGGCGGCGCTGGAAATCACGCCGCCGCCCAGGCACACTTCGCCGTCGTAGAGCACGGCCGACTGCCCCGGCGTGACGGCCCACTGCGCTTCGGGGAACGCGAGCCGGAAAGTGCCGCCGGCGCTGCCTTCCGCCAGCGTGCAGGCCGCATCCGCCTGCCGATAGCGCGACTTGGCCGCACAGGCGCCCGCGGCGGGCGCTTCGCCGGCCACCCAGCTGGTGTCGTCGGCTTCCAGTGCGTGGGACAGCAGCCAGGGATGGTCGTGCCCCTGCACCACCCACAGCGTGTTGGCCGCCATGTCCTTGCGCGCCACGAACCAGGGGGCGTGGTCGCCACCGCCGCGTGCCGCGCCCTTGTCCTTCACGCCGCCGATCCCCAGGCCCTGGCGCTGGCCCAGGGTATAGAAGGACAGGCCCTGGTGCTGGCCGAGCACGCGCCCGCGCTCGTCGCGGATGGGCCCGGGCTCCTTGCTGATGTAGCGGTTGAGAAACTCGCGAAACGGCCGCTCGCCGATGAAGCAGATGCCGGTGGAATCCTTCTTCCTGGCGTTGGGCAGTCCGATCTCGGCAGCGATGCGCCGCACCTCGGTCTTGCGCAGTTCGCCCACCGGAAACAGCGTCTTGGACAGCTGCTGCTGGTTCAGGCGATGCAGGAAGTAGCTCTGGTCCTTGGCTGGGTCCAGCCCCTTGAGCAGTTCGTGCCGTCCGGTGCCCTGGTTGAAGCGCACCCGTGCGTAGTGTCCGGTGGCGATCTGCTCGGCGCCCAGGCGCATGGCGTGGTCGAGAAAAGCCTTGAACTTGATCTCGGCGTTGCACAGCACGTCGGGATTGGGCGTGCGGCCGGCCTGGTATTCGCGCAGGAACTCGGCGAACACGCGGTCCTTGTAGTCGGCCGCGAAGTTCACATGCTCGATCTCGATGCCCAGCACGTCCGCCACACTGGCGGCGTCGACGAAGTCGATGTTGGAGGAGCAGTACTCGCTGTCGTCATCGTCCTCCCAGTTCTTCATGAAGATCCCGATGACCTCGTGGCCCTGCTGCTTGAGCAGGTAGGCCGTGACCGCGGAATCGACACCGCCGGACAGGCCCACCACCACGCGTTTTTTCTTGACGCTCATGGGCGACATTGTCCCAGGCCTGTCCTGGCGGCGCCCCCGTGTGGGAAATGCCTCGTTCGAGATGCCCGGCCGCTAGTCGTGCAGCGACGGATCCACATGGATGAGATCCAGCGGGAAGCGCTTTCCGGCCAGGTAGTCCTCCACGCAGCGCAGCAGCAGCGGGCTGCGGTGGCGCGCTGCGCTCGCGCGGATTTCCTCGGGCGTCATCCACAGTGTGCGCACGATGCCGTGGTCCAGCGCGCGGCCCGGCTCGCGCTCGCCCAGTTCGCCGCAAAAGGCAAAGCGCATGTAGGTCACGTCCTGGGAGGCGCTGCGCGTGCGGGCCATGTAGATGCCCAGGAGCGCCGTGGGCGAGAAGCGGTGCGCAGTTTCCTCCAGCGCCTCGCGCGCGCAGCCTTCCAGCGGCGATTCGCCGGGGTCCAGGTGCCCGGCCGGGGTGTTGAGCATCAGGCCGGCGGAAGTCTCTTCTTCCACCAGCATGAAGCGGCCGTCCTCCTCGATGACGGCCGCCACGGTCACATTGGGTTTCCAGCGATGTCGGGTCATGCGTCCTGCTCTCGCGGATGGTTGGCAGATTGCTGGAGCGCTTGCGCGCCCGGCTTGGGAAGCACGAGGATGAATGTACAGCCGGCGCCCTCTGCGCTTTCGATCTCGACCGTGCCGCCGTGCCGCTGCATTGTGGTGCGCACCAGCAGCAGTCCCAGGCCGACGCCATGAACCTCCGGATGCGATTCCTGGTGCAGGCGATGGAAAGGTTGGAACAGCTTCGACTGGCGTTCCGCCGCGATGCCGGGGCCCTGGTCGGTGACCGCCATTGTCCAGTGGGACGTGCGCTGCGCGACGCGGCATGTCACGCGTGCGCCGGTGGGCGAGAACTTCAGCGCATTGCTCAGGAGGTTGGTCAGTGCTCTGGACAGCAGGTCGCGGTCCCCGGTGAAGGGGGCTTCTTCCAGTTCTGTTTCGAACGCGACGCTCACCCCTTTGCGGCGGGCGCTGGCCCAGGCGTTATCCACGGTCTGCATGCCCAGTTCGAGCAGGTCCAGCATCTCGGGCTTGAAGGGCTGGGCTTCGGCCCGTGCCAGGGTGACGAACCCGTCTGCAAGGGCCAGGCAGGTGCGCGCATGCTGCTCGATGCGCTGGTGCATCACGTCCTGCGAGAGCATCGAAGGGTCCGCGCGCGAGAGCTCGAGCACGGTGAGGATGGCCGCGCTCGGCTCGCGGATGTCGTGGGAAATGAACCGCAGCGCCTCGTCGCGCTGCGCCTGTGTGCGGCGGATTTCCGTCAGGTCCACCAGCGTGACGATCCAGCCCGCGTAGGCATCGTCGGCATCGAAGAAGGGCACGCAGCGCAGCAGCAGGGTGCGTCCCGCCGAGTCTTCCCCCTCGCCCGCGATCGGCACCACGTGGCTTGCACTGAACGAACCCGGCGTGATCATCGGCTGGCCGTTGTGGCGCGCACGCACGTCCGCCAGCAGATCGTGCGCATCCTGCCCCGCCAGCAGCGAGGCCTCGCGGTCCCAGTGGCGTGCCGCCGCACGGTTGGCCAGGAACACCCGCCCGTTGCGGTTGAGCACCAGGTTGGCATCGTGCAGGTGATCGATGGCGTCGTGCACGAAGCGGTGCAGGTTGCGCACGCGCTGCGCCGCGGCCGCGATGGCGTCGATCTCGCGGTCGAGGAAATCGCCCGCCTGCTCCGGCGCGTTCGGCCTGTCCAGGCCCGCAAGCACCTTGTTGAGTTCCGACGTGCCCCGCTGCAGGAAGCGATAGGCGGCGGTCAGGCGCATGAGGCTCCACACCGGATAAACCAGCAGGAGTCCACCGACGCCCGCCGCGGCGCTGAAGCGCATGCCCAGCCAGGGCTGCGCCATCTGCAGGCCGACATGCACGGCCACCATGGATGCGATCAGGATGAAGACTCCGACCGGGTGGAGCCACAGAAGCCCGAGAAGCACGACCACCAGCGGAATCAGGTTGACGGCGAGGTTCTGCCATGCCGCCGCCGGATGGATGCGCTGATCCTGATCGAACGCCTGCAGCATCGTGGCCGCCAGTTCCACACCCGGCACCAGGTAGTCGGGCGAGGGCAGGGCGAACATGTCGGCCACCGTCTCGGCGGTAGGGCCTACCAGCACATAGCGGTCGCGGAACACTTCCGGCGGCACATTGCCGCGCAGCACGTCGATGTAGGACACCGTCTGGAAGCGGGTGGATGGCTTGTGGTAGATCAGCAGCTCCTCGTCCAGACGCTGCCAGCGGCCCTCGGGCGGCGAGCTATGTGCACCGTCCGTGAGCGACGGCTGGGGCTGCAGTTCCCCGTTGGCCGCCTGGTAGAGGGCCAGCGAAAACTGGGGCCAGCGGTGTCCGGGAAAGCCTTCGAAGCGGTAGACGCCCTGGATGTCGCCTTCGTCGTTGATGGCCAGATGCGAGTGCCCGAGTGCCGTCGCGGCATCGGACAGAGGCCTGGACGGCACGAGCTCGGCCTGGATCTGGTCATTGTTTCCCGGTGACTGGAGGGCCAAGGGCAGCACCACACACCCCGCCGACTTCATGGCCTGGGCCAGCATGATGTCGTCGACGGGGTAGTGCGAGTTCGCATCGTCCAGGAGCAGGTCCAGCCCGATGCAGCGCGGGCCGCCCAGCGCGATGCGGCGCAGCAGCTCGGCGTGCAGGGCGCGCCGCCATGGCCAGCGGCCGATGGCCTGCAAGCTCGGATCGTCGATGGCGACGATGAGGATGTTGCTGGCAGCAACCGGGCGCACCCGATCCAGCGCGTTTTCCAGCAGGACCCGATCGGCCCGGGTGAAGTACTGGCCGAGCGTCAGCCAGGTCACCAGGGCGATCGATCCGGCTGCCAGCAACAGCCAGGACAGGCGCCGCCGCACAAGATCGAGCACACGCCTGCTGGGCGATGCCGGCGGCGGACCTGGCGGCGAAGACGAAGACGTGAAGGGCATCGCAAGAAAACGCGCCGCAGGCCCTGCGAAGTCGGCCTAGCCGCGGATGCTGGCGACGACGCCCGGCTTGCCGGCGTCGAAGAGCTTCGCTCCCCGCTTCAGCGGTGCGCGGCGGGCGCTGCCCGAGATCCAGGCGTTTTCAGGGGCGGCGGCAACCGGGCAGCCCGGACCGGCCTTGTCGCAGGCAATGCGGATGATGCTGCCGTCCGCCAGTCGCAGGCGGATGGCGTTGCCAGCCGGGTCGGCCCGCGCTGGCGCCACCTGCGCCTGCGCGCCTGCATGCCCCAGCGCCGCCAGCGCCAGCGCACGCAGTACCGCGGACAGCCGGCCCGGACGCCGCACGGCGCTCAGGTCCCCGACTCCGTGGGGTCGGGCTCCTGGCCGAAGGTGGACAGCGACGACGCTTCCACCGTTTCGAGCCGATAGCCCAGGCCATACACGGCAGACAGCAGAAAGCCGTTGGACGGACGCAGCGACAGCTTGGTGCGCAGGCGCGAGATGTGCGTGTCGAGGGAGCGCGACGGCTCGTCGGGGCCGCGGCCCCACACGGCTTCGCGCAGGTGTTCGCGCGACAGCAGTCGCCCCAGGTTCTGGAACAGGAAAAGCGCCAGCTCGTACTCGCGGTGCTTCAGGTCGACCGGCTCTCCGTTCACCTGCAGCGTGCGCGCCTGCGGGAAGAAGTGATAGGGACCGAATTCAAGCTCCACGTCGTGGTGGCTGGGGTAGGCGCGGCGCAGCAGCGCATGCACGCGCGCCTCGAGTTCCGCCACGCTGATCGGCTTGACCATGAAGTCGTCGGCGCCGGCCGACAGGCCGGCCACCAGGTCGGCCTCGGCGCGCCGATTGGTTGCGAACAGGATGGGGATGCGGCTGGCGAGTTCCTCGCGCACCCACTTGACGATGGCCGGGCCCGAGATGTCGGGCAGCGTCCAATCGAGGATCAGCAGGTCGAAGGATTGCTGGCGCAGGTCGCGCAGCAGGGCCTTGCCCTCGGAATAGACATGGCATTCATGCTGAATGCCGTTCATGGTGTGTTGAATCAGCTCGAGCTGAGAAGGATCATCGTCGAGTGCCGCGATGCGCATAGTCGTTACCGTCCCTGATTTATGTGTTAACGAAGCAGGGCGAAGTCTAGTCTTGAACGTCACGAATCCTTCATGCAGCACGAATTGCGAATGTGAACTATCGAGTCAAATTTCACGATAGCCCTTGGCCATCGTTCGTGTCATTCCTGGCACCCCGTTGGAACGCTCCTGTCAATGACTCGCGCCGGAAATCGCGTCAACACATCACATCTGCGCATCAACGGGCGCCAATTGGGTGACCTTTTGTAATCTTCAGGTAAGCTCGCCCGGTTTGCGCTGACCCCCAGCCGAGAGGAGACTTCGTATGTTGATTGGCGTGCCTGCCGAGACGACGGCAGGCGAAACCCGTGTGGCCGTGACCCCCGAAACGGCCAAGAAACTCGTAGCGCTGGGTCATGTGGTCCGCGTGCAGTCCGGCGCGGGCCTCACCGCCGCCGCCACCGATGCGGCGTACCAGGCCGCCGGCGCCGAGATCACCGATGCGGCTGGCGCCTTCGGCGCAGAGATCGTGCTGAAGGTGCGCTCGCCGTTCGACAACGAGATTGCCCACATGAAGCCCGGCACCGCCGTGGTGGGCATGCTCAACCCCTTCGACGCCGCCGGCCTGCAGCGCCTGGCCGCGGCCAACCTGACTGCCTTCGCCCTGGAAGCCGCGCCGCGCACCACGCGCGCGCAGAGCATGGACGTGCTCTCGTCCCAGGCCAACATCGCCGGCTACAAGGCCGTGATGACCGCGGCGGACAAGTACCAGCGCTTCTTCCCCATGCTCATGACGGCGGCCGGCACCGTGAAGGCGGCCCGCGTGGTCATCCTCGGCGTGGGCGTGGCGGGCCTGCAGGCCATTGCCACTGCCAAGCGCCTGGGCGCCGTGATCGAGGCCTCCGACGTTCGCCCGAGCGTGAAGGAGCAGGTCGAGTCGCTGGGCGCCAAGTTCATCGACGTGCCCTACGAGACCGCCGAGGAAAAGGAAGCGGCCGAAGGCGTGGGCGGCTATGCCCGCCCCATGCCGCCGAGCTGGCTGGCGCGCCAGCAGGTGGAAGTGGCCAAGCGCGTGGCTGCGGCCGACGTGGTGATCAGCACCGCGCTCATTCCGGGCCGCGCCGCGCCGACGCTCATCACCGAGGACATGGTCAAGTCCATGAAGCCGGGCTCGGTCATCGTGGACATTGCCGCGGGCCGGGGCGCCGACGGCGTGGGCGGCAACTGCACCATTTCGGAGGCGGACAAGACCGTGCTCAAGCATGGCGTGACGATCGTGGGCGAGACCAACCTGCCCGCGCTGGTGGCGGCCGATGCCTCGTCGCTGTACGCGCGCAACGTGCTGGACTTCCTCAAGCTGGTGCTGCCCAAGGAGGGCGGCTTCAAGATCGACCTCGAGGACGACATCGTCGCCGCCTGCCTGGTGGCGCGTGACGGCCAGGTCACCCGCAAATAAGACAAGCTCGAGGAGAAGGACATGGATCCCGTCAGCCATACCGTCATCAACCTGATCATCTTCGTGCTGGCCATCTACGTGGGCTACCACGTGGTGTGGACCGTCACGCCCGCACTGCACACCCCGCTCATGGCGGTGACCAACGCGGTGTCGGCCATCGTCATCGTGGGCGCCATGCTCGCGGCGGCGCTCACCGAGACCTGGCTGGGCAAGTCGATGGGCGTGCTGGCCGTCGCGCTGGCCGCGGTGAACGTCTTCGGTGGCTTCCTGGTCACCCGGCGCATGCTGGAGATGTTCAAGAAAAAGGAGCGCAAGAGCGCCCCCAAGGCTGAGGGAGCTGGCCAATGAGCATGAACGTCGTCACGCTGCTGTACCTCGTTGCCAGCGTCTGCTTCATCCAGGCCCTGAAGGGCCTGAGTCATCCGACCACCTCCATCCGCGGCAACATCTTCGGCATGGTGGGCATGGCCATCGCCATCCTCACCACGGCGGCGCTCATCGTCCAGCTGGCCGGCGGCAAGGCCGCGGGCATGGGCTGGGTGCTGCTGGGCCTGGTGGTGGGCGCCGCCTATGGCGCCTGGCGCGCCAAGACGGTCGAGATGACCCAGATGCCCGAGCTGGTGGCCTTCTTCCACAGCATGATCGGCCTGGCGGCGGTGTTCATCGCCATCGCGGCCGTGGTCGAGCCCTGGGCCTTCGGCATCACGCCGGCGCCGGTGCTGGCCGCGGTGGGCCTGAACACGCCCGAAGGCACGGTAGTCATCGACGGCTTTGCGCGCTACGCCATTCCGGCGGGCAACCGGCTGGAGCTGTTCCTGGGTGCGGCCATCGGCGCCATCACCTTCAGCGGCTCGGTCATCGCCTTCGGCAAGCTGTCGGGCAAGTACAAGTTCCGCCTGTTCCAGGGCGCGCCGGTGCAGTTCAAAGGCCAGCACATGCTGAACCTGATCCTGGGCCTGCTGACCATCGGCCTGGGCCTGGTGTTCGTGTTCACCGAGAGCTGGATCGCCTTCTTCGCGATGCTGGCGCTGTCGTTCGTGATGGGCGTGCTGATCATCATCCCGATCGGCGGTGCCGACATGCCGGTGGTGGTGTCCATGCTCAACAGCTACTCGGGATGGGCGGCGGCGGGCATCGGCTTCTCGCTGAACAACGCGATGCTGATCGTGGCCGGCTCGCTGGTGGGCTCCTCGGGCGCAATCCTGAGCTACATCATGTGCAAGGCCATGAACCGCTCGTTCTTCAACGTGATCCTGGGCGGCTTCGGCGGCGAGGCGGCTGCGGCCGGCGGCGGTGCCAAGGAGCAGCGCCCGGTCAAGAGCGGCAGCGCGGACGATGCGGCCTACATGCTGGCCAATGCCGACACCGTGATCATCGTGCCGGGCTACGGCCTGGCGGTGGCACGCGCCCAGCATGCGGTGAACGAGCTGGCGCAGAAGCTCATCGAGAAGGGCGTGACGGTGAAGTACGCCATCCACCCGGTGGCCGGGCGCATGCCGGGGCACATGAACGTGCTGCTGGCCGAGGCCGAGGTGCCCTACGACCAGGTGTTCGAGATGGAGGACATCAACGGCGAATTCGCGCAGGCCGATGTGGCTATCATCCTGGGCGCCAATGACGTGGTGAACCCGGCCGCCCTGCAAAAGGGCAGCCCCATCTACGGCATGCCCATCCTGGAAGCCTACAAGGCCAAGACGGTGATCGTGAACAAGCGAAGCATGGCCGCCGGCTATGCGGGCCTGGACAACGAGCTGTTCTACATGGACAAGACCATGATGGTCTTCGGTGACGCCAAGAAGGTGGTCGAGGACATGGGCAAGGCGATCGAGTAGTTCGATTTCGATACAAGACGCGCGGCCCGATGCCGCGCGCACAGGACAGAGAGACAGGAGACAACTCAAATGACTGACCGCCCCTGGCTGGCCAGCTACCCCGCCGGCGTGCCCGCCGACATCGATCCCAGCCAGTACAGGTCGCTCGTCGCCCTGATGGAGGAGAGTTTCCGCCGCTACGCCGATCGCGTCGCCTACAGCTTCATGGGCACCGACGTGACCTATGCCCAGGTGGATGCCGCCAGCCGCAAGCTGGCCGGCTACCTGCAGGGCCTGGGCCTGGCCAAGGGCGATCGGGTGGCGGTGATGATGCCCAATACGCCGCAGTACCCGATCACGGTGGCGGCCATCCTGCGCGCCGGGCTGGTGGTGGTCAACGTCAACCCGCTGTACACGCCGCGCGAACTGGAGCACCAGCTCAAGGACTCGGGTGCCAAGGCCATCGTCATCATCGAGAACTTCGGTGCCACGCTGCAGGCGTGCATTGCGGCCACGCCGGTCAAGCACGTGGTGCTGGCTGCCATGGGCGACCGGCTGGGTACCCTGAAGGGTGCGCTGGTCAACTTCGTGGTGCGCAACGTCAAGAAGCTGGTGCCGCCCTTCCAGCTGCCGGGCGCGGTGCGCTTCAACGATGCGCTGTCGCGCGGTGCCTCGCGCAAGCTGCAGCAGCCCGAAATCGGCCCGGACGACGTGGCCGTGCTGCAGTACACCGGCGGCACCACCGGCGTGTCGAAGGGCGCGGTGCTCCTGCATCGCAACGTGATCGCCAACGTGCTGCAGTCCGAGGCCTGGAACGAGCCCGCGATGAAGCGCGTGCCGGCCGGCGAGCAGCCCACCAGCGTGTGCGCGCTGCCGCTCTATCACATCTTCGCCTTCACGGTGAACATGATGCTGTCCATGCGCACGGGCGGAAAGACCATCCTCATTCCGAATCCGCGCGACCTGGCCGCAACGCTGAAGGAACTGTCCAGGCACACCTTCCACAGCTTCCCGGCGGTGAACACGCTGTTCAACGGCCTGGCCAACCATCCCGACTTCAACTCCGTCAACTGGAAGAACCTGAAGGTCTCGGTGGGCGGCGGCATGGCGGTGCAAAGCGGCGTGGCCAAGCAGTGGCTGGACAAGACCGGCTGCCCGATCTGCGAGGGCTACGGCCTGTCGGAAACCTCGCCCTCGGCCAGCTGCAATCCGGTGACGAGCCAGGAATACACCGGCACCATCGGCCTGCCGCTGCCCAGCACGTTCATGAAGCTGCTGGACGACGCGGGCAACGAAGTGCCGCCGGGCCAGGCCGGCGAAATCGCCATCAAGGGCCCGCAGGTGATGGCGGGCTACTGGCAGCGCCCCGACGAAACCGCCAAGGTCATGACCGCCGACGGCTACTTCAAGACCGGCGACATCGGCATGGTGGACGAGCGCGGCTACTTCCGCATCGTCGACCGCAAGAAGGACATGATCATCGTCAGCGGCTTCAACGTGTATCCGAACGAGATCGAGGACGTGGTCTCGCAGATCCCGGGCGTGCTCGAGTGCGCGGCCGTGGGCGTCCCGGATGCCAAGACGGGCGAGGGCATCAAGCTGGTGATCGTGAAGAAGGATCCTGCGCTCACCGAGCAGGACGTGCGCGACTTCTGCCGCGCCAACCTCACCGGCTACAAGCAGCCGCGGCTGGTCGAGTTCCGCACCGACCTGCCGAAGACGCCGGTGGGCAAGGTGCTGCGCCGCGAACTGCGCTGATCGCGCACGCGCCGCCTGCGGGCGGGAATAAGGGTTCTGCCGGGATGATTTCCGGGCATTGCTCTTGCATATTCGCCGCCAATGCTCCGATTCTTCCTGACGCGAGCGAGCCTGCTCGTGCCGACTTTCATCGGCATGACGCTGCTCGCCTTCTTTCTGATCCGGCTGGTGCCGGGCGACCCCATCGAGACGCTGGCCGGCGAACGCGGCATCGACCCTGAACGCCACGCCCAGCTGCTCAAGGAATACGGGCTGGACAAGCCCCTGTTCGTCCAATACGGCATCTACATCGGCCGCGTGCTGCATGGCGACCTGGGCAAGTCGGTGATCACGCAGGAGCCGGTGATCCGTGAGTTCCTGGCGCTGTTTCCGGCCACGGTGGAACTGGCGCTGTGCGCCATCGTGTTCGCGCTGATCGTCGGCATTCCGGCCGGCATCGTCGCGGCGGTGCGCCGCAATTCGCTGTTCGACCATGGGGTGATGGCGACCTCGCTCACCGGCTACTCCATGCCCATCTTCTGGTGGGGCCTGCTGCTGATCCTGTTCTTTTCGGTGCAGCTGGGCTGGACGCCGGTGTCGGGCCGCATCGCGGTGCAGTACTACGTGGAGCCGGTCACCGGCTTCCTGCTGGTCGATTCGCTGCTCTCGGACGACACGGGCGCCTTCTGGTCGGCGCTGCAGCACCTCATCCTGCCGGCCATCGTGCTGGGCACCAACCCGCTGGCGGTGGTAGCGCGCATGACGCGCTCGGCCATGCTCGAGGTGCTGGGCGAGGACTACATCCGCACCGCCCGCGCCAAGGGCCTGTCGAAGATGCGCGTGGTGGGCCTGCATGCGCTGCGCAACGCCATGATTCCTGTGGTGACCGTGATCGGCCTGCAAGTGGGCCAGCTCTTCACCGGCGCCATCCTCACCGAGACGATCTTCTCCTGGCCGGGCGTGGGCAAGTGGCTCATCGAGGCCATCGGCCGGCGCGACTATCCGGTGCTGCAGGGCGGCATGCTGCTGCTGGGCGTGATCGTGATGCTGGTCAATGTCAGCGTGGACCTGGCGTACGGCGTCATCAACCCCCGCATCCGCCAATCCCGATGAACAGCTCCACGACGACGACTCCCGCGGCCAGCGCGGCCGCGCCGGCGCCGCCCGGACCCTGGCGCGAATTCTGGGGTGCCTTCTCGCAGAACCACGGCGCGGTGCTGGGCCTGGCCACGGTGCTGTTCCTGTTCCTGGTGGCGCTGCTGGCGCCCTGGATCGCGCCGCATGCGCCGAACCAGACCGACAGCGGCGCATTCCTGCTGCCGCCGGCATGGCAGTCCGGCGGCTCCTGGGCGCACGTGCTGGGCACCGATGCCATCGGCCGGGACATCCTCTCGCGCCTGATGTGGGGCGCGCGCCTGTCGCTTTCGATCGGCGTCGCGGTGGTGGCGATCTCCGTCGTCGTGGGCATCGCGCTGGGTCTCATCGCCGGGTTCTTCCGGGGCGTGTTCGAGATCGCGATCATGCGGCTGATGGACATCGTCCTCACGCTGCCCAGCCTGCTGCTGGCCATCGTGATCGTGGCCATCCTCGGCCCCGGCCTCATCAACGCGATGATCGCGGTGGCCATCGTGGTGCTGCCGCACTATGTGCGCATCACGCGCGCGGCCGTCATCTCCGAGGTGTCGCGCGACTACGTGACGGCGGCGCGCGTGAGCGGCGCCGGCACGCTGCGCCTGATGTTCAGCGAGGTGCTGCCCAACTGCGCGGCGCCGCTGATCGTGCAGGCTTCGCTGGGCATTTCCACCGCCATCCTCGATGCGGCGGCCCTGGGCTTTCTCGGCCTGGGCGCGCAGCCGCCCTCGCCCGAATGGGGAACCATGCTGGCCGACGCACGCGAGTTCGTGCTGCGCGCCTGGTGGGTGGTGACCTTCCCGGGTCTGGCCATCCTGGCCGCGGTGCTGGCGTTCAACCTCCTGGGCGATGGCCTGCGCGATGCGCTCGACCCGAAGTTGAAGAGATAACGAATGGCGCTTCTCGAAATCAGCGACCTGCACGTGGAGTTCCCCACGCAAGGCGCAACCCTGCATGCGGTCGACGGCGTGAGCCTTTCGCTGGAGGAAGGCGAGGTGCTGGGCATCGTCGGCGAATCGGGCTCGGGCAAGAGCGTGACCATGATGGCGCTCATGGGGCTCATCGCCTACCCGGGCCGCGTGCGCGCGCAGCACATGCGCTTTGCCGGCCACGACCTGCTGGGCATCTCCGACAGGCAGCGCCGCGAGCTGGTGGGCAAGGACGTGGCCATGATCTTCCAGGAGCCCACGACCAGCCTCAACCCCTGCTTCACCATCGGCTTCCAGCTGATGGAGACGCTGCGCCTGCACCTGCGCATGGACAAGCGCGCCGCTCAGCGCCGCGCCATCGAACTGCTGGAGCAGGTGGGCATCCCGGCCGCCTCCTCGCGGCTCGGCAGCTATCCGCACCAGCTCTCGGGCGGCATGAACCAGCGCGTGATGATCGCGATGGCCATTGCCTGCAACCCGCGCCTGCTGATCGCCGACGAACCGACCACCGCGCTCGACGTCACCATCCAGGCGCAGATCCTCGACCTGCTGCGCGACCTGCAGAAGCAGCGGGGCATGGCGCTGGTGCTCATCACGCACAACATGGGCGTGGTGGAGGAAATGGCGCAGCGCGTGGCGGTGATGTATGCCGGCCAGGTGATGGAGCAGCAGCCGGTGGATCGCCTCTTTGCCGCGCCCCAGCATCCCTACACCGAGGCGCTGCTTGCCGCCCTGCCCGACCGTGCGCCCGCGGACGGGCGGCTGGCCACCATCCCCGGCGTGGTGCCCGGTGCGCACGACCGCCCCGCCGGCTGCCTGTTCGCGCCGCGCTGTGCCTACGCCACCGAGCATTCGCGCGCGGTGCGCCCCCTGCTTCGCGACTGGCAGGGCGGGCAGGTGCGCTGCCATTACCCCTTGGGCGATCCCCAGCGCAGCGACAACATCGTTCGCGACGGCCGCGTGGCGGTGGAGGCGGCGGAATGAGCCTGGTGCAGGACAACACCTTGACCCAACGTCCGGTGGGCGTGGTGGCGCAGGCCCGCGACCTCCAGCGCGTCTACAAGATCCGCCGCGGCCTCTTCAAGGAGCCCGCGGCGCTGCATGCGGTGGGCGGCGTCTCATTCACGCTGGAGGCCGGCAAGACGCTGGCCGTGGTGGGCGAGTCGGGCTGCGGCAAGTCCACGCTGGCGCGCATGGTGTCGCTCATCGAGTCGCCCAGCGCGGGCCAATTGGTGGTGGATGGGCATGACGTGGCCGTCATGGGAATGGCCGAGCGCCGCAACCTGCGCCGCGCCGTGCAGCTGGTGTTCCAGAACCCGTACGGTTCGCTCAACCCGCGCAAGAAGATCGGCGCCATCCTCGAGGCGCCGCTGGCCATCAACATGCCCTTCGACAAGGACGAGCGCAAGCGCCGCGTGCAGCAGATGCTCAGGCAGGTGGGCTTGCGTCCGGAGCATGCGGACCGCTATCCGCACATGTTCTCCGGCGGCCAGCGCCAGCGCATCGCGATTGCGCGCGCGCTCATGCTCAGCCCCAAGCTGGTGGTGGCCGACGAGCCGGTCTCGGCGCTGGACGTGTCGGTGCAGGCCCAGGTGCTGAACCTGCTGGCCGACCTGCAGGCCGAGCTGGGCCTGGCCTACCTGTTCATCTCGCACGACCTGGGCGTGGTGCGGCACATTGCGCACGACGTGCTGGTGATGTACCTGGGCCACGCGGTGGAGCAGGGGCCCAAGCAGCGCATCTTCGCGCGGCCGCTGCATCCCTACACGCAGGCACTGCTCGCGTCCACGCCTGGGCTGAGCAAGGAGCGCATCGTGCTCAAGGGCGAGCTGCCATCGCCGCTCAACCCGCCGGCCGGCTGCGTGTTCAGCACGCGCTGCGCCCATGCGACCGAGCGGTGCCGGGCCGAGCGCCCGCTGCTGCGTGCCCTGGATGAACGGCTGGTGGCCTGCCACCATGCCGAAAAGTTTCTCCCCTGACCAACCCCTTCAAACGAAAAGGATTCGACCATGAAATCCACCTCCAGCATCGCGCGGCGCGCACGGGTCGCCGCGTGGATCCTTCCTGCGGCGCTCGCGCTCACCGGCGTGGCCGCTTCGGCCAAGACACTGGTGTATTGCTCCGAAGGCAGCCCCGAGAACTTCTACCCCGGCGTGAACACCACCGGCACGTCCTTCGACGTGACGACCCAGGTGTACGACACCATCGTGCAGTTCGAGCGCGGGGGCACCAAGGTCGTGCCCGGCCTGGCGGAAAAGTGGGACATCTCGGCCGATGGCACCGAGTACACCTTCCACCTGCGCAAGGGCGTGAAGTGGCACACCACCAACAAGAACTTCAAGCCCACGCGCGACTTCAACGCCGACGACTTCATCTTCATGATCGAGCGGCAGTGGAAGGAGAACGATCCCTTCTTCCGCGTGACCAGCCCCAACCATTCGTACTTCAACGACATGGGCATGCCCAAGCTGCTCAAGACGGTGGACCGCATCGACGACCACACCGTCAAGATCGTGCTGAACAAGCCCGAAGCGCCGTTCCTGGCCAACCTGGCCATGCAGTACGCGGGCATCCAGTCCAAGGAATATGCCATCGCGATGCTCAAGGCCGGCACGCCCGAGAAGGTGGACCAGGACCCGGTCGGCACCGGCCCGTTCTACCTGGTGCAGTACCAGAAGGACGCCATCGTGCGCTTCAAGGCCTTCCCGCAGTACTGGGGCGGCAAGGCCAAGATCGACGACCTGGTGTTCGCCATCACGCCCGACGCCTCGGTGCGCTGGGCCAAGCTGCAGAAGGGCGAGTGCCATGTCATGCCGTACCCGAACCCGGCCGACCTGGACGCCATCCGCAAGGACCCGAACGTGAAGGTGCTGGAGCAGCCCGGCCTGAACGTGGGCTACCTGGCCTACAACACCACGAAGAAGCCCTTCGACGATGTGCGCGTGCGCAAGGCCATCAACATGGCCATCAACAAGAAGGCCATCATCGACGGCGTCTACCTGACCGCCGGCGTGGCGGCCAAGAACCCGGTCCCGCCCACCATGTGGTCCTACAACGATGCGGTGAAGGACGACGCGTACAACCCGGAAGCCGCCAAGAAACTGCTGGCAGAGGCCGGCCACCCCAACGGCTTCACCACCGACCTGTGGGCCATGCCGGTGCAGCGCCCCTACAACCCCAACGCCAAGCGCATCGCCGAGCTGATGCAGGCGGACCTGGCCAAGGTGGGCGTGAAGGCCGAGATCAAGACCTTCGAGTGGGGCGAGTACCGCAAGCGCATGCAGGCCGGCGAACACCAGATGGGCATGCTGGGCTGGACCGGCGACAACGGCGATCCGGACAACTTCCTCTACACGCTGCTGGGCTGCGCCTCGGCCCAGTCGGCCAGCGGCTCCAACGTGGCCAAGTTCTGCTACCAGCCCTATGAAGACCTGGTGGTGAAGGCCAAGAGCGCGCCCAAGCAGGCCGACCGCGACGCCCTCTACAAGAAGGCGCAGCTCATCTTCAAGGAGCAGGCGCCCTGGTTCACCATCGCGCACGCGGTGCAGCTCAAGCCGGTGCGCAACGAAGTCATCGACTTCAAGCTCAGCCCCTTCGGGCGCCACACCTTCTACGGCGTGGACATCAAGCAGTAAGCTGCGCGATTGGCAACAAGGGGCCGGCCTGTGCCGGCCCTTTTCATTTGGCGCAGGAGGACATGCGAACATGACGACCGGCATCCTGAGCGCGATGGCGCAGGAGCAGACAGGCCTCGCGGCGCACCTGCGGGACCTGCGCACGGAGCGCTACGCAGGCCGCGAATTCCAGGTCGGGCGCTGGCAGGGCCGCGAGGTGGTGCTCGCCCTGTCGCGCATCGGCAAGGTGGCGGCCGCCACGACGGCGGCGGCGCTGATCGAGCGCTTCGGCGTCTCGCGCATCGTGTTCACCGGCGTGGCGGGCGGCCTGCATCCGTCGGTGCGCGTGGGCGACACCGTGATCGGCACCGAGTTCGTGCAGCACGACATGGATGCCTCGCCCATCTTCCCCCGCTACGAAGTGCCCTTGTACGGACGCTCGCGCTTCCTGGCCGACAGCGTGCTGGCCGAATGCCTCGCGCAGGCGGCGCAAGCGGCGCTGCAGGACGGCGCCGTGCTGGACGAGGCCACCCGCATGCGCTTTGGCTTGCCTGATTCGCAGCGCGTTCACCACGGCCTCATCGCCAGCGGCGACCGCTTCGTCTCGCGTGCCGAAGAGGCGGCCCAGCTTCGGGCCGCCTTGCCTGAGGCCATGGCAGTGGAGATGGAGGCTGCCGCGGTGGCGCAGGTCTGCCACGACCATGGCGTTCCCTTTGCGGCCGTGCGCAATATCTCGGACCGGGCCGACGACCAGGCGCATGTGGACTTCGGCGCCTACATCGAGGACGTGGCCGGCCGCCAGGCGCGCGCCTTGATCGCAGCGCTGCTGCCGCTGCTGCCGTCGCCATGAGCGCGGAGGGCGGGTTGCGCGACCTCACGCGCCGGTTCGCGCGGGACGGGCGGCTGGAGGCGATCTGGCTGCGTCCGGCGCGAGGGGTTGCAATGCACGGCGTTGCCGAAGTCCTCGCGCTGCCTGGCCGCGGGCTCGAGGGCGACCGCGCCGCGCAGTCCAGGGCCGAAGGCGGAAAGCGCCAGGTCACGCTGATCCAGGCGGAGCACCTGCCGGTCGTGGCCGCGTTGTGCGGCCACGGCGAAGTCCGCGCCGAGCAGTTGCGGCGCAACCTGGTCGTGTCGGGCCTGAACCTGCTGGCCGCCCGCTCGCTCTTTCCCGACCGGCCTCTGCGGCTGGCCATCGGCGGCGAGGTGCTGCTCGAAGTCAGCGGGCCGTGCGAGCCCTGCTCCCGCATGGAGGCCACGCTGGGTGCCGGCGGCTACAACGCCATGCGCGGACACGGCGGCGTGACGGCGCGGGTGCTGCAGGGCGGCCGCTTGCGGGTCGGCGACATCGTGCAGGTCCGCGGGGCCGCTGCCGAGGCCCCGATGGTTTGACGCACGCACGAGCCAGCCAACACAATGCATCAGCACCTGTCCAATCACCTCACGAGGCCAGTCACTTGAGCGCAAATTCCAACCGCAACCCGCCCGAGGCCATGCGCTTCGGCAGCGGCCAGGCCGTCAAGCGCCTGGAAGACGAGCAGCTTCTTACCGGCCGCGGCCGCTACACCGACGACCTGAGCCAGCCGGGGCAACTGCACGTGGCCTTCCTGCGCTCGCCCTATCCGCATGCCCGCATCGTCGGCATCGACACCGCCGGCGCCGCCGCCATGCCCGGCGTGGCGCGGGTGCTGACCGGCGCCGATCTGGTGGCCGCCGGCGTGCAGCCCATTCCCGGCGTCGCCGGCTTCAGGCGGCCCGACGGAAAGCCTGCCCGCGGCCCGGATCGCCGTGCGCTGGCGCATGAACGCGTGCGCTTCGTCGGCGAGCCCGTGGCGGCCGTGCTGGCAGACACCCTCCAGCAGGCGCGCGATGCCGCCGAGGCGGTCTTTGTCGACTACGAGGAACTGCCCATGGTCGCGACGGTTCCTGCCGCCCTGGCCGAGGGCGCGCCGGTGCTCAGCGAAGACGCCGCGCCGGGCAACATCTGCGCCGAGATGCGCCATGGCGACGCAAAGGCGGCCGAGGCCGCCTTTGCGCAGGCCGCGCACGTGGTGCGCCTGCAGATCCAGAACCAGCGGCTGGCGGCGGTCACGCTCGAGCCGCGCGCCATCCTGGCCGCGCCGGAGGCCCCGGGCAGCAGCCGGACGGTGATCCAGATGAGCACCCAGATGCCCACCGGCGTACGCGACACGCTGGCGGCCATGCTGGGCATCGAGAACACCGAGGTGCGCGTGCTGGTGAGCGACGTGGGCGGCGGCTTCGGCATGAAGACCGGCCTGTACCCCGAAGACGCCGTGGTGGGCTTCGCCGCCCGCGAACTCAAGCGCCCGGTAAAGTGGATCGCCGACCGCAGCGAGGAATTCCTGGCCACCACGCACGGGCGCGATGTGGACGTGAATGCCGAGATGGCGCTGGCGGCGGACGGCCGCATCCTGGCGCTGCGGCTGCATTCGCAGGCCAACGTGGGCGCCTATCCCACCGGCGCCGGCGTGGCCATCCAGCTGCTGATCGGGCCCTGGGTGCAGACCAGCGTCTACGACATCCAGACCATCGACTTCCGCTTCCAGGCCGTGCTCACCAACACGGCGCCCACCGGCGCGTACCGCGGCGCGGGCCGCCCCGAAGCCATCTTCAACATGGAGCGCCTCATGGACGAGGCCGCGCGCCAGACCGGCATCGACCGCATCCAGCTGCGCCGCCGCAACTTCGTGCGGCCCGAGCAGATGCCCTACACCAACCCCATGGCGCAGGTGTACGACAGCGGCCGTTTCGAGCATGTGATGGACCAGGGCCTGGCACTGGCCGACTGGAACGGCTTCGATGCGCGCGCCGCGCAATCGGCGCAGCGCGGCCTCGTGCGCGGCCTGGGCATTGCGACCTTTCTCGAATGGACCGGCGGCAATGCGCTGCAGGAAAGCGTCACCGTGTCGGTGCTGGCCGATGAAGGCGTGGTGGAGGTGTTCTCCGCCGTCAACGCCATGGGGCAGGGCATTGCCACTTCTCTCACGCAGCTGGTGGTGGACGTGTTCGGCGTGCCCATCGAGCAGGTGCGCGTGGTGCTCGGCGACACCGACCGCGGCAACGGCTTCGGCAGCGCAGGCTCGCGTTCGCTCTTCACCGGCGGCTCCGCGCTGCACGAGGGCGCCGAGCGCACCATCGAGCATGCGCGCGGCCTGGCGGCCAAGGAGCTGGAGGCGGCGGCCGACGACATCGACTATGTGCAAGGCCGCTTCTCGGTGAAGGGCACCGATCTTTCCATCGGCCTCTTCGACCTTGCGGGCAAGCAGAGCGGCCAGCGCATCGTGGTCGATTCCAGCACCACCGTGGGCGGCCCCAGCTGGCCCAACGGCTGCCACATCTGCGAAGTGGAACTCGACCCGGCCACCGGCGAGGTGGACGTGGTGGCCTATGCCTCGGTGAACGACGTGGGCACGGTGGTCAACCCCATGATCGTGCGCGGCCAGCTGGACGGCGGTGCCGTGCAGGGCCTGGGCCAGGCCCTGGTCGAGCAGATCGCCTACGACCCCGAGACCGGCCAGCTGCTCACCGGCAGCCTCATGGACTACGCCCTGCCCCGCGCCGTGAAGGCCCCGCCCTTCGTCACCGAAATGGACACCAGCACCCCGTGCCTCACCAATCCCCTGGGCGTGAAAGGCGTGGGCGAACTGGGCACCATCGGCGCCACCCCATCGGTCGTCAACGCCGTCGCCGACGCCTTCACCCGCGCCGGCCACCCCGACAAGGCCCCAAAGCTGCAAATGCCCCTGACCCCCGCCAAGCTCTGGCAACTCCTCCAGCCGAATTAGAGGCAAAGCGAAGCGAGCCGAATCAACCCAGCAACGCACCGGGGAACCGGCTTTGCCGGGCCCCAGGTGTGGCCTCCCCCACGGGGGGTGGCGAATTACACGTAGCGAAGCGAAGTGAAAAGCCGGGGGGCTCTACTTCAACCAGCCGCGCCGCCGGAAGTACCACATCGGCACCAGCGCGCTGGCCGTCATCAGCAGGAGCACGAAGGGATAGGCCCCGGCCCCCAGCTCCGCCACCTCCGGAATCTGCATGTTCATCCCGTAGATGCTGGCGATCAGCGTCGGCGGCAGCAGCGCCACGCTGGCCACCGAGAAGATCTTGATGGTCTTGTTCTGGTTGATGTTGATGAAGCCGACCGTGGCGTCCATCAGGAAGTTGATCTTGTCGAACAGGAAGGCCGTGTGGTTGTCCAGCGACTCGATGTCGCGCAGGATCTGTCGCGCCTCCTCGAACTGCTCGGCGTTGAGCATGCGGCTGCGCATCATGAAGCTCACCGCGCGGCGCGTGTCCATCACGTTGCGGCGGATGCGGCCGTTCAGGTCTTCCTGCCGGGCGATCAGGCCCAGCACCTCGCCGGCCAGCTCGTCGCTCACGTCGCCCTTGAGCACCTTCTTGCCGGCCAGCTCCAGCTCGTCGTAGATGTCCTCCAGCGTGTCGGCCGAATATTCGGCGTCGGCGTCGAAGAGCTTGAGCAGCACTTCCTTGGCGTCCTCGATCAGGCCGGGTGCGCGGCGCGCCCGCAGGCGCAGCAGCCGGAACACCGGCACGTCCTCGTCGTGGATCGTGAAAAGCACGCCGCGGCTGCGCAGCTCGGTGTTGTGCTGGTTCAGGATGAAGGCCACGCGCACCGAGCGGGGGTCGTCCTCGTCGGCGATCAGGAAGTCGGAGCGGATGTGCAGCTCGCCGTTGTCTTCTTCGTAGAAGCGCGCCGACTCCTCGATGTCCTCGTCCATCGCGTCTTCCGGAATGGACAGGCCGTAGTACTGCTTGACCCAGCGCTTTTCTTCCAAGGTGGGCGACTCGAGGTCGACCCAGATGGGCTGGAACTTGGAGAGCTCCTCCAGCGCCTCGATTTCTTCCTGGACGAGGCGCCCGTTGGCGAGCGTGAAGATGTTGAGCATGGGCTCACTCCCTTGATGGAACCGTCTGATGGATGGGGGGAAGGTGTGGGGCGCTTTCAACCGTCCCCCGGCACCCATCGCGTTGATCCGATGGCCGTCAGCAGGGAGTTGAAAGCTGCCGAGGCTGGCAGATTTCCAAGGCCGTAACTCCTGTAAAAAAACGACGGGCGCGATTATGTCATTGCTCCCCGCGCCGGACTTTCGGCGGTCGGCGGCCGTGGGTAGTGGGCTGGATGGATGTACAGTTCATGCCGTGAGCGCCATGCCCGTCCTCGACCAGCAAAAAGACACGTCCGCCGATCGCCTGGACGAAGCCCTGTCGCGCCTCAACGAAGCGCAGCGCGACGCCGTCCTGCATGCCGGCAACGCACCGCTTCTCATCGTCGCTGGCGCCGGCTCCGGCAAGACCAGCACCCTGGCCCACCGCGTGGCCTGCCTCATCGCCAAGGGCGCCGATCCGCAGCGGCTGCTGCTGCTGACCTTCTCGCGCCGCGCAGCGCAGGAGATGTCGCAGCGCGCCGGTCACGTGCTGGCGCAGGTGCTGGGCCTGGGCTCGCAAACGCCGCCCGCACTGCCCTGGGCCGGCACCTTCCACGGTGTGGGCGCGCGGCTGCTGCGGGACTACGCCGTGCAGATTGGGCTGGCCGAGAACTTCACCATCCACGACCGCGGCGATGCGGAAGACCTGATGGGCCTGGTGCGCCACGATCTGGGCTTCACGGGCACTGAAAAGCGCTTTCCGCTCAAGAGCACGTGCCTCGCGATCTACTCGCGGGTGGTCAACACGCAGGGCGGCCTGGCGCAGGTCCTGGCCGAAGCCTTTCCCTGGTGCGCCGAGTGGGAGGCGCAGCTCAGGCAACTGTTCGGCGCCTATGTCGAGGCCAAGCAGGAACAGAACGTGCTCGACTACGACGACCTGCTGCTGGGCTGGCACGAGATGATGGGCGAGCCCTCGCTGGCGGCGCAGCTTTCCGGGCGCTTCGACCATGTGCTGGTGGACGAATACCAGGACACCAACCGGCTGCAGGCCTCGATCCTGCAGCGCCTCAAGCCCGACGGCAGGGGCTTGACCGCGGTGGGGGACGACGCGCAGTCCATCTATTCGTTCCGCGGCGCCACCGTACGCAACATCCTCGACTTCCCCTCGCAGTTCGGCCAACTCGGCAGCGCGGCGCGCATCGTCACGCTGGAGCGCAACTACCGCTCGACCCAGCCCATCCTGGACGTGTCGAACACGCTCATCGCGGCGGCCGGCGAGCGGCATGCCAAGCGCCTGTGGACGGACAAGCCTTCCGCCGGCCGTCCCCAACTGGTGCTGGTGCCCGACGAGGCGCAGCAGGCGCGCTGGGTGGCCGACAAGGTGCTGGCGCATCGCGAGGGCGGCCTGCGGCTGAAGTCGCAGGCGGTGCTGTTTCGCTCCTCCAGCCACAGCGCCGCGCTGGAGCTCGAGCTGGCGCGGCGCAACATTCCATTCGTGAAGTTCGGCGGGCTCAAGTTCCTCGAGGCTTCGCACGTCAAAGACCTGCTGGCCCTGTTGCGCTTTGCGCAGAACCCCAAGGGGCGGCAGGCCGGGTTCCGGGTGGTGCAACTGCTGGCCGGCGTGGGCCCGGCCACGGCGGCGCGCCTGCTCGACGCCATGGACGAGTCGAATGATCCTGCCCAGACGCTGCAAGCCTTCGCCCCGCCGGCCGCGGCGCGCGAACAGTGGAGCGATTTCGCCGCCACCTATGCCAGCCTGCGATCCGGCCAAGCGGCCTGGCCGGCCGATGCCGAACTGGCGCTGCGCTGGTACCTGCCGCACCTGGAGCGCCTGCATGAGGACGCCGCCGTGCGCCGCGCCGACGTGGAGCAGCTGGTGCGCCTGGCGGCGGGCTACGCCAGCCGCGAAAGCTTCCTGACCGAGCTCACCCTCGATCCGCCCGAGGCCACCAGCGACCGCGCCGGCCCGCCCCTGCTGGACGACGACTACCTGATCCTCTCGACCATCCATTCGGCCAAGGGCCAGGAATGGACCTCGGTGCACGTGCTCAACGTGGTGGACGGCTGCATTCCCGCGGATCTTTCCACCGGCAGCAACGAGGAAATCGAGGAGGAGCGGCGCCTTTTGTACGTGGCCATGACCCGCGCGAAAGACCATTTGCACCTGCTGGTGCCGCAGCGCTTCTACGTGACCCAGCAGTCGGCGCACGGGGACCGCCACCTGTATGCCGGGCGCACGCGATTCATCGCCGCACAGGACGTGAAGGCATTCGAGGAAGTGGTGTGGCCGCCGCCACCGGAAAGACCCCCGGCGGTGCCTGCGCCGCAGGCGGCCATCGACTTGAGGAACCGGCTCCGGGCGGTCTGGCGGTAACGCGCGCTCGGGGCGCCATCCGGTCAACCCGAAGACTTTGCCATCAAACGCGAAGTAAAGATAGCGTCACAAATACGGGGTAGGGCCATGGGGGGTCAAGCATTGCTTTTCACCCTCGGCGGGGGCATAGTGAATCGACCCCTTGAGCTTTCCGTCTCTCATTTCTCTCTCCCCTCCAACCCCCCGTTTTCACGTCGACGCCACCGGTTCCCGGCGGTGTCATTTCACCAACCGTCAATTCCAGGAGGTCACTTATGAATTTGACGATCAGCGGTCATCATCTCGACGTTACTCCCGCGCTGCGCAACTACGTCACCAGCAAGCTGGACCGTATCACGCGGCATTTCGACCAGGTGGTCGACGTCAAGGTGATCCTGACGGTGGAAAAGCAGAAGGAAAAGGAAAGGCGCCAACGAGCCGAATGCAACATCCACGTCAAGGGCAACGACATGTTCGCCGAGTCGAGCCATGCTGATCTCTACGCCGCGGTCGATGAACTGGTCGACAAGCTCGACCGGCAGGTGGTGCGCCACAAGGATCGACTCCAGGATCACCACCATGAAGCGCCAAAGCGCGTCATGTAACGTGATGTAATCGACGCACAAGGGCAAATCCTCTTGCGGGCCGCCTTTTGGCGGCCCTTTGCTTTTTGTGGGGTGGGTGCATAATCGGCCCGCTCTCTCCCCACCATGAATCGCCTCGCGTCCATCCTGCCGCCCGCTCAAGTTCTCGTGAGCGTCGATGCAACCAGCAAGAAGCGCGCCTTCGAAGAGGCTGGCCTGCTGTTCGAGAACCTCCACGGCCTGGGCCGTGCCCTGATCACCGACAGCCTTTTTGCCCGCGAACGGCTCGGCTCCACCGGCCTCGGCCATGGGGTTGCCATTCCACACGGGCGAATCAAGGGGCTGAAGTCGCCCATGGCGGCCGTGTTCCAGCTGGCCCACCCCATCGGTTTCGATGCGCCGGACGAACAGCCCGTGGTGCTGCTCATCTTCCTCCTGGTGCCCGAGGCCGCGACCCAGAAGCACCTGGAAATCCTCTCCGAAATCGCCGAACTGCTGTCCGACGCCAATTTGCGCGAGCAGATCAAGTCGAGCAACGATGCGGGGTCGCTGCACGCCCTGATCGCGAGCTGGCAGTCGGCTCAGGTGGCGTGAGCCAACCCACCCTTCATCAAACCACGCGGCCGAGCGCATGAAGCCGACCGTCGTCAGCGCCGATGCGATGTTCGAGGAGTTCCGCGGCTCGCTCCGGTGGGAGTGGCTGGCGGGGCTGGGCGCATCCGAGCGCCAGTTCGACCCCGAGGTCATCAGCCGCGCCCAGTCGGCGGCGGACCTGGTGGGCTACCTCAACTACATCCATCCCTACCGGGTGCAGATCCTGGGTGCGCGCGAAATCGCCTACCTGACGCGCGGCACGCTGGACGACTGCGCCCGGCGCATCGCGCGCATCGTCACCCTGGAGCCGCCCATGCTGGTGCTGGCCGACGGCCAGGCGGCGCCCGACCTGCTGCTGTCGATTTGCGAGCGGGCGCAGCTGCCGCTGTTCGCCACCAAGGAGTCGTCCGCCTTCGTGATCGACGTGCTGCGGGCCTACCTGTCCAAGCACTTTGCCGAGCGCACCTCGATGCACGGCGTGTTCATGGACATCCTGGGCCTGGGGGTCATGATCACCGGTGAGTCGGGCCTGGGCAAGAGCGAACTCGGCCTGGAGCTCATCTCGCGCGGCAACGGCCTGGTGGCCGACGACGCGGTCGACCTGTTCCGCATCAACCAGACCACCATCGAGGGGCGCTGCCCCGACCTGCTGCAGAACCTGCTCGAAGTGCGGGGCATCGGCCTGCTGGACATCCGCGCCATCTTTGGCGAGACGGCGGTGCGCCGCAAGATGCGGCTCAAGCTCATCGTGCACCTGGTGCGGCGCGACAGCTTCGAGCGCGACTACGAGCGCATGCCTTCGACGCCGCTCACGCAGGACGTGCTGGGCGTGCCGGTGCGCAAGGTGATCATCCAGGTGGTCGCCGGCCGCAACATCGCCGTGCTGGTGGAGGCCGCGGTGCGCAACTCCATCCTGCAGCTTCGCGGCATCGATACCTATGCCGACTTCGTCGCCCGTCATCACAAGGCGATGGAAGCGAACAGGGAAGAGGACTAGCGCTTCTTCACGCAGTCGGCGCACAGGCCGTACAGCGACATGGCGTGGTCCTGCAGGGCCCAGCCCTTGTCCTTGGCCACCATCTGCTGGCGGCGCTCGATCTCGGCGTCGTAGAACTCCTCGACCTTGCCGCAGCCGGTGCACACCAGGTGGTCGTGGTGGGTGCCCTCGTTGAGTTCGTAGACGGCCTTGCCGCTCTCGAAATGGCTGCGTTCGAGGATGCCGGCCTGCTCGAACTGCGTGAGCACGCGGTAGACGGTGGCCAGGCCGATGTCGGAATGGTGGTTCAGCAGCACGCGGTAGACGTCTTCCGCCGTCATGTGGCGCTGGTCGCCGCTCTGGAAGATTTCCAGGATCTTCAGGCGCGGCAGGGTGGCCTTCAGGCCGGTGCTCTTGAGTTCGTCGATCTTGTCCATGGTCGGTTTCCTGCGCCGGGCGCGGCAGGCTGCTCGAGCAAACGTGGCTTTTTGCCGCCTTGCCCGATCCCCCTGCGGTGGAGCGGGCCGGACCGGCCCGGCCCTGGGGGCCCCAAAGGACCCAGCCGCTACAATGGGTCGATCATATCGCTTGCCTCTTTTCCCATGCCTGCCATTCACACACGCCGCCCCGGGCTGCTTCTGGTGGCCGTTGCCGGCAGCGTCATCCTCGGTGCATGCAGCAGCATCGGCGACAGCACGCGCAGCGCGCTCAATACCGTCACTCCCTACAAGGTCGAAGTCGTCCAGGGCAACTTCGTCTCCAAGGAGCAGGTCGAGGCGCTCAAGCCCGGCATGACGCGCCAGCAGGTGCGTGAGATCCTGGGAACCTCCCTGCTGAGCGACGTCTTCCATGCCGACCGCTGGGACTATGTCTTCACCATCCGCCGCCAGGGCGTCGAGGCGCAGCAGCGCCGCCTGACCGTCTTCTTCAAGGGCGAGACGCTCGACCGCTTCGAAGGCGACCCCATGCCCAGCGAGGAAGAATTCGTTGCGGCCCTCGATACCCGGGCGCGCCATGGCAAGGTGCCCAAGCTGGAAGCCTCGGAAGACGAACTCAAGAAGTTCGATCCGAAAAAGGACGAGAAAGACACCAAGGACGCCCAGCCGGCGCAGCCCTTGCCGCCGCTGCCGGCCAGCTACCCGCCGCTCGAATCGGGCCGCTGAGCCGGTTCACGAACAATCCGGGGGCTCGCAAAGCCCCCTTCTTCTTTGCACTTCAAGGCTGAACACGCGTGACTGCAACCAACTCCTCCCCCGTTCACCGCGTCGCCGTTGCCGGCGCTTCCGGCCGCATGGGCCACATGCTGATCGAGGCGGTGCAGGCCTCGGGCGACTGCAAGCTCACCGGCGCGCTCGACATCGCCGGCAGCAGCGCGCTGGGCAGCGATGCCGCGGCCTGGACCGGCACGCCGGCCGGGGTGGCCATCGTGTCGGACCTGCGCCAGGGCCTGGCGAATTCGCAGGTCCTCATCGATTTCACCCGGCCCGAAGGCACGCTGGCGCACCTCGCGGTGTGCCGCGAACTGGGCGTGAAGGCCGTCATCGGCACCACCGGCTTCAGCGACGCGCAGAAGGCGCAGATCGCCGAGTACGCCAAGGACATCGCCATCATGCTGGCGCCCAACATGAGCGTGGGCGTGAACGTGACCTTCAAGCTGCTCGAGATGGCGGCCAAGGCACTGTCCACCGGCTACGACATCGAGATCATCGAGGCGCACCACCGCCACAAGGTGGACGCGCCCTCGGGCACGGCGCTCAAGATGGGTGAAGTCATCGCCGATGCGCTGGGGCGCGACCTCAAGGACTGCGCCGTGTACGCGCGCGAAGGCGTCACCGGCGAGCGCGATCCTTCGTCCATCGGCTTCGCCACCATTCGCGGCGGCGACATCGTGGGCGACCACACGGTGCTGTTCGCCGGCACCGGCGAGCGCATCGAGATCAGCCACAAGTCGTCCAGCCGCGTGAGCTATGCACAGGGCAGCCTGCGCGCGGTGCGCTTCCTGGCGGGCCAGCAGCGCGGCCTGTTCGACATGTTCGACGTACTGGGCCTGCGTTGAACGCACTGCAGGCGCTTCTGCTCGAGGGCGACCCCGTCAGCCGCGCGGTCGCGGCGTTGCTGCTCGCGATGTCCATCGCCAGCTGGGTCGTGATCCTGTGGAAGGCCTGGCTGCTGCGCGGCGGCACCCGCAGCGTGCTGCGCAGCATTGCCGCCTTCTGGCAGGCGCCCTCGGTGGACGAGGCGGCCGGCCGCCTGGCCGGCTTCGACCGGGCCTTGCTCGTGCTGCCGGCCGTGCAGGCGCTGCGCCAGCAGCAGGCGGCTTCTTCTTCTTCTTCTTCTTCGCATGGCGGCGCGAGCCTGGCGGCGGGCGGCGATCCGGTGCAGCGCCTCACCCGCGCCTTGCGCGAGGCCTTGCATGCCGCCTTGCGCCGGCTGCAGGGCGGCCAGATCCTGCTGGCCACGGTGGGAGCCACCGCGCCCTTCGTCGGCCTGCTGGGCACCGTCTGGGGCATCCACCATGCGCTGGCCAGCATTTCCACGCAGACCGGCGGCTTCACCATCGACAAGGTGGCCGGCCCCGTGGGCGAGGCGCTGATCATGACGGCCTTCGGCCTGGCGGTCGCCATTCCCGCCGTGCTGGCCTACAACGTGTTCGGCCGCCTGATCGGCCGCATCGAGGCCGAGCTGGAAGGCTTCGCGCACGACCTGCTGGCGCGCTTTGCCGGCGGCGGGCCATCGGCCGATTAGCGCGGGCCAAGGGAACGGGCGCATGGCATTCGGCCGCACCTCGCTGGGCAGTTCCGCCGCCTCGGGTGGCCGGGCACTGGGCGGCGGCGGGCAGCGGCCCCTGTCCGACATCAACGTCACGCCGCTGGTGGACGTGATGCTGGTGCTGCTGGTGATCTTCATCATCACGGCGCCCCTCATGGCCAGCTCGATCCGCCTGGACCTGCCCAAGACCGATGCCGGCCAGCCGCTGGAGGCGCCCAAGTTCGTCTCGATCGCGATCGATCCCAAGGGCGCCGTCTTCCTCGACGACGTGCCGGTGAACGAGGAAGAACTGGCCGCCGGGCTCGGCAAGGCTGCGGCCGCCAGCCGCGACACCGAGGTCCAGTTGCGTGCCGACGAAAGCGTGCCCTACGGCCGCGTGGTCCAGGTCATGGGCGCGGCCAACAAGGCCGGCCTGTCCCGCATCGGCTTCGTGACGCAGCCCTCCGCTGCCGAACCGGCGCAACCGGCCCGCTGACGGCGTCGGCGCCGCCCCGCGCGTCAGCGGGCGTCGGCCAAGACCTACCTGCTTCAGCCACCGCGACTGATTCGAATGCGGCGTGCGACGGGGGGACACTGGACGATCCATCCCCAACGACCAGGAGTCCCGCATGGCCAAACACAAGCAGGTGCAAGACACTGCACAACATCTCATCGAGCTGGAGCGCAAGTTCTGGCAATCGCTGGTGCGAGAAGACACCGACGCCGCGCTGTCACTGCTCGACCAGCAGGCGCTCATGGTCAGCTCGCATGGTTCCATGAAGTTCGACCACGCCCAATATCGCCACATGGCCCAGCAGGGCCCGATGGTGCTCAAGGATTTCAAGCTCGGCGACATCGACGTGCTGCAGCCCACCGAAGACATGGCGGTGCTGACCTACCGCGTGAAGCAATCCGTGGCGCCGCGCGGCAGCGACGGCATGGGCAAGATGCAGGAGATGGTCGACAGCTCCACCTGGGTCCGCAAGGAAGACCAGTGGCAGTGCGTCGCGCACACCGAAACGCCGCTGGAGCAGCCGGCCCAGCAGCGCCACCACTGAGCGAGCGGGCGCTGGGCGGCCGCTTCTCTACTGACCCAGCGCCACCGGCCGCGTGTGCCAGATCTGGTGCGCGTACTCGGCAATGGTGCGGTCCGACGAGAACCGGCCCATGCCGGCCACGTTGAGAATGGCCATGCGCGTCCACGCATCGGCATCGCGGTACAGGGTGTCCACCTTTTCCTGTGCTTCGATGTAGCTCGCATAGTCGGCCAGCAGCAGATAGTGGTCGCCCCAGTTCACCAGTGCGTCGAAGATCTCCTGGTAGCGCGCCGGCTCGGTGGGTGAGAACAGGCCGCCCTGGATGCTATCGAGCACGCGCTGCAGTTCGAAGTTGCCTTCATAGATGTCGCGCGGCGCGTAGCCGCTGGCGCGGATGTCCGCCACCTGATCGGTCGTGTTGCCGAAGATGAAGAAGTTCTCGGCGCCCACCGCGTCGCGCATCTCGACATTCGCGCCGTCCAGCGTGCCGATGGTGAGCGCGCCGTTGAGTGCGAATTTCATGTTGCCCGTGCCCGAGGCCTCGGTGCCGGCGGTGGAGATCTGCTCCGACAGGTCGGCCGCGGGAATGATCACCTCGGCCAGGCTCACGCTGTAGTTTGGCAGGAAGAGCACCTTGAGCTTGCCGCCCACGCGCTCGTCGGCGTTGATGACCGCGCCCACGTCGTTGATGAGGCGGATCACCAGCTTGGCCATGTGATAGGCCGAGGCGGCCTTGCCCGCGAACACCACCACGCGCGGCACGTGGGGCGCATCGGGTTCGTCGAGGATGCGGTGGTAGCGCGTGATGACGTGCAGCACATTGAGCAGCTGGCGCTTGTACTCGTGCATGCGCTTGACCTGCACGTCGAACATGGCGCTTGTATCGAGCGTCATGTGCATGTGCTCTTCCACCCATCGGGCCAGGCGCAGCTTGTTCTCCTGCTTGGCATGCCGGAAGGCGCCCACGAAGGCGGGCTGCTGCGCCATGTGGCGCAGCGCCTGCAGCTGCTCGAGGTCGCGCCGCCAGCCGCGCCCGATGCGGTGGTCCAGCAGACGCGCCAGCGGCCGGTTGGCCTGCGCCAGCCAGCGGCGCGGCGTGACGCCATTGGTCTTGTTGTTGAAGCGCTCGGGAAAGAGCCGGGCGAAGTCGGCAAAGATCGATTGCTTCATCAGCTCCGAATGCAGCTCCGAGACGCCGTTGATCGAGTGGCTGGCCAGCACCGCCACGTAGGCCATGCGCACGCGCCGCTCGCCGTTCTCGTCGATGAGCGACAGGCGCCGCATCAGCTCGACGTCGTGGCCATGCTGCTGCGTCACCATGGCCAGGAAGCGCGAGTTGATGTCGAAGATGATCTGCAGGTGGCGCGGCAGCACGCGCCCGAACATCTCCACCGGCCAGGTTTCCAGCGCCTCGTGCATCAGCGTGTGGTTGGTGTAGCTGAAGATCTTCGTGGTGTGGGCCCAGGCCGTGTCCCACGGCAGCTCGTGCTCGTCGATGAGCAGGCGCATCAGCTCCGGCACCGCCAGCACCGGATGGGTGTCGTTCAGGTGGATGCTGACCTGGCCGGGCAGGTCGTCGAAGCTGTCGTGGTTGCGCAGGTAGCGGTGCAGCATGTCCTGCACGCTGGCACTCACGAAGAAGTATTCCTGGTGCAGCCGCAGCTCGCGGCCCGAGGGCGTGGAGTCGTCGGGGTAGAGCACGCGCGAGACGTTCTCCGAGTGGTTCTTGCTTTCCACCGCCTCCATGTAGTTGCCGCGGTTGAAGGCCTTGAGGTCGATTTCCTCAGTGGCGCGGGCCGACCACAGGCGCAGCGTGTTGGTGGCCTGCGTGCCGTAGCCGGGGATGATGGTGTCGTAGGCCACCGCCAGGACGTCGTCGGTGTCGACCCAGCGCGCCGCGCCGTAGGGCGCGTTCTTGCCGCCGGGCCGCTGCACATGGCCGCCGAAGCGCACGCGAAAGCGCACCTCGGGCCGCTGGAACTCCCACGGGTTGCCATGGGTGAGCCAGTAGTCGGGCGTTTCCACCTGCTGGCCTTCGACGATGCGCTGGCGGAACATGCCGTATTCGTAGCGGATGCCGTAGCCCAGCCCCGGCACGCCCAGCGTGGCCATGGAATCGAGAAAGCAGGCCGCCAGCCGGCCCAGGCCGCCGTTGCCGAGGGCCGCGTCGGGCTCGCGCTCGGTGAGCTGCTCGACGTCCACGCCGAAATCGGCCAGCGCCTCCTTCACCGTGTCCTGCAGCTCCAGGGCCAGCAGCGCATTGGTGAAGGTGCGGCCGATGAGGAACTCCATCGAGAGGTAGTACACGCGCTTGAGCTTTTGCGCGTACTGGGCGCGGGTGGTGGCCATCCAGCGCTCCACCAGCTGGTCGCGCACGGCCAGCGCGGCGGCGTGCAGCCAGTCGTCCTGGCTGGCCGCGACCGGGTCCTTGCCCACGGCGTACATGAGCTTGTTGGCCACGGCGCGCTTGAAGGCCGCGACGTCGCGGTCGGGGTGGTCGTACTTGAATTCCTTGACTGTCATCTTCGATGGCTTTCGCTGAATGGATGGTCGGCGGTATCAGCCGGCGAGTGCCTGGCGGTACACGGCGAGATAGCTTTGCGCGGCCGTGGCCCAGTCGGCGGGGCGGCGCATGGCATGGGCCCGCACGGCGCGCCAGTCATCCGGCCGGCGATAGAGCGCGAAGGCCCGGCGCTGGGCGCGCTCGTAGTCGGCGACGGTGAAGTGCTCGAAGCAAAAGCCGGTGGCGGTGCCGTCTTCCAAGTTTTCCAGACTGCTGTCGGTCACCGTGTCGGACAGGCCCCCGACCCGGTGCACCAGCGGCAGGCTGCCGTATTTCAGGCCGTACATCTGCGTGAGGCCGCAGGGCTCGAAGCGCGAGGGCACCAGCGTGACGTCGCCGGCGCCGAACAGGCGGTGCGCCAGCGGCTCGCTGTAGCCCAGGGTGACGCTCACGGATTTCGGGGCCGCCTCGGCGCGCTGGCGAAAGGCCGCCTCCAGGGGCGCGTCGCCGCTGCCCAGCAAGGCCAGCTGCCCGCCTTGCGCCAGCAGCGCATCCAGGCCATCCAGCACCAGTTGCAGGCCCTTCTGCTCGGTGAGCCGGCTCACCACGACGAACAGCGGGGCATCGGCCTTGCGTGCCAGGCCCAGCTCCTTTTGCAGGAACGCCTTGCAGCCGGCCTTGCCGCCCAGGCGGTCCAGGTCGAACCGCTCGGGCAGGAGGTGGTCGGTGGCCGGGTTCCAGACCTGGTCGTCCACCGCATTGAGGATGCCTGAGAGAACCCCCGAGCGATGGCGCAGCAGCCCGTCCAGGCCGAAGCCCTGCTCGGGCGTCTGGATCTCGCGCGCATAGGTGGGGCTGACGGTGGTGATGCGGTCGGCAAACACCAGTCCGCCTTTCATGAACGACAGCTGCCCGTGGTATTCGAGACCGTCCAGGCCGTAGGCGGCGGGCGGCAGACCGAGCTCGGGGAAGTGCCGCGGCTCGAACAGGCCCTGGTAGGCCAGGTTGTGCACCGTGAACACGCTGCCCACGCGCGGCCGCCCGTGGGGCTGCCCGAAGGCCAGGTAGGCCGGTGCCAGCGCCGCGTGCCAGTCGTGGGCGTGGACGACTTCGGGCTGCCAGTGCGCATCGAGCCCCTGTGCGAGCCGCGCTGCGGCCCAGCCGAGCAAGGCGAAGCGCCGGTGGTTGTCGCCGTAGGCATGCCGGGCGGCATCTTCGTACGGATTGCCGGGGCGGTCGTACAGGGCGGGCGCATCGATCCAGTACACCGGCAAGTCCGGCGCGCCTTCGGTGTGCAGGCTGCCCAGCCGCAGGCCGACGCGCTCGCCCCAGGGCGTGTCGAGATCGGCCACCGTCGTGGCATGGCGCACCCCGGCGACGATGGCCGGAAACCCGGGCAGCAGGGCCCGCACGTCCTGCCCCGCGGCCATCAGGGCCAGGGGCAGGGCGCCGGCGATGTCCGCCAGGCCGCCGGTCTTGAGCAGGGGAAAGATCTCGGCCGTGACCTGGAGGATCCGCATCGGCTTGTTGTTCAAGGCGTGGTCAGGCGTTTGAGCATCTCGCGCGTGACGAGCACCACGCCGCCTTCGGTGCGCTCGAAGCGCGCCGCATCGGCCGCCGCGTCGAAGCCGATCTCGATGCCGTCGGGCAGCACGCAGGCCCGGTCGACCACCACGCGGTTCAGGCGCGAGCCGCGGCCGACCTCCACGTCCGGCATCAGCACCGCCTCGTTGATCTCGCAGTACGAGTGCACCCGCACGCCCGAGAACAGCACCGAGCTGCTGACCTTGGAGCCCGACACGATGCAGCCGCCCGAGACGATGGTGTTCACCGTCATGCCGTGCCTGCCTTCGGCGTCCAGCACGAACTTGGCCGGCGGCAGCTGCCGCTGGTAGGTCCAGATGGGCCAGTTGGTGTCATAGATGTCCAGCTCGGGGGTGATCGAGGCCAGGTCGAGGTTGGCAGCCCAGAATGCATCAATCGTGCCCACGTCGCGCCAGTAAGCCGGCGCGTCGCCCCCGCGCTGCGCCCGCGTGACGCAGGACATGCCGAAGGGATGCGCCGCCGCGCGCCCTGCCGCCACCGCCTTGGGGATGATGTCCTTGCCGAAGTCGTGGCTCGACTTGGGGTCGGCGTTGTCTTCTTCCAGCAGCTGGTAGAGGTAGTCCGAATCGAAGATGTAGATGCCCATGCTGGCCAGGGCCACGTCGGGCTTGCCGGGCATGGCCGGCGGATTGGCCGGCTTCTCGAGGAACGCGGTGATCTGGCGGTCGGCGTCGACCGCCATCACGCCGAAGGCGACGGCGTCCATGCGCGGCACCTCGATGCAGCCCACCGTGCAGCCGCGGCCGAGCCGCACGTGGTCGGCCAGCATGATCGAGTAGTCCATCTTGTAGATGTGGTCGCCGGCCAGCACGACCACGTAGTCGTGCGGCGTGGACCGGGTCTGGATGATGTCCAGATTCTGGTAGACGGCGTCGGCCGTGCCGCGGTACCAGTGCTCGTCGCCGGTGCGCTGCTGCGCGGGCAGCACGTCGACCATTTCGTTCAGCTCGGCACGCAGGAAGCTCCAGCCGCGCTGCAGATGCCGCATGAGCGAATGCGACTTGTATTGCGTGACCACCGCCATGCGCCGGATGCCCGAATTGAGGCAGTTGGACAGCGCGAAGTCGATGATGCGGAACTTGCCGCCGAAGTACACCGCCGGTTTGGCGCGCCTGTCGGTCAGCTGCTTGAGCCGCGAGCCGCGTCCGCCGGCCAGCACCAGCGCGATGGTGCGGCGCACCAGCTGATGCGCCGGAAGCTGGGATTGCAGGTTGTCTTCCATCTTGTGCTCCTCCTGATGTGGTCGTGACCGTTGTGCAATGTCCGTTCCCGTTTGTTTGTCTGCACCCTAGCACTTCGGCGTGCTTTTGGCTCCTACCCGCTTGCGACCCAGAGGCTGGTGGGCGGCATGTCCTGGACATGGGCCAGCGGCAGGCCGGCCCCACCCGCGCCGTGCGCCCTGGCCTCCGTGGCCAGCCGCAGCTGCCAGCGGCCCGGCGGGATCGTGAAGCGCACGGCGCTCTGCTGCGCGTTGACCAGCACCAGCCACTGCTGCGCCATGCCCGGCGACTCGAAGAGGATGGCCATGGCGTGCCGGCCCGGGGCCTCCCAGTCGGCCGTCGCCATGGGTTGCCCTTCGGGCGTGAGCCAGCGCAGCGCCGCCTGCCCGGGCTGCGGCTGCGCCGGCCACCAGTGGTTGCTGCGAAGGGGCGCGGCCTCGCGCCGCAGCGCGAGCACGCGCGCCACGAAGGCGGTGAGGTCGGCATCGGCCCGCACCCAGTCCAGCCAGGTGATGTCGTTGTCCTGGCAATAGGCGTTGTTGTTGCCGCGCTGGCTGTGCCCGAGTTCGTCGCCGGCCAGCAGCATGGGCGTGCCTTGCGAGAGCAGCAGGGCCGCCAGCAGCACGCGCGACAGGCGTGCGCGCTCGGCCAGCACGGCGGCATCGTCGGTGTCGCCCTCCACGCCGCAGTTGCGGCTGAGGTTGTGGCTGTGCCCGTCGCGGTTGTGCTCGCCGTTGGCCAGGTTGTGGCGCTCGTTGTAGCTCACGAGGTCGCGCAGGGTGAAGCCGTCGTGCGCGGTGATGAAGTTGACGCTGGCCGTCGGCGCGCGGCCATGGGCCCGGAACTCTTCGCTGGAGCCGGCCAGCCGATGGGCGAAGTCGCCCAGGCCGGTGCTTCGGTGCAGCCAGAAGGCGCGCTGTGTGTCGCGGAAGCGGTCGTTCCATTCGAGCCATCCGGGCGGGAATTCGCCCAACCGGTAGCCGCCGGGGCCGATGTCCCAGGGCTCGGCGATGAGCAGGCAGCGCGCGAGCACCGGATCTTGCGCGATGGCGGCCAGGAAGGGCGCGTGCGCGTCGAACTCGCCGCCGGGCGGGCGGCGCGCCAGCACCGGCGCCAGGTCGAAGCGAAAGCCGTCCACGCCCAGTTCCAGCACCCAGTGCCGCAGGCAGTCCATCACCAGTTGCAATACGCGCGGCTCGGAAAGCTTCAGGCAGTTGCCGCAGCCCGTCCAGTTCTCGTACAGCGCGGGGTCGCTCTCGCGCAGGTGGTAGTACAGCGCGTTGTCGATGCCGCGCAGGCTCAGGGTAGGGCCGAGTTCGTCCGTCTCGGCGCTGTGGTTGAACACCATGTCCACCACCACTTCCATGCCGCGGGCATGCACCGCATCGGTGAGCTGGCGGAATTCGAGCGCCGGCGTGGTGCGGGGCCGGCCGCTCCAATAGCGTGCCTCGGGCGCGAACCAGCCGATGGGGCTGTAGCCCCAGTAGTTGCGCAGGCCCAGCTTCAGCAGGCGCTCCTCGTCGGCGCGGTGCTGCACCGGCATCAGGCTCAAGGTGGTGATACCCAGGCGCTGCAGGTGGTCCAGCACCGGGGCTTGCGCCAGGCCGGCGTAGGTTCCGCGCAGCTCGCCCGGCACGGCCGGGTGCAGTTGCGTGTGGCCGCCCACGTGCAGCTCGTACAGGACGCGCTCGCCCGCGGCGATGCGCGGGCGTGAATCGAGTGCAGACGCGGGGGGCAGGGGCGCCGCCACCCGGGCCTTGAGCGCAATGGCCGCGTTGTCGCGGGTGTCGCGCTGCGCCGGATGGCCGGGGACATGCGCCAGGAACAGGTCCTCGCCCGCGTACTCGCCCAAGACTTCCCGGGCATAGGGGTCGAGCAGCAGCTTGGCAGGGTTGAAGCGCTGGCCCAAGTGCGGCGCCCACGGGCCATGGACGCGGTAGCCGTACACCAGGCCCGGCCCGGCGCTGGGCAGGCGCCCATGCCAGCAGCCGTTGGTGCAGGCCGGCAGGCGCAGCCGCTGCTGCTCGTGGCGGCCGCTCGGGTCGAACAGGCACAGCTCCACGGCCTCGGCATGCGGCGCGACCAGGGCGAAGTTGACCCCGCCTTCTTCCGCCAAGGTGGCGCCGAGCGGATAGGGGCGGCCCGCCATCAGCATGGCGCCCCGCCGCTCATGCGAGCACCCACAGCAAGGTGGCCAGCGGCGGCAGCGTCATCACCAGCGAATGGGCCTGCCCCTGCCATGGCACGGCTTCACTGGGCACCACGCCGTTGCCCACGCCGCTGCCGCCATAGGCCGGGTTGTCGGTGTTGATGATCTCGCGGTAGGCCCCTTCGGCCGGCACGCCCAGGCGGTAGCCGTGGCGCACCACCGGCGTGAAGTTGCACACCGCCAGCACGAACTGCCCGTTGCGCGCGCGGCGCACGAAGGCGAACACCGAATGGGCCTTGTCGTCGTGCACGATCCATTCGAAGCCCTGCGGCTCGCAGTCCATCTCGTGCAGGGCCGGGAAGTGGCGGTACACGTTGTTCAGGTCGCGCACCAGGCGCTGGATGCCCTGGTGGGGCGCGTGGTCGAGCAGGTGCCAGTCCAGGCTGTGGTCGGCATTCCATTCGGCGTACTGCGCGAACTCGCTGCCCATGAACAGCAGCTTCTTGCCCGGGTAGGCCCACAGGTAGCCGTAGAGATTGCGCAGCCCGGCGAACTTCTGCCATTCGTCGCCGGGCATGCGGCCGATCATCGAGCCCTTGCCGTGCACCACTTCGTCGTGCGAGAGCGGCAGCACGAAGTTCTCGCTGTGCGCGTACATCAGGCCGAAGGTCACCTGCTGATGATGGTGCGGCCGGTAGACCGGGTCCAGCCCCACGTACGACAGCGTGTCGTTCATCCAGCCCATGTTCCACTTGAAGTGAAAGCCCAGGCCGCCATGTTCGGGCGGGCGCGTCACGCCGGGAAAGGAGGTGGACTCTTCGGCCACGGTGAAGGCGCCGGGCCGCTGCACGCCCACCACCTGGTTCATGCGGCGCACGAAATCGATGGCCTCCAGGTTCTCCCGCCCGCCCTGCGCGTTGGGCACCCATTGGCCGGCCGGCCGGCTGTAGTCGCGATACAGCATGGACGCCACCGCATCCACCCGCAGGCCGTCCACGCCGTAGCGCTCCAGCCAGTACAGCGCATTGCCGACCAGGTAGTTGCGCACCTCGGTGCGCGCGTAGTTGAAGATGAGCGTGTTCCAGTCGCGGTGGAAGCCCTCGCGCGGGTCGGCGTATTCGTACAGGGCCGTGCCGTCGAACCGGCCCAGCCCGTGCACGTCGGTGGGAAAGTGCGCCGGCACCCAGTCCAGGATCACGCCCAGCCCGGCCGCATGTGCCGCCTCGACGAAGGCGCGAAAGTCGCCCGGCGTGCCGAAGCGCGAGGTGGGCGCATACAGGCCGATGGGCTGGTAGCCCCATGATCCGTCGAAGGGGTGTTCGCTCACCGGCAGCAGCTCGATGTGGGTGAAGCCCATGTCCCGGACATAGGGCACCAGGCTGGCGGCCAGGTCGCGGTAGCTGAGCCACTCGTGGCCGTTCTTGCGCCGCCACGAGCCCAGGTGCACTTCGTAGATGCTGATGGGCGCTTCGCGCGCGTTGGCCTGTGCGCGGCCCGGGGGCAGCGCCACCGGCGGCGGCAGCGGCTGCACCACGCTGGCCGTTTCGGGGCGCAGGCGGGCGGCGAAGCCGTAGGGGTCGGACTTGCGCAGCAGCTCGCCGCGCGCCGAGAGGATCTCGAACTCGTAGCTGTCGCCGGGCGCCACGTGGGGCGCGAAGATTTCCCACACGCCGCATTCGCGCCGAAGCCGCATCATGTGGCGGCGCCCGTCCCACTGGTTGAAGTCGCCCACCACCGACACCCGCCGCGCATGGGGCGCCCAGACGGCGAAGGCCACGCCGTGCACACCGTCCATTTCGCGCAGGTGGGCGCCCAGTTGCTCGAAGGGGCGCAGGTGCGTGCCTTCGGCCAGCAGCCAGACGTCGGTGTCGCCGAGCACGGGCGGGAAGCGGTACGGATCCTCCAGGTGCGAGGTGTGCGTGCCCCAGTCCACCTGGAAGCGATAGCCCAGCTGCGCTTCGGCGGCGGGCACCAGGGCGGCGAACAGGTCGGAATCGCCCTGGCGCTCCAGTTGCGCCAGCGGCCAGCCCGAGCTGGCCTGCACGACCGCGACCGAACGGGCGCCGGGAAGCAGGGCGCGCACCCACAGGCCGTCGCCGCCGCGATGGGGCCCCAGCACGGCGAAGGGGTCGCCGTGCTCGGCGCGCATCAGGGCGCGGACTTCGGATTCAGGCAGCGGCATCGATGGGCACCCCCATGTACACGCCGTACGGCGGCAATTCCAGCGCCAGGTCGCCGTCCATCCGCGCGCCCAGGAAGGGCGAGCCGGCCAGCGGTACCAGCATCTTGTCCAGGCGCAGCGTGGCGCGCTGGTCCGACAAGTTGAACACCGCCTGCAAGACCTCGTCGCCGTCGTAGCGCTCCAGGCACAGGAAGGGCTCGGGCGCGTCCAGGAAGCGCAGGTGGCCGCTTTTCAGCAGGGGCTGCCGGCGCCGCCAGGCCAGCAGCTCGCGGCTGAAGCTGAGCATGGACTGCGGATCCTGCGATTGCCGGTCGACGGCCAGCGGCAGGTGCGGCTCGTACAGCGGCAGCCAGGGTTCGATCTGACCGTCGTTGAAGCCGCCGTTGCCCGCCTCGGCCTGCCAGGGCATGGGGGTGCGGGCGCCGTCGCGGCCCTTGAATTCGGGCCAGAAGGCGCGGCCGTACGGGTCCTGCAGGCGCTCGAAAGGCACTTCGGCTTCGGGCAGGCCCAGTTCCTCGCCCTGGTAGATGCAGGCGCTGCCGCGCAGCGACAGCAGCAGCGCCAGCCAGAGCTTGTCGCGCCGCACGTCGGCCTGGCCGTTGCCGTTCCAGCGGCTGGACACCCGCGGCACGTCGTGGTTGGACACCGCCCAGCAGCCCCAGCCGTCGGTGCGCTGCAGGGCGTCGTCCAGCGCCTGCACCTGCCGGCGAAGGTGGCCGGCGCTGTGCTCGGTGGTGAGCAGGGAAAAGCTGTAGGCCAGGTGTAGGCGCCTGCCCCGCTCGGTGTACTGGGCCATCACGGGCGGCGCGTTCTCGTCGCCCACCTCGCCCAGGCCCACGGCGCCGTAGGAGTCGAGCAGCGCGCGCAGCCGCTCGAGAAACGCAAGGTTTTCCGGCTGGCTCTTGTCGTACAGGTGCCGCTGCATGGCGTAGGGGTTGTCGGCGCGCACGGTGCTCACCTCGCCGATGGCCGAGGCCGCGGCCGGCGGGTTGTCGCGCAGGCCGGCGTCGTGAAACTGATGGTTGCAGGCATCGAAGCGGAAGCCGTCCACGCCCCGTTCGCACCAGAAGCGCACTTCGTCCAGCAGGGCGTCCTGCACCGCCGGGCAGTGGAAGTTGAGGTCGGGCTGCGCCACCAGGAAGCTGTGCAGGTAGTACTGGCGCCGCCGCGAGTCCCACTGCCAGGCCGACCCGCCGAAGACCGACAGCCAGTTGTTGGGCGGGGTGCCGTCCGGCCTGGGGTCGGCCCAGACGTACCAGTCGGCGTGCGGCCCTTCGCGGCTCGCGCGGCTGGCGGCGAACCAGGCATGCTGGTCGGAGGTGTGGGAGAGCACCTGGTCGATCATGACCTTCAGTCCCAGGGAATGGGCGCGCGCCAGCAGCGCGTCGAAATCCTCCAGGGTGCCGAACATGGGGTCGACCTGGCGGTAGTCGGCCACGTCGTAGCCGAAATCCTTCATGGGCGAGCGGAAGAAGGGCGAGACCCAGATCGCATCCACCCCCAGGCTGGTTACGTGCTCGAGCCGGGACGTGATGCCCGGCAGGTCGCCGATGCCGTCGCCGTTGCTGTCCATGAAGCTGCGCGGGTAGATCTGGTAGATCACCGCGCCGCGCCACCAGTCGCTTGCCTTGCCGTTTCTCATTGGCACTCCTCCCCGCTGCATTCTGGTGCGGGCCATTGTCGGAAGCTCGAACCGAATCCCATCGCGCATCCTTGGTGCTTTGTGTTTCATTCTGGCACGCGAGAATCGGGCCAAGCCCATGCCAGCGCGGTGGTGGCGATGCCGCGATAATCCACCCTCCTGCACGCTTCGGCCTTGCGCGGGCCTCTGTTCCAGCACAGCCCGCTCGCCGATCCCCTGCCCCCAAGATCGCATGAATTCCAGCTACAAACCCGCCGACGTCGAATCCGCTGCCCAGGCCAAGTGGGCGTCTGCCGACGCCTACCGCGTCATCGAGGACGCGAACAAGAAGAAGTACTACGCCTGCTCGATGCTGCCCTACCCCAGCGGCAAGCTGCACATGGGGCATGTGCGCAACTACACGATCAACGACATGCTCACGCGCTACCTGCGCATGAGCGGCTACAACGTGCTCATGCCCATGGGCTGGGACGCCTTCGGCCTGCCGGCCGAGAACGCGGCGCTGAAGAACGGCGTCCCCCCGGCGGCCTGGACGATGGACAACATCGCCTACATGAAGGGCCAGCTGCAGGCCATGGGCCTGGCCATCGACTGGAGCCGCGAGGTCGCCACCTGCGACCCCGGCTACTACAAGTGGAACCAGTGGCTGTTCCTGAAGATGCTGGAAAAGGGCATTGCCTACCGCAAGACCCAGGTGGTCAACTGGGACCCGGTCGACCAGACCGTACTGGCCAACGAGCAGGTGATCGACGGCAAGGGCTGGCGCACCGGCGCGCCGGTGGAACGCCGCGAGATTCCGGGCTACTACCTCAAGATCAGCGACTACGCGCCGGAGCTGCTCGAGCACACCCAGCACAAGCTGCCGGGCTGGCCCGAGCGTGTGCGGCTGATGCAGGAAAACTGGATCGGCAAGAGCGAAGGCGTGCGCTTCGCCTTCACCCACACCATCAAGGACCATGAGGGCCACCTGATCCAGGACGGCCGCATGTACGTGTTCACCACGCGCGCCGACACCATCATGGGCGTGACCTTCTGCGCCGTGGCGCCCGAGCACCCGCTGGCCCAGCATGCCGCCCGCACCAACCTGCAGGTGGCCAACTTCATCGACGAGTGCAAGGCTGGCGGCACCACCGAGGCCGAGCTGGCCACGCAGGAGAAGAAGGGCGTGCCCACCGGGCTGGTGGTCACGCACCCCATCACCGAGGAGCAGATCCCGGTGTGGGTGGGCAACTACGTGCTCATGAGCTATGGCGACGGCGCCGTGATGGGCGTGCCCGCGCACGACGAGCGCGACTTCGCCTTCGCCAACAAGTACAACATCGACATCATCCAGGTGGTGCTGGTGGAGGACGAGCCCCACTTCGACTACCACAAGTGGCAGGAGTGGTATGCCGACAAGGAGCGCGGCATCACCATCAACTCCGACAACTTCAGCGGCATGGGCCACCAGGAGGCCGTCAAGGCCGTGGCGCACGCGCTGGAGCAGAAGGGCCTGGGCGGCCTGCAGACCACCTGGCGCCTGCGCGACTGGGGCATCAGCCGCCAGCGCTACTGGGGCACGCCGATCCCGATCATCCACTGCGAAGAGCACGGCGCCGTGCCGGTGCCCGAGAAGGACCTGCCGGTGGTGCTGCCCACCGACTGCGTGCCCGACGGCAGCGGCAACCCGCTGAACAAGCACGAGGGCTTCCACGCCGGCGTGACCTGCCCGGTGTGCGGCAAGGCGGCGCGCCGCGAGACCGACACCATGGACACCTTCGTGGATTCGTCCTGGTACTTCATGCGCTATTGCGACCCCAAGAACGACCAGGCCATGGTCGGCGAGGGCGCGCAGTACTGGATGCCGATGGACCAGTACATCGGCGGCATCGAGCACGCGATCCTGCACCTCTTGTACGCGCGCTTCTGGACCAAGGTGATGCGCGACCTGGGCCTGGTCACCATCGACGAGCCCTTCAGCCGCCTGCTCACGCAGGGCATGGTGCTCAACCACATCTTCTTCACCCGCAACGACAAGGGCGGCAAGGACTACCACCCGCCCTCGGAAGTCACGCCCAAGCTCGACGCCTCCGGCCACGTGGTCGGCGGCCTGCTTTCCGACGGCACCGAGGTGCAGTACGGCGGCGTGGGCAAGATGGGCAAGAGCGAGCGCAACGGTGTCGATCCGCAGGAGCTGATCGAGAAGTACGGCGCCGACACCGCGCGCCTGTACACCATGTTCACCGCGCCGCCCGAGGCCACGCTGGAATGGAACGACGCCGCGGTGGAGGGCTCCTTCCGCTTCCTGCGCCGGGTGTGGAACTACGGCGTGCAGCTCAAGGAACTGGGCGGCGCCGACGGCGGCGCCCCTGCCGCCTACGGCAAGGCCGCCAAGGCCCTGCGCCACGAAGTGCACACCGTGCTGCGCCAGATCGACTACGACTACCAGCGCATGCAATACAACACGGTGGTGTCGGGCGCGATGAAGCTCCTGAACGCGCTGGAAGGCTTCAAGCCCGCCGACGCGGCCGACGCCGCCGCCGCGCGCGAGGGCTTCGGCATCCTGCTGCGCACGCTCTACCCGGTCACGCCGCACCTCACCTTCGAGCTGTGGCGTGCCCTTGGCTACGACAAGGCGCACGGCGACCTGCTCGACGCGCCCTGGCCGCTGGTGGACGAGGCTGCACTGGAGCAGGACGAGATCGAGCTCATGCTGCAGGTCAACGGCAAGCTGCGCGGCTCGCTGGTGGTGCCGGCCGGCGCCAGCAAGCAGGAGATCGAGGCGATCGCACTGGCCAGCGAAGGCTTCGTGAAGTTCGCCGAAGGCGCGGCGCCCAAGCGCGTGATCGTGGTGCCGGGCCGGCTGGTCAACGTGGTCATCTGAGCGGCGCACGATGATGAAGAAGAGCGCACGCATCACCGAACCGTCCCGCCGCGCCTTCCTGGCTGCTGGCGCGGCGCTGGGCCTGGCGGGCTGCGGCTTCAAGCTGCGGCAGGCGCCCGATTTCGCCTTCACCACCATCGCCATGCCCACCAACACGGCCTACCTGGCGCAGCTCAAGCGCAGCATCGACGTCACGGGCAAGCTCAAGGTGCTGCCCATGGCCGAATGGGAGAAGGCGGACGCCGTGTTCGACGTGCTGGGAGAAACGCGCGACCAACTGGTGCTGTCCACCAATTCGGCTGGCCAGGTGCGCGAAATGCAGCTGTTCCTGCGCATCCGCTTCAAGCTGCGCACGCCGCAGGGCAAGGAGCTGATCCCACCCTCGGAAATGATGCAGTCGCGCGACATCACCTACAACGAAACCGCCGCGCTGGCCAAGGAAAGCGAAACGCAACTGCTGTACCGCGACATGACCAACGACATCGTGCAGCAGACGCTGCGCCGCCTGGGCGCGGTCAAGTCGCTGTAGGCGGAGCCCGAATTGCAACTGCCCGCGGCCCAGCTTCCGGCGCACCTGCAAAAAGGACTGCGCCCGCTCTACACCCTGCACGGCGACGAAGCCCTGCTGGTGCAGGAGGCGGCCGACGCCATTCGCGCGGCCGCCCGTGCGCAGGGTTTCAGCGAGCGCAGCGTGCATACCGTCGCCGGCGCCCATTTCGACTGGGGCGCGGTGCAGGCGGCCGGCGGCTCGATGAGCCTGTTCGCCGACAAGCAGATCGTCGAGATCCGCATTCCGTCCGGCAAGCCGGGCAAGGACGGCAGCGCGGCCCTGCAGCAGATCGCCGAGAGCACCGTGGGCAACGACAGCACGCTCACGCTGGTGCTGCTGCCGCGCCTGGACAAGGCCACCAAGACCGGCGCCTGGTTCGGCGCGCTCGATGGCCACGGCATCACGGTGCAGCTCGACCCGGTGGAGCGCGGCGCCCTGCCCGAATGGATCGCCCAGCGCCTGGGCCGCCAGGCGCAGCGGGTCAAGTCCGGCGAGGAAGGTCAGCGCACCCTGCAGTTCTTTGCCGACCGTGTCGAAGGCAACCTGCTGGCCGCGCACCAGGAAATCCAGAAGCTCGCCCTGCTGTATCCCGAGGGCGAACTGTCCTTCGAGCAGGTCGAGGGCGCGGTGAACAACGTGGCGCGCTACGACGTGTTCAAGCTGTCCGAGGCGGTGCTGGGCGGCAACCCGCAGCGGGTGGCGCGCATGCTCGAGGGCCTGAAGGCCGAGGGCGAGGCCGAGGTGCTGGTGCACTACACCCTGGCCGAGGACATCCGCGCCCTCAAGCGCGTGCGCGACGCGGTCGACGCCGGCCGGCCGCTGCCGATGGCGCTGCGCGAGAACCGGGTGTGGGGCCCCAAGGAGCGGGCCTTCGAGCGCGTGCTGCCGCGCCTGCAGGGCCGCGCGCTGGCGCACCTGCTGAACGACGCCCACAAGGTGGACGGCATCGTCAAGGGCCTGCCGCAGCCCGACTGGCCGCAGGACGGCTGGCAGGCCCTGCAGCGCCTGGCCTTCCGCCTGTGCCGCCTGTGCATGACCGAGGGCAGCGGGCGCCGCGCCGCCTGAAACCCTGCGCCGGCTCCGGTGCGCCCGGCAGTGGGAAAATGCCGCCCATGAACGCCTTCAACGTCGACGAACACATGCTGGCCCTGGGCGCACAGGCCAAGACCGCGGCCGCCGCCATGGCACGCGCCGATGCCGCCACCAAGAACAAGGCCCTGAAGGCCCTGGCGCGGCGCCTGCGCCAGGCCGGCCCGGAACTGCAGGCGGCCAATGCCCGCGACGTGGAGCGCGCCAGCGCCGCCGGCCTGCCGGCGCCCATGGTCGACCGGCTCAAGCTCACGCCCAAGGTGCTGGCCACCGTGGCCGAGGGCTGCGAGCAGCTGGCCGCCATGGCCGACGTGATCGGCGAGATCATCGGCATGCGCCAGCAGCCCAGCGGCATCCGCGTGGGCCAGATGCGCGTGCCCATCGGCGTGTTCGGCATGATCTTCGAGAGCCGCCCCAACGTGACCATCGAGGCGGCCAGCCTGGCGATCAAGAGCGGCAACGCGGCCATCCTGCGCGGCGGCTCGGAAGCCATCGAATCGAACAAGGCGCTGGCCCAGCTGGTGGCCGAGTCGCTGCAAGAGGCCGGGCTGCCGGCCGACGCGGTGCAGCTGGTGCAGACCACCGACCGTGAGGCGGTCGGCCGGCTCATCGCCATGCCGCAATATGTGGACGTGATCATCCCGCGCGGCGGCAAGGGGCTGATCGAGCGCATCAGCCGCGATGCCAAGGTGCCGGTCATCAAGCACCTGGACGGCAACTGCCACGTGTACGTGGACGACACCGCCGAGCTCGACATGGCCGTGACCATCGTCGACAACGCCAAGACCCAGAAATACAGCCCCTGCAACGCGGCCGAGGGCCTGCTGGTGGCGCGCTCCCGGGCGGCCGAATTCCTGCCCAGGATCGGCGCCATCTTCGCCGCCAAGGGCGTGGAAATGCGCTGCGACCCCGCAGCCGCGGCCATCCTGCGCGCCCCAAGCGCATTGCCGGCCGGTGCCAGGGTGGTGGATGCGGTGGAATCCGACTGGTTCGAGGAATACCTCGCCGCCGTGATCAGCATCAAGGTGGTGGACGGGGTCGATGCGGCCATTGCCCACATCAACCACTATTCGAGCCACCACACCGACGCCATCGTCACCCGCGACCACGTCAATGCACAGCGCTTCCTGCGCGAGGTGGATTCGGCCAGCGTCATGGTCAATGCGAGCACCCGCTTCGCCGACGGCTTCGAGTACGGGCTGGGCGCCGAGATCGGCATCAGCACCGACAAGTTCCATGCCCGCGGCCCGGTGGGCATCGAAGGGCTGACTTCCCTCAAGTACGTGGTGCTCGGCCAGGGCGAGGTCCGCAGCTAGTTGCGGCCCTCGGGCCCTGTCGGCGGGCGGGGCTTGTGATGGGGGTGGGTTACCCCTATCTACAATTGCAGTTCTTTGCTCAGGCAAGAACTCGCATAACAAGGCTGCTGCATGGTCCCCCATCTCGTCACCGCCCTGACCGGTCCGATCAACGAACTCGAGCAGCGAGTGCTCGACTCGATGCCCGCCATCGAGCGCTGGTTCCGCCTGGAATGGATGGAGCACACCCCGCCCTTCTACAGCTCGGTGGACATCCGCAACGCCGGCTTCAAGCTGGCGCCGGTCGACACCAACCTCTACCCCGGCGGCTGGAACAACCTCACCCAGGAAATGCTGCCGCTGGCGGTGCAGGCGGCTCAGGCGGCCATCGAGAAGATCTGCCCCGAGGCGCGCAACCTGCTGGTGGTGCCGGAAAACCACTCCAGCAACACCTTCTACCTGGCCAACGTCGCCCAACTGGTGCGCATCTTCCAGATGGCGGGGCTGAACGTGAAGGTCGGCTCCATCGACCCGGCCATCAAGTCGCCCAAGAAGATCGTGCTGCCGCATGGCGAAAGCGTGTGCCTGGAGCCGGTGGTGCGTGGCAAGCGGCGCTTGGGGCTGAAGAACTTCGACCCCTGCACCATCCTGCTGAACAACGACCTGTCGGCCGGCGTGCCGGGCATCCTGGAAGACCTGCACGAGCAGTACCTGCTGCCGCCGCTGCATGCCGGCTGGTCGGTGCGGCGCAAGAGCAAGCATTTCCGCAGCTATGAAGAGGTGTCCAAGCGCTTCGGCAAGCTGCTGGGCATCGACCCCTGGCTGATCAACCCCATGTCCAGCCATGCCGAGGGCGTGGACCTGGCCACCGGGTCCGGGCAGGACGAGCTCATCACCCATTGCGACCAGCTGCTGACCAAGATCCGGCGCAAGTACAAGGAATACGGCATCAACGAGAAGCCCTTCGTCGTCGTCAAGCCGGACAACGGCACCAACGGCGTGGGCGTGATGACGGTGCGCGACATCAAGGACCTGGAGGCGCTGTTCCAGAAGGCCAGGACCGGCGGCTCGCGCGCCGTGTCGGCGCTGGGCAGCGAGATCATCGTGCAGGAAGGCGTTCTGACCCGCGAGCGGGTGCACGACGGCGTCGCAGAGCCGGTGGTCTACATGATGGACCGCTACGTGGTGGGCGGCTTCTACCGGGTGCATGCCGAGCGCAGCATCGACGAGAACCTCGATTCCCCCGGCGCCAGCTTCGTGCCGCTGGCGTTTTCCGAAAGTGCGCACTTACCTGTGCCGGGTGCCAAGCCCGGTGCCAGCGCGCCCAACCGCTTCTACATGTACGGCGTGATCGGGCGCCTGGCCATGGTGGCCGCCAGCTACGAGCTGGAAGCCACCGACCCGGACGCCGAAGTCTACGAATGACCTAACCCGCCGCGCCGCCACTTCACATTGGCGGCCACGCGGCGGGACTGCACAATACCCTACCCAGAACAATGCAACGCCCTCGGGCGCAGGCAAGCGCGGCCATCGGCGGGAGCCCCCATCTCCCGGCGTAAAGAGCAGCGCCACTGCACCCATTGCTGTCACGCGACGTGTCTTCCAAAAAATCCACTGCATCCGCGGCGCTGATCCTGGCGGCCATCGGCGTTGTCTACGGCGACATCGGCACCAGCGTGCTGTACGCGATGAAGGAGGTGTTCAGCCACGATCGTGTGCAGTTCAACTCCGAGAACGTCTTCGGCATCCTGTCGATGTTCTTCTGGACGCTGACCATCATCGTCTCGCTGAAATACGTGGTGCTGGTGCTGCGCGCCGACAACGAGGGCGAGGGCGGCCTCATCGCCATGCTGGCGCTGGCCTCCCAGGCGGTGGTGGACCGGCCGAAGCTGCGCGGCGTGCTGCTCGCGGTGGGCATCTTCGGCACTTCCTTGTTCTACGGCGACGGCGTCATCACGCCGGCCATCTCGGTGCTCTCGGCGGTCGAGGGCCTGGAGGTGGTGTCGCCGCACTTCAAGGAATACGTGATCCCGATCACCCTGGTGGTGCTGTTCGGCCTTTTTGCGCTGCAGAAGCACGGCACGGCGGGCATCGGCAAGTTCTTCGGGCCCATCACGCTGATCTGGTTCGTCGCCATCGCGGTGCTGGGTGTCGCGCAGATCGTCACCCACCCCGAGATCCTGTGGGCGCTGAGCCCGCACTACGCGCTGGGCTTCATCTGGAACAACCCGGGCACCAGCTTTCTCATCCTGGGCGCCACGGTGCTGTGCGTGACCGGCGCCGAAGCCCTGTATGCGGACCTGGGCCACTTTGGCAAGGGGCCGATCCGCATCGCCTGGTTCTCGGTGGTGATGCCCGCGCTCACGCTCAACTACTTCGGCCAGGGCGCGCTGCTCCTGCGCGAGCCGGCCGCGGTGAAGAACCCCTTCTTCATGATGGCGCCCGAGTGGGCCGTGATCCCGATGGTGGTGATGGCCACGGCGGCCACCGTGATTGCATCGCAGGCCCTGATCACCGGGGCTTTCAGCGTCACGCGCCAGGTGATCCAGCTGGGCTACCTGCCGCGCCTGAATATCGAGCACACCAGCGTGCGCACCGCGGGGCAGATCTACATCCCCTTCGTCAACTGGGGCCTGTTCGTGGCCATCGTGCTGGCGGTGGTGATGTTCCGCAGCTCCAGCAACCTGGCGGCGGCCTACGGCATCGCGGTGACCACCGACATGCTGATCACCACGGTGCTGACCTTCTTCGTGATCCGCTTTGCCTGGAAGCTGCCCCTGGCGCTTTGCATCGGCGCGACCGCGATCTTCTTCGTGGTGGACTTCGCGTTCTTCGCCTCCAACCTGCTCAAGCTGCTGCAGGGCGGCTGGTTCCCGCTGCTCATCGGCGGCGCGGTGTTCACGCTCATGATCACCTGGAAGGAAGGCCGGCGCCTGATGGGCCAGGTGCAGCGGCAGGACGCCATCGACCTGCGCGCCTTCCTCGACTCGGTGTTCGTCAACCCGCCGGCGCGGGTGGACGGCACCGCCGTGTTCCTCACGGCCGAGCCGGGCGTGGTGCCCAACGCGCTCCTGCACAACCTCAAGCACAACAAGGTGCTGCACGAATACAACCTGTTCGTCACCGTGCGCAACCACGAAGTGCCCTGGATCCCGATGGACAGGCGCATCGAAATGGAGCCGCTGGGCCGCCACTGCTGGCAGGTGATCGTGCACTACGGCTTCAAGAACGACATCGACCTGCCCAGCGCGCTGGACGGCACCCGCATGCGCGGCTGCCAGATGGAGCCCATGACCACCAGCTACTTCCTGTCGCGCGACGTGGTCATTCCCACGCTGGGCAGCGGCATGGCGCCCTGGCGCGAGAAGCTGTTTGCGCAGATGCACCACAACGCCAGCGGTGCGGCGGACTTCCTGAGTCTGCCCAACAATGCAGTGGTCGAGCTCGGGTCGAAGATCGAAATTTAGGCCCACCCCCAGGCTGCCCCGCTTCGCAGGTCCGCCAACCCCCTGCGAGGGGGCGCACCCAGCGGCCTGGCAAAGCCAGTTCCGCGGGTGCCCTGGCCTGGGCCAGCGCGCATATGGACCCACGGGGGCGCAGTTTCGCCCGTCCCGGCACAATCGCGCCCATGCGTTTTTTCAAGGACCTGAGCCTCTCGGCCTTTGTGGCGGGCTTCGTGGCGGTGCTCGTGGGCTTCACCAGCTCGGTGGCCATCGTGTTCCAGGCGGCGCAGGCCTTCGGCGCCAGCGCGGCGGAAATCGCCTCGTGGATGTGGGCGCTGGGCATCGGCATGGGACTGGCGTCGGCCATTCCCTCGCTCTTGTGGAAGAAGCCGGTGATGATCGCCTGGAGCACGCCCGGCGCGGCCGTGCTGGCGGTGGCCGGCGCGGGCTTTTCCATGAACGAGGCGGTGGGCGCCTTCATGGTGTGTGCGATGCTCATCACCCTGGCTGGCGCCACCGGCTGGTTCGAGCGGGTGATGAACAAGATCCCGATGGAAATCGCCTCGGCCCTGCTGGCCGGCGTGCTGGCCCGCTTCGGGCTGCAGGCCTTCCAGGCGGCGCAGACCGCGCTGCCCCTGGTGCTGGTCATGCTGGGCAGCTACCTGGTCGCGCGCCGCCTGTGGCCGCGCTATGCGGTGCCGCTCACGCTGGTGGTGGCCATCGCCTTTGTCGCCGCGCGCGGCGAGCTGGCCTGGTCGGCGGTGCATTTCGAACTGGCCAAACCCGTGTTCACCATGCCCGCGTTCAGCTGGCAGGCGGCGGTGAGCCTGGCCTTGCCGCTGTTTGTCGTCACCATGGCATCGCAGAACCTGCCGGGCGTGGCGGCCATCCGCTCCGCCGGCTACGACATGCCCATCTCCAGGCTCATCAGCTTCACCGGGGTGATGACGCTGCTGCTGGCGCCTTTCGGCGCCTATGCGCTCAACCTCAGCGCCATCACGGCGGCCATCAGCATGGGGCGCGAGGCGCATGAGGATCCGGCGCGGCGCTACACGGCGGCCGTGTCCTGCGGCGCCATCTACGTGCTGATCGGCTTCTTCGGCGCGGCCGTCACCGGGCTGCTCACTGCTTTTCCGAAAGAGCTTGTCGCGGCCATCGCCGGCCTGGCGCTGCTGGGCACCATCGGCAGCGGCCTGGCACTGGCAGTGCGCGACGAGTCGCACCGCGAGGCCGCGCTCATCACCTTTCTCGTCACCCTGTCGGGCGTCACGCTGGCGGGCGTGGGCTCGGCCTTCTGGGGTGTGGTGGCCGGGGCTGCCGCACTCGGCATCCAGGGCATCGGCCGGGCACGCCGCCGCGCCGATGACAAGAACGCATCCGTTGGAAAGACCACTTCGCCATGAACATCCTCATCGTTGCCGACGCGCTCGAGCTCTTCAAGATCTACAAGGACACCACCTTCTCGATGATGCGCGAGGCCCAGCGCCGCGGCCACAAGCTGGCCGCCTGCGAGCCGCAGCACCTGGGCTGGCAGCGCGGCCGTCCGGTGACCGCCACGGTGCGCGAGGTCGCGCTCACCGGCGACAAGAACGAATGGTTTCGCGTGGAAGCCACGCGCGAAGTGCCCCTGCGCGAATACGACGCGGTGCTGATGCGCAAGGACCCGCCTTTCGACGCCGAGTACATCTACGCCACGCACCTGCTCGAGCAGGCCGAGCGCGAGGGCGCGCGCGTGGTCAACAAGCCCAGCGCGCTGCGCGACCACCCGGAAAAGCTGGCGATCATGGAGTTCGCCGAGCACACCACGCCCACGCTGGTCACGCGCGACGAGAAGGCCGTCAAGGCCTTCCATGCCGAGCACCAGGAGATCATCCTGAAGCCGCTGGACGGCATGGGCGGCATGGGCATCTTCCGCGTGGGCGCCGACGGCCTGAACCTCGGCTCCATCATCGAGACGCTCAACAAGCACGGCACGCAGACCATCATGGTGCAGCGCTTCGTGCCCGAGATCGTCAAGGGCGACAAGCGCGTGCTGGTGATCGACGGCAAGCCGGTGCCCTACAGCCTGGCGCGCATTCCGCAGGGCAGCGAGATCCGCGGCAACCTGGCCGCGGGCGGCAAGGGCGTGGCGCAGCCCCTGGGCGAGGAAGACTGGAAGATCGCCAACGCCATCGGCCCGGTGCTGGCGGCACGCGGCCTGCTGCTGATCGGCCTGGACGTGATCGGCGGCTCGCTCACCGAGATCAACGTGACCAGCCCGACCTGCTTCCAGGAGATCACCGAGCAGACCGGCTTCGACGTGCCGGCCATGTTCATCGATGCGCTGGAGCGGCTCGTCGCCTCGGGCCAGTAGCCGCCGCGCGGCTCAGAAGTCCACGGTCGCGCTCAGGCTGAAGGTGCGGGGCGCGCCCATCACCAGGTAGTTGGAGCCCGGATAGCCGCCGGCCGAGGCCCAGTACGACTTGTCGAACACATTGCTCACCTTGGCGCGCAGCGTGAGCAGGCGGCCGCTGCCGATATCCATCAGGTAGCGCGCGCCGATGTCCACGCGGTTCCATGCATCCAGCGCCTGCGTGTTGGCCGCGTCGGCGTACTGCTTGCCCGTGTAGAGCCACAGCGCGTTGACCGCCAGGCCCTGCACGCCGGGGATGTCGAATTCGCCGCCCAGGTTGAACTGGGTGTTGGGAATGCCGATCACGTCCTTGCCGTCGGTCAGCCCGCCGGCGGTGCGGCGCTGCTGCGGATCCATGAGGCTGAGGCCGCCCAACAGGCGCACGCCCTTGACCGGCTCGCCGAACACCGAGAACTCCACGCCCTGGTTGCGCTGCTCGCCGTTGGGGCCGAAGACGTTGTTCTGCACGAAGTACTGGGGCTGCTCGATGGAGAAGGCCGCCACGCTGGCGCCGAGGGTGCCGCCGTCGTACTTCAGGCCCAGCTCTTTCTGTTTGGAGCGGAAGGGCTGGAAGACTTCGCCGGCATTGGCCACCGGGCCGCTGGCCGTGCTGGCAGGCGCGGCCTGGCCGGGAATGAGCGCCTCCATGTAGTTGCCGTACAGCGAGACCTGCTGGTTCAGCTTGAACAAGAGGCCCGCCATCGGCGTGTTGCGCGCCGACGCGTAGCTGGTGGTGGGCGCGCCGGTGACGTAGTCGAAGCTGTCCTGCTCGATGCTCTGGCGGCGGATGCCCACGGTGGCGATCAGCCTGTCGTCGAAGAAGGAGATGGCATCGGCGACGGCCACGCTCTTGAACTTGTTGCGCAGGGTGACCTGCGGGTCGCTGAAGCTGCCCGTGGCCGGGAACAGCGCAGGCGCGGCGACGTTGACGTGGTTGTAGAGGTTGTCGCCGAAGAAGCTGGAGAACGCGTACGCGTCGCGCTCCTTGCTGCTGTAGGTGGAGGCCGCCGTGGTGAGCGTATGGCCCACGCTGCCCGTGTTGAACTTGAACCGCACACCCGCTTCGCCGGTCGCGATCTCGTCCTTGCGCACGTTGTCGAAGCGGAAGGCGCTCGTGTCGCCGGCCGCGTTGAGCACCGTCGGATTGGCCACCGAATTCGACTCGGTGCCGCGGCGCGCGCCTGCGGCGGCCCAGGCGGTGATGTTGTCGGTGATGTCGACTTCGCCGCGCAGGGTGCCGAAGGTGTCGCGCTCCTTCGAGTAGGTCCAGGGCTGCGCCCAGTTCCTGTCCGAATCGGGCGGGGTCGGCAGCGCCATGCCCGCGGCCGGCGTCACGCTCGGGCGGCCCTGCTTGAGGTCGTGGTCCTGCCAGCCGATGTCGGCCGACAGGCGCACGTTGCGGTTGTGCCAGTCCACGCCCAGGCTCAGCGCGCTCAGCTCGCGCGATTCGTCGTCCACGCCGGTGCCGCCGTCGCGGCGCACCGCATTCAGCCGGATGCCGGTGCTCTGGTCCGGCCCGAAGCGGCGCGCGATGTCGGCGGCCAGATAGCCTTCGCCGCCGGTCTGCACGCCGGCGCTGATGCTGGTGAGCGGATCGTTGGGCGCGCGCTTGGGCAGCAGGTTGATGGAGCCGCCGATGTTGGTGCCGCCGGGCGCCGAGCCGGTCAAGAAGGTGTTGGCGCCGCGGAAGACCTCCACGCGCTCGAAGAACTCGGAGGCGATGTACTGGCGCGGCAGCATGCCGTACAGGCCGTTGTAGACGATGTCGTCCGAGAACACCGGAAAGCCGCGCAGCACGTACAGCTCCTGGAAGTTGCCGAAGCCGCGCGCCTGGCGCACGGTCGGGTCGTTGAGCAGCACGTCGGCCACGCTCTGCGCCTGCTGGTTCTGGATCAGCTCGTTGGTGTAGCTGGTCGACGAGAAGGGCGTGCTCATGATGTCCTGGGTGCCCAGGATGCCCACCCGACCGCCGCGTGCCACCTGCCCGCCGGCGAAGGGCTTGGCCAGGCCCGCGGCCGATGCGTCGGCGCTGGCCTCCACCGTGATGGTGTTCAGGGTGCCGGCGGAAGCGGCTGGCGGGTTGTTGTCCTGCGCCAGCGCATGCGGGGCCGAGGCGGCGACGGCAGCGGCCAGCGCGACCGCGCGCAGGGTGAAACGGGCTGAGAAGGAGGCGGGCAAGGGAAGGCTCTGTTATTGCAAATGAGAACTCCTATTATTAAGGTTTGGAGCGATCGTGGCCGCCCTTTGGTGGCAATTGGCCGCCGATCGGTGCCGATCAGGCGCGAATCTGTTGCGCGAAAGCCGCGCGTTGGACTTGGCGGGCTCAGCTGCGCCGCAGTTGGCCGTCCACGAACACGCGCAATTCGCCGGGGTCGAACGCGACCCAGGGCTCGTTGGTGGTGAGCGGCGCCGTGACCACCACCGCCACCCGGTCGTTCGGCGTGGTGTGGTCGGCAAAGTCGATCGACAGGTCCTCGTCGGCCAGGTGCGCGGTCGTGAACGGGTGCCGCCGTTCCACATGCCACAGGTGGGTGGAGGCATGCGCCCACAGCGCCTGCCCGTTGGACAACATGAAGTTGAAGGTGCCCTGGCGCGCGAAGCGCGGCGCCAGTTCCTTCAGCGTGAGCGTGAGTTCATCGACGCTGGGCACGTCGGCATGCGACTTGGCCAGCTCCTGCATGAGCCAGCAGAAGGCGTGCTCGCTGTCGGTGTTGCCCACCGGGTGAAAGTTGCCGTGCAGGCGCGGGCGGAAATCCTTCAGGTCGCCGTTGTGGGCAAACACCCAGTAGCGGCCCCACAGCTCGCGCACGAAGGGGTGGCAGTTTTGCAGGTTCACCTCGCCCTGCGTGGCCTTGCGGATGTGGGCCACCACGTTGCGGCTGCGGATGGGGTAGCGGCGGATCAGCTCGGCCACCGGCGATTCGCAGGCCGGTTGGTGGTCCACGAAATGCCGCAGCCCGCGGTCCTCGAAGAAGGCGATGCCCCAGCCGTCGGCATGGTGGTCGGTGCGCCCGCCGCGCTGGGCGAATCCCGTGAAGCTGAAGGTCACGTCCGTCGGCGTGTTGCAGTTCATTCCGAGCAATTGGCACATCGCGCCATTAGAGCGCGAAATGGCCAGCCGAATGTCGGGTGCGGTCAGTGCGGCTCGGCCGGCGGCGTGTCTCGCGGCGCCGGCGCCTCGCGCAACTGCCAGGCCGCGCACACCGCCAGGGCGCAGATGCCGGCCAGCATGGCGAAGACCTCGTCGAAGGCCGCAATCCGCGCGGGGCTGGTGGCGGCGTTGGCCAGCGAATCGCCATGCGCGGCCAGCCGCCACTCCAGCACGATGGCGCACAGGCTCACGCCCGCCGCCCCGCCCAGCATGCGAATGAAGCTGATGGCGCTGGAACCCTGGGGAATGAGCGGCTGGGCCAGCGGCCGCATCGAGCCCAGGTTGAGCGAAGGCAGGATGAAGCCCAGCCCCACCCGCCCGATCACCGCAAAAAGCACCAGCAGCCAGATGGCGCTGCCCAGCCGAAGCGTCAGCATGAGCGCGAAGGACAGGGCCAGCAGCGCCAGGCCCGTGCTCACCAGCAGCCAGGTGGGCTTGCGGTCCGCCATGCGGCCCACCCACGGAATGGTCAGCGCCAGCATGATGCCCGCCGGCAGCATGATGGTGCCCACGTGCGAGGCCGAAAGGTGCAGCCCCACCTGCATGTACACCGGCAGCAGGTAGGTGGAGCCGAACAGGGCCGTGCCGTAGATGAAGGCCACCACGCTGCCCATGGCGAACTGCCGGTAGCCGAACAGGGCCAGGTTCATGAGCGGCGCGCCCCCGCTGGCCGCCATGCGCTTTTCCCAGGCGATGAACGCAATCAGCGAAACGGCGGCGCCCGCCAGCAGCAGGCCGCTTTCCAGCGCCGTGCCGCCGCGCAGCTCGACGAGGCCGTTGAGCAGGCACAGCGTGCCCGCCGTGGCCAGCGCCAGCCCGCCCCAATCCAGCCGCGCGCCGCGCTCGGCGGTCACGCCGCCCGGCGCGGTGGTCGGCACGAACTTGTAGGCGGCCCACAGGGAGGCCAGGCAGAAAGGCACCACCATGAAGAAGATCGAACGCCAGCCGAACAGGTCCACCAGCACGCCGCCGATGCTCGGCCCCACCGCCGGCGCCAGCACCACGCCCATGCCGAAGAGGCCGCTGGCGCGCCCCTGTTCGTGCGGCTCGAAGGCGCGCAGGATGATGATGGCCGGAATGGGCTGCACCACGCCCGCCGCCAGGCCCTCGGCCACGCGCGCCAGCAGCACCAGCCAGAACTGGCTTGCCAGCCCGCCGACGATGCCGCCGACCATGAGCAGCAGCATGGTGGCCACGTAGGTCCGGCGGTAGCCGAAGCGCGCGAGCAGCCAGGGCGTCATGAGCATCGCCGCGGTGGTCGACACCATGAAGCCGGACGTGACCCACTGCGCACGGTCCTGTCCCAGGCCGAAGTAGTGGCTCATGTCCGGAATGGCCACGTTCACGATGGTCGAGGACATGATCGAGGCCATCGTTCCCACCATGACCGACAGCAGCAGGTACCAGCGGTAGCGCTCGCCGTAGCGCTCGCGCAGGCTGGGCATGGCCGGCGCTGCGGCAGGGTTGGTGTCGTCGGATTTCATCGGAGAAGGCAGCGCGCCGCAATGGGCGGCTCGCCCCGAGGATATCGGCCTTTGCGCCGACACGGCAGTCGCCTTGGCGCCCGCACAATGGCCGGTCAGATGAAAGAACACATGCCGGACCATCCAGCTGCAGCCCCGCAATCAGGGAGTGACGTGCCTGCCGAGGCCTTGACGGCGCCCACGGTCAGCCGCGCCTACCAGTGCCAGTGCGGGCGGCCCGTGTTCCTGCGCAACAGCCGGTGCCTGGCCTGCCAGACGCCATTGGGCTACGTGATCGAACGCCTGGGCGTGGTCCCGCTGGCGCCGGTGGCCGATTCCGAAGACTTCACCGTGTTCGGCGACGAGCGCGGGCTGCGCTATCGGCGTTGCGCCAACTTCACCAGCGCCTCGGGCTGCAACTGGATGGTGCCTGTGCCTGCAGAGACCGAGACCGTGCCCGATGCCGAAGCGCCCATGGGCCTTCTTTCGGGAATGTGCCTGGCCTGCAGCACGACGCGCACCCTGCCCGACCTGTCGGTGCCCGGCAACCCGCAGCGCTGGAACCTGCTGGAGCAGGCCAAGCGGCGCCTGCTGTCGCAGCTGCTGGCACTGGGCCTGCCCGTGACCACGCGCGTGCAGGATCCGCAGCATGGCCTGGCCTTCGACTTTCTGTCGGAGCTGCCGGGCCAGCCGGTGATGACGGGCCATGCCGGCGGCGTGATCACGCTGAACGTGGCCGAGGCGGACGACTCGGTGCGCGAACAGGTGCGGGCCCAGATGCGCGAGCCCTACCGCACCCTGCTCGGCCATTTCCGCCACGAGATCGGGCACTACTACTGGGACCTGCTGGTGGCACCGCATGACGATTGGCTGGCGGGCTTTCGCGACCTGTTCGGCGACGAGCGCGCCGACTACGCGCAGGCGCTGCAGGCGCACTACCGCAATGGCCCGCGCGCGGACTGGGCGGCGAATTTCGTCAGTTCGTATGCCGGCGCCCACCCATGGGAGGACTGGGCCGAAACCTGGGCGCACTACCTGCACATGACCGATACGGCGGACACGGCGCTGAGCTTCGGCGTGAACCCGCTCAAGGTGGAAGTCGCGCAAGAGGACCTGTTCCAGCCCGAAGACCTGTGGCGCAGCGATGATCCGCAGGCCGCGCAGTTCCTGGAATTTCTCAACGGCTGGGTGCGGCTGACGCACGTGCTCAACGAGTTCTCGCGCAGCATGGGGCAGCCGGACAACTATCCTTTTGCGCTGCCTCATTCGGTGGTGCGCAAGCTGCAGTTCATCCACCAGCTGGTGGCGCAGCAGCGCGAGGGCTCAAGCCATCTCGAAGGCCGGTAGCTTCTTTTCCACGGACTGCAGCCTGAGCGTGGCATACACCGGCATGCCGTTGCGATAGGCGGGGTAGTCCTCGCCCTCGATCAGCGGCAGCAGGTAGCGGCGGCAGGCATCGGTGATGCCGTAGCCGTCGGCCGAGATGAACTCGCGCGGCATCTTCTTCTCGGTGTTGGCCACCTGGTCCAGTGGCGCGGTGCCGATGCGCCAGGCATAGGGCGCATCGGACGTGCGCTCGATGCAGGGCATGACGGCGTTGTGGCCCGAGAGCGCCAGCTCCACCGCGCGCTCGCCCAGGGCATAGGCCTGCTCCACATCGGTGGCCGAGGCGATGTGCCGCGCCGAGCGCTGCAGGTAGTCGGCCACGGCCCAGTGGAACTTGTGGTCCAGCGCTTCCTTCACCATCTGCGCCACCACCGGCGCCGCGCCGCCGAGCTGCGCATGCCCGAAGGCGTCGCGCGAGCCCTGCTCGGCCAGGAAGCGGCCGTCGGCGTAGTGGCAACCTTCGGACACGACGACGGTGCAGTAGCCGTGGTGCTTCACCAGGGCATCGACGCGGGCGAGAAAGCCGGCCTGGTCGAACTCGATCTCCGGAAACAGCACCACCACCGGAATCCCGTGGTCCGCCGCCAGCGCGCCGGCCGCGGCGATCCAGCCCGCATGCCGGCCCATCACCTCCAGCACGAACACCTTGGTGGAGCTGGCGGCCATGGAGCGCACGTCGAACGATGCTTCGAGGGTGGACACCGCCACGTACTTGGCCACCGAGCCGAAGCCCGGGCAGCAGTCGGTCAGCGGCAGGTCGTTGTCGATGGTCTTGGGCACGTGGATGGCTTGCAGCGGGTAGCCCATGGCCTGCGACAGCTGGCTCATCTTGAAGCAGGTGTCGGCCGAGTCGCCGCCGCCGTTGTAGAAGAAGTAGCCGATGCCGTGCGCCTTGAACACCTCGATGAGCCGCTCGTACTCGCGCCGGTTCTTCTCCAGCGACTTGAGCTTGTAGCGGCATGAGCCGAAGGCGCCCGCCGGCGTGCTGCGCAGCGCGGCAATCGCTTCGTCGCTTTCCTGGCCGGTGTCGATCAGGTCCTCGGCCAGCGCGCCCAGGATGCCGTTGCGACCGGCGTAGAGCTTGCCGATGCGATCCGGGTGCCGGCGCGCGGCCTGGATCACGCCGCAGGCCGAGGCATTGATGACCGAGGTCACCCCGCCCGACTGGGCATAGAAGGCATTGGTGATTCGCGTCGTGTCGTTGCTCATGGCATGTGCTCCCGGGTGTCTTCCAGCAACTGGACCATGCACGCAGCGCAGACGCAAGCCAGGCCGCGTGCGCTGTCGGGAAGGCGCCGCTGCAGCGCCTGGGCGGCAGCAGCGTCCATTGGCGGCTTGTCCATGCACCAGCAGGGCGGCTGCGCCTGGCCGGTGGCGCGTTCCAGCTCGACCGCGCAGCGGTTGTCGGCGCCGCACAGCGGGCAGCGGGTGGTGTCGATGGCTGCAGGCGCCGCGTTCATCCGGGCCATTGTCATGCAGCGTGGCGCCGGCCGCTGCTTCAAATCGTCATCGAGGCGCGGCGCGCCGCGGGCCCCTCATCGTCCGGGAAAGACGGGCGCGCGCTTTTGCAGGAAAGCAGCGACGCCTTCGGCGAATTCGGGCCGGTCGATCAGCTCGCGCTGGCGTTCGCTTTCGTAATGCAGCTGCTCGGGCAGCGTGTGGCGCGCCGAGGCTTCCAGCGCGCGCCGCGCCTCGACCACCGCGTGCGCGGGCAGCCGGGCCAGTCGCTGGGCGATCTTCTGCGCCTCGAGCAGCAGCAGGTCGTCCTCGAAGCTGGCCCAGATCAATCCCCACTGCACGGCCAGCTCGGCGCTCACCCGTTCGTCCAGCAGCGCCATGCCCATGGCGCGTGCCGGGCCCACCAGGCGCGGGATGGCCCAGGTGCAGCCCAGGTCCGGCACGATGCCCAGCTTGGGCAGGAAGGGCAGGTAGAAGTACGCGCTCTTTGCCGCAATGACGATGTCGCAGGCCAGCGCCACGCCCACGCCGGCGCCGGCGGCCGCGCCGTTGACGGCGCACAGCACCGGCACCGGCATGCTGCGCAGGTCCTCGATGAGCGGATGGCTCAGTTCCTGCATCCAGCGCGCGGTGGCATCGCCCAGGCTGGGGCCGCTCGCATCGCGCCCGCCCATCGAACTCAGGTCGGCGCCCACGCAGAAGGCCTTGCCCACGCCTGTCAGGATGAGGGCGCGCACGCTGCGGTCATCGCGCACGCGGGCCAGGGCGGCGCGCAGTTCCTGCTGAAGCTCGGCGGCGATCGGGTTGAGCTTGTGCGGCAGGTTCAGGCTCAGGGTGGCAATGCCGTCCTGGGTTTCATGCACAACCGTGGACATCGGGTTCGACTCCTTGGGAAACAAGGGGTCGAGGTTCGGCCGCGGCCGGCAGGGGGTCAAGCCGGGGACAACCCCTGCGCGAAAAGTCGCGGGTGCGACGCGCCTGCGTTCCCGGGCGTGGCAGGCACCGGCATGGCTGCAGGCAAGGCGTGCGAGACGGCGATGCTGGCCGCCTCGATGGCCGACACCAGCACCCGGCGGTGGATGTCGCCGACGAAGCGCTCGCCCGGCTCCAGCACCAGGTCGCGCGGGTCGTCGTCCAGGGTCAGCCAGACGCAGCCGCTCTGGCATTCGATGCCCACGCCGGCGATGTCGGCCACCGTGAAGATGGCATGGCGCGGCAGTTCGATCTTGAAGGTGGAGAGGGGGTCGGTGGTGCGCATGGGAAAACACTCCTTCGCATTCATCATGAGAATGAATATAGTCAGCACCCCTTCAAAGTTCACACGCTGATTCGGAACTCGTTGCATGCGCAGTGAGAATGCAAAACCGGTCTCCTACGCCCACGACCTGCCGCCGCTGGAGCTGCTGCGCAGCTTCGAGGCCGCGGCACGCGCCCTGAGCTTTACCAAGGCGGCGGAAGAACTCCACCTGACCCAGTCGGCCGTGAGCCGCCAGATCGCGCAGCTGGAAGACAGCCTGGGCGTGCCGCTGTTCGAGCGGCGCCACCGCGCCATCGTGCTCACCGAGGCGGGGCGCATCTTCCAGCGCGCCGCGGTCGAATGCCTCGAGCGCCTGCGCGACGCCACCGCGCGCCTGCGCAGCGTGCCGGCGCCGCGCCAGGTGGCCATGACCTGCACGCCGGGCTTCGCCTCGCTCTGGCTCATTCCGCGCATGGCGCACTTCACCGCCAGCCATTCGCAGGTGGACGTGCGGGTGTCGGCCTCGCTGGAGGTGGTCGACGACCTGGACCGCGCCCGGCTCGACCTGGCCGTGCGCTTCGTGGCGCTCAGCCGCGGCAGCGGGCCGGCGCTGTTCGAGGAATCGGTGATGCCGCTGTGCGCGCCCCGGCTGGCTTCACAGCTGCGCGAGCCGGCAGACCTGGCCCAGCAGACCCTGCTGACGATCGATGCCCCCGGCATGAGCGATGCGCTGACGCTCGACTGGGACCCCTGGCTCGAAATCATGCAGCTCAAGGACCTGCGCATGAAAAGCACCGTGCGCTTCAACCACTACACCGATGCGGTGGCGGCGGCCATGGCCGGGCAGGGCGTGGTGATCGGCCGCATGCCGCTGCTGGCCGAGCTGGTGCGCGAAGGGCGCCTGGTGGCGCCGTTCGGGGCGGGCGCGTCGTCGAGCCGCGGCTACTTCATCGAGACATCGCGGCGCGGCGCGGCCAACCCCGATGCGCAGAACTTCATCCGCTGGCTGCGGGCCGAGGCGGAGCTGGCGCGCGCGTCCTGAGCCGTTGGCCGCCGGACGATGCGTCACAGCAGGCGGTCGGCGTTGTCCAGCAGGTTGGCCGCGTGCGGCAGGTCGGCCCGGGCCACCTTCAGGATGGCCAGGGCGCGCTGCTGCGGCGGGTTGCCCGGCACGCGCGCCACGCGAAATTCCAGCGAATGGCTTTCGGCCTCGTCACCCACACCGTGCTGCACCACCACGTTCATGCGGTCGATGCGTCGCGTCAGGCTGGAGACCTGCAGCAGCTCGCCGGCGTTGCCGAAGGCGCTGCACAGCGTGTCGAGCTGGCGCGACAGGACTTCGGAGCGCGGGCCCAGGGCCTGCAGCCGGCGCTCGTTCTCCTCGGCCTCGGCGCGCACGCGCGCGAGTTCGCCCGGGTCGCCCGCCCCGCCGGGTTCATCGGCGCCGACCATGCCGCGCAGCCCCGCGCCCTGGCGCTCGAGCAGGCGCAGCCGGGTGGCGAGCAGCGCGCGCTCCTGCTCCAGGTCTTCCCGCAGCGAGGTGTCGGCTGCGACCTTGGCCAGGCCCTCGATGGCGATCTGGTCGATCATGCGCTGCGTCACCTCCTCGCGCAGGCCGTCCTCGTCCACGCCGCACAGGCGGATGAGGTGGTCGGAAAAGCCCAGCGTGGTCTGCGGCACGTCCGAACGGGTCTGCTCGCCCACGCGCGCCACGCCGAGCGTGTTGCGCTCGTTCATCGTCATGCCCATCACCGCGTAGGCCGTGCTGGCGCCGGGGTTGGCATCGAAGAAGTCATGCAGCGCCCGCGAACGCGCCAGCACGTGGTTGATGTCATCCGGTGCCGCGAAATAGGCACGCACATAGGGGTCGGTGGACCACGCCGCCGTGCTGGCCTGGTGGGCGCGCGGCACGCTGGCGACGAGTTCGCCGATGTGCGAGAGCGCCGGGGCCATCGCGGCTGCCAGGCGGGCCTCGCAGCGCGGCGCCAGGCGCAGGCGCGAATGCATTGCCACCACGCGCTCCACCATCTGGCGCAGGCGCGGGTCGTGCGGGGTGCGGTCCTTGTCCTTGCCGCCGAACAGGCGGCCGATCAGGCCCATGGGGTCGAACTCTTGGCGCGGTGCGCTCAGGCGAAGTTGTCGCGCATCACCTGCACGGTGAGCTTGCGGTGCTTCCAGAACAGGTCCTGGATGCGCGGTGCGACCAGCGCCAACCCTTCGGGCGAGGCCTCACCGAAGGTGAAGATGGCGGCGGGCCGCGAGCCGTCGCCGGGCACCCGTTCGATCGAATCGAACTTGGGGAAGCCGTACTTGGTCAGCAGCTCCTGCAGTTCCTCGTCGGTGGTCTTGTCCTCGATGTTTCCAATCCAGAGGCGTGCCATGCGGATCTCCTTGATGTCGAAGGTGGCGGGCGCTACCCCATGATAGGAGCGCCGCCCGCGTCTGACGGTCTTTTTTCTGAAACCTGCGACTGGTAGGCGGCCACCGCTTCTTCCACCGTGGGATGGAAGGTGGCCGCCCCGAAGCGCTCGAACAGGCCGAAGCGCTTGAGCTTGTCCTTCACCGGGTCCTTCATCTCGGCAAAGCACAGTTCGATGCCCCGGCCCTGCAGTTCCTCGTCCAGCTCGGCGAGCATGTCGGACGAGGTCACGTCCACGCTGGTGACGGGTTCGGCCGCCACCACCACCCATCGCACCGGCGTGGGCGACTCGGCCACCGCCGCCAGCACCTTCTCGCGGAACAGCTCGGCATTGGCGAAGAAAAGCGGCGCATCCCAGCGAAACAGCACCAGGCCGGACACGCGCCTGGCATCCGGATAGCGGGTGATGTCGTGATAGCCGCCGATGCCGGGCACCTTGCCCATCACCGCCGTGTGGGGGCGCCAGCCGTCCCACAGGAATTCGATCACCGCGATCAGCACCGCGATGAGGATGCCCTGGATGGCCCCGAACACCGCCACGCCCGCAAAGCACGCCACGGACAGCCAGAACTCCCAGCGCTGGATGCGGTACAGGCGCCCCAGGTCGCGAAACTCGAAGAGCCCCAGCGCCGCCGCGATCACCACCGCGGCCAGCGCCGAGCTCGGCAGGTTCTTGAGCAGGTTGGGCGCGGCGAACAGCAGGGCCGCAATGGCCAGCGCACCCACCACGCCGGTGAGCTGCGAGCGCGCACCGGCCGATTCGGCCACCGGCGTGCGCGACGAACTGCTGCTGATCGGCATGCCCTGGAAGAAGCCGGCCGCGAGGTTGGCGGCGCCCAGGCCCACCATTTCCTGGTTCGGGTCCACCGGCGTGCGCAGCCGCGCGGCATACACCCGCGAGAGCACGCTGGTGTCGGCAAAGGCCACCAGCGCCACCGCCACGCCGCCCAGCAGCACCGGCTGCAGGTCGGCCCAGCCGATGATCGGCAGGGCCGGCGCCGGCAGGCCCTGCGGCAGCGGCCCCAGCACGGCCAGGCCCGCGCGCTCGTGCAGGTCCAGCAGGCCCGACACCACCGTGGCGCCCAGCACGGCGATCAGCACCGAGGGCAGGCGCGGAAAGCGCTTGAGCAGCAGGATGACCGCCAGCGTGCCGGCGCCCACGGCCAGCGAAGCCGGCAAGGTCTTGCCGTCCATCACGGCCTCGGCGAATCCGGCGATCTGCCGCAAAGGCCCGTCCGCGTTCACCGAGAAGCCGAAGAGCTTGGGCAGCTGGCTCAGCAGCACGGTGAATGCGATGCCGTTCATGTAGCCGTAGCGGATGGGCTTGGAAAGCAGCTCGGTGATGAAGCCCAGTTTGGCCAGCCCGGCGACGATGCACACGAGACCGGAGACCAGCGCCATGGCGCTGGCCAAGGCCACCGCACGTGCGGGATCGCCGGCGGCCAACGGCGCGACGACGGCCAGGATGAGTGCCGCCAGCGCCGAGTCGGGGCCCAGCACCAGGATGCGGCTCGGGCCGAAGATCGCATAGGCCAGCAGCGGAACGATGGTGGCGTACAGGCCGTAGATGCCGCCGATGCCCGACGCTTCGGCGTATGCGATGCCCGCCGGCACCAGCATGGTGGTGAGCACCAGGCCGGCCACGATGTCGTGCCGCAGCCAGGCCGGGTCGTACGCGCGCAGCAGCCGCAGGCCAGGCAGCCAGTGCAGCAGCGGCGGCGACCGCGCGCCGCCTTCGGCGCTCGCGGGGATGGTCAAGTCAGAAGACCTCGGGGACGAACTTGCAGACGTAGTCCGGCCGCGAGCTGGTCTTGATGCGCCGCTTGGGCAGCTTGATCTTCTCGCGCGGAACCTCTTCGTACGGAATCTGGCTGAGCATGTGGCGGATCAGGTTCAGCCGGGCGCGCTTCTTGTCGTCCGAGCGCACCACGTACCAGGGCGCCCACGGGGAATCGGTGGTCTTGAACATGTCGTCGCGGGCGCGCGAGTAGTCGTCCCAGCGGGTGTAGGACTTGATGTCCATGGGCGAGAGCTTCCAGATCTTGCGGCCGTCCTCGATGCGGCCCATGAGCCGGCGCGTCTGCTCCTCGGGGTTCACCTCGAGCCAGTACTTGAGCAGGATGATCCCGGAGTCGACGATGGCCCGCTCCACCAGCGGCGTGCCCTGCAGGAAGCGCTTGGACTGCTCTTCGGTGCAAAAGCCCATCACCCGCTCCACGCCGGCGCGGTTGTACCAGCTGCGGTCGAAGATGACGATCTCGCCCGCGGCCGGCAGGTGGCCCATGTAGCGCTGGAAGTACATCTGCGACTTCTGCCGCTCGGTGGGTGCGGGCAGCGCGATCACCCGGAACACGCGCGGGCTGACCCGCTCGGTGATCGCCTTGATGGTGCCGCCCTTGCCGGCGCCGTCGCGCCCTTCGAACACCACGCAGACTTTCAGGCCCGCGTGCTTGACCCATTCCTGCAGCTTGACCAGCTCGATGTGCAGGTCCTTCAGGGCCTTGTCGTATTCCTTGTTCGACAAGGGCTCGCGCTTGCCGCCTTCGGGTGCCGGCTCCGCGTCGTCGCTCGACGCGGGGGGAGCCTGCAGAACATCCTCGTCCAAGCCGGCGCCCTGCCTGGCGCCCTTCCTGCCTTTGGCCATGGAGAAACTCCTCGTTCGACCGTCGCGCTGGCGTGTCTCTTGGCGGATGCCGCGCATGGCTCCCTGTGTCGATCCCACGGCCCGGTTGTCTCGCGCCCCGCGCCGACTGTCAAGAGCCAGGGCGGGGCGCCGGTGCCACGAGCCTCAGGGCACGTCGACCTTCTGCCAGCTGTCGTCCGGATCGAAGCGCGTCATCGCGCGCGCCGCGGCGTCGGTGCCCGAGCCCAGGTTCTTCTGGTAGACCACGCCGGCGTGGCTGACCATGAAGCTCATCACCCCCGACTCGCCCCAGCTCACCGGCCAGGCCACCAGCGCGAAGCCCGCGCGCATGCGGTTGCCGATGAGGTAGCTGTAGGCGCCGCCCGGCGCATGCGGGCCTTGCGCCTTGAGGATCTTGTAGTGGTAGCCGTGGTAGCCCTCGCCCGGGCGGGCGCTGGCGAACAGCGGGCCCAGCGGGCTTTCCGGCTCGCCCGGCCTGGTGACCCAGTAGAGCCCGTCATGCTTGCCCGGCGAGCTGCCGAACTTCTGCGCGTACTCGAGCACGCCGTTCTTGTCCCGGTCGACCGAGGCGTACTCGCGCTGCGCGTCGTAGTACGCCAGCACGGCGTGCATGGCCGACAGCTCGTTGCGGCCGATGCGGCGCGTCTTCATCAGGTCCCGGCCCTCGCGCGGGTCGAAGTGCCAGCCGCCGGCGCCCTTGACGATGGGAATGGGCAGCGTCCAGCCCGTGGTGCCGGCGCCAAGGTAGGCGCGGTTGTCGCCGTCCGCCACGACGCTGTGGCCCTTCGACCAGGATTCCAGGAAGGTGTAGATGTCCTCGCGGTCGATCTCGCCGGTGGGCACGAAGCGCTTCCAGTCGGCGCCCAGTACGGTGCGCAGCGCGGCCTCGTCGTTGTTGACGATGGCGTTGAAGAAGGCTTGCGACGCGGCCTCGGCGCTGGGGTAGTTCTGCTGCGCGGCCGCGGGCGTGCCGAAGCTCATGGCCAGCGCCGTGATGGCGGCGCCCGCCAGCGCGTGGATGCGGTATTGGATGTGTTGCATGGTGATGTGAACCTCGCGAATGAGTGGTGCTGAAGTGGGCAATGGGTCGGCAGCGGCCTAGCGCCGTCCGCCCCGCCCGCCGCCGCCACCACCCCGGCCGCCACCACCATGGAAGCCTCCGCCGCCGCCGCGGCTGCCGCCGGAAAATCCGCCGCCACCCATCGACTG